>RECN01000186.1 GCA_007694005.1 Spirochaetaceae bacterium
GAGGGATGACTTGAAGTGAACGGAATGCGCGGTCTGCATGAGGGGATTGTAGCGTATCTACCCGCGGAAGGTGGGACTGAAGACTCCCGCGTATATCGTATGTCCTCGACCTACCGATACGTCCCGCTCACCGTGATAGCCGGACCCGTGCGCCGCATGATTCCCGCGCGACAGAAACGGGCGTCGGACTCAAGCGAGTACACATACAGCCTCATCGTGAGCGTCTCGCGGACATCGCGAAGTCGTGTATCTGCGCGCATGTCGAAGGAGACCTCGGTTGCATCGATTTCTCCGCCCGACCAGAGCGCGGGTATTATCTCGTAAGGACCTGCAGGCGCGTCATACCATTGCCCCGGCCCGACCCGATAGCGAACAGCTATTTGCAGCGTCGCTTCGCAGTACGGATAGGTGACCCCTGTTTCGATGCCGGTCAGGTGAAACGTCGTTCCCGTCTCGGGCGTGAGGCTGAACTCGACGAAGTAGCCGCGCTCCACTGCCATATCAAGACTGCCTCCACCGCGAAGACGACCGAAGTTGCCGTGTTCATACTCGTCTAGCGGGAAGAACCCGAATGAGTTCGGTAAGGGATGGTAATCAGGCAAATCGTGGGTCGCCTCGAAGCCTGGACCTCGCGTAAGATCGCTGACACGTATTGGGAGCGATCGCGTTGCGACCGGTTGAGACGCTTCGTAGGACGTCGCGCCGATCAGATCCCACTCTGCGAGAGCCTGAACCGTCGTTGCGGCACGCGGCGTTGCACGCGCGACCGGTGCCGGAAGTCCTCGACCGTCCCTCCCATACGCCTGCACCGTCCATTCAACGGGAGCACCGTTTGGAATGCCCTGAAGCACATGCGAAAGGAAATCGCCCAGGTCTATCCAGGTGAAGGACCCCTGCCGGTTTCTGAAACCCAAGCGGTAGCCTTCAGCACCAGGGACAGCGCGCCACGACAGCTCAAGCGATCCGTCGCCGATTGCCGCTCCCGCGAGCACCGGTGCGGGAAAGAGCGCGGCGTACGGGTTCGCACCTCCGCTGGCGACCCTGCTCGAAAGCCCCTCGCCCCAGTCGTTTCGAGCGGCTACGCGGTAAAACCAGGTGGTTCCGCCGCTCGCATCCATATCTACGAACTCGGTATCGGGGACTTCGAATAGGTCATCTTCGTCGAATCTACTGAAATACGGGCGACTGCTGCGGTAGACCACATACCCATCGGCCCCTGCCACAGGATCCCAGCGCAGAACCGATCGGCCAGGCTCGTGAATAACAGATGGGCTCGGAGCCGCCCCGGGCGCCGGTATCGTGTCGTCAAGATCAGTCTCCACGACATACAGATAAATCGATCCCGCCTCGAGACTGAGTTGCGTTACCCGATCCAGCGGCGCTTCACGTTCTTCGATTCGAATGCGTTCTTCGTGCATATTGCTTTCGCGCGGGTTACCGGCAAGGCTGTATAGCGTCGCAGGGCCTAGTGGCGTTCCCGGAAGGTGCAGCGTCAGGTCTGTCGAGCCGTCGAGGACGCGGGAGAGTAGAAACACCGCCAGACGCGATCCGTCACGAAACGCGTATCCGCCGACCAGTGGAATGTCCCTCCCGCCGCGGTCAATGACCGGCACCTCAGGAAACTCGACGGCGACCAGATGTCCCCAGGCGTAGCGGTTTCGCATCTGCACCGCGAGCCACGCAGCGTGTGGAATGTAGCCGTTCGGCGCGTTCGCCGAGTGCGTGGTATGGGAGGCCCAGGTCTCGCGAGCGGTAAATGAGTAGAACGCCATTTCGGTAAACCCGGCCTCATAGGCCGCCAGCCAACCGTCCAGTGAAGCAACGGCCATGGCCAGACTCTTACCGTAGGCCTCGGCAATAGCCCGCTCGTCGTCGGAAGCGTCGAGAGCGTATCCGCTCGGACCACCCTCGTATGCGTAGAAATCGACGAACGCATCATAGCGTTCCGCGAACATCTCGCGCTCCTGACGCCACCGTTCCAGGTCGTCATGGAAGTTCTCTGCAGACGCGAGGAGCGTTGTCTGCATTCCCTCGTCGTCGAGCACACTATTGGTGACATCCCCAGTCTCCCAGCGGGGACCAACGTAGGCTCCGTGTCCCACAGACTCCATGTTCGGTACAAAGGCGATCCCTTCGGCCACATAGGGAACGTAGTTGTCGCCCATACTGAACCGCAGCCGACCGTCCCTCCTGAGATCGGCGACCCGTGTATTCGAAGCTTCGATCCCTTCGGTGATATAGGCTGCGTACAGGCCGAACTCGAGTCCTCCGCTTCCGACCCAGTAGGGCCGGCCCCAGCCAGCCCATTGTTCTTCAACGGCCTGCTGATGCCAGGTCTCGTTCGCGAACTCGATAATCATGTGGCTGAACTCATCGATCCACGGGCGTGGAGTACCGCGCTGTTCGAAGCGAAGATACGCAAAAGGCTTCTCAGCGCGTTCGACGGGATCGTCGGGATCAATAGGCTCTATGAGATACTCAATGAGCATATTCCACTCTTCGAGGCTCGCATTGGAGTTGACGTTAATCCAGGGGACCATGCGCGACTGAGGGTCAGTGCCGGTACGATAGGCAAACTGCAGATGAAACGGCAGCGTGGGCCTGCTGTCTGGCGTAAAGCCCTGATACCAGTCGAAGGTGATAAGGCTTTCGCGCTGAAGCTCAAGCATTCCGGGGATCGTGTAGGGTCGGAGCCCGGTCCACATATTCCGCAGCACCCCTTTTCGGCCCTCTTCCGGGTTGTAAGCCGCAAGCGCTTCCCAGTTTCTGGTGTCCGGGCGTTCAAGCCCGGGGATCCCGGTATCCTGATCGGCTCGAAGGAGCCTGATATTATCTACGTGAAGCGTTCCAGGTCCAGTGAACGAGATAGCGGGCATTCCGTGCCCGCCGGTATCGGGAACCGGAGGAGCTGTGAACGTAAAACTATGAAGCTCCCACGACTCGCGAACGGTGAACGACTGGCCTATAGAGTCGTATTGACCATGAAAGGTCAGGTCAACCTGCGAACCGGCGATTCCATCCTGCCGCATCCATGCTTCGTAGCGGTACACCTCGCCTGGTTCAAGGAACGCGTACCAGCGCGACTCGCCTTCACCCGTCGCCGGATAGAACAGAGCCGGTCCGGTAATGAGCTGTAGACCCGGCCCCCGCACCGCTATCTCAAGGGAAGATGTGCCTGCGTGCCGCATATCGGGCGGTGGCGGCACAACATGTGCTACCCGGCGAATCCTGACCGCCTCATCGTCCCATACAGAGCGCCAGATATCGCGAAACTCATGCTGCCTGACTCTCGGGTGCGCCCAGGTCAGGTCAGGTTCGAGAACGCGCGCGTCGAAGTGGATGTAGTCCCATCGAAGAGGCTGCTCAGCACCACGTTCCAGATATACCCGGTCTTCTGTGCCGACCGTCGAGCCGACAACCCAGCCCCCGAGGGGGAGTCCCGGGCTTCCCGTTTCCGGAACACGCCCTGATCGCACCTTGACGTATCGCGCAGCTGCCGACAAGTCCAGGTATTCACGGCCGGGGTCAACAGGAAGCGGCCGACCGGCAGCATCGACAATGCGATAGATCCGGTAGTCCGCGCCACTCAGGTAGCCGGAGGCAACGAGATCGAAACGGCTGACCCCGGCGCCGTCGAGCGTCACCCACGGACGCCCGTCGTCCACTCCCGAGTCGAGGACCCGGTACCGGTGTCGTATGGACGCCGCTTCAAAACCCCAGTCGGGGATCAGGTTGCCACGACCGAACGCTGTACCGCCCATGTCACCGATTTCGTTGACGCCAATCGGCGGGGGATTCTCTGCGACGACGCGCGACGTCACAATCGCTACAGCCTGGGTGTGCTGCCCGGCGGACACTGTGGCAGGAGCAGTCTGACCACTCATAGGCTGGCTCACGCATGAGCCAAGAAACAGAAACAGACCAGACATCCAGCACATTGCACGCTGTCGTAATTGAACACCATAACCAGGAAACACCCGCCTATCCACGCGCCACCTCCTCGACTCCAAACCTGATCATATGCTTCAGTAAAAACCTGAACAATATGTGTATGCAGATTTTTCATTAGTAGACGATGAGTTCGAGTCCGGGATCCGTTCCGTGGAAGTGGTCAGATCTCGGATGCGCGAGGGGATCGCACGGTAACATGCAAAGGGGGTCGTCTGTGGTGTCCGGATTGAAGACATCGCGGAACCGACCATGCAGGAGATTCGCTACCTCGACAAGCTGGTCGATGAACTGGCACGAGGAAAGGCCATGGAGAAGATACTGCGGGGCTGAGGTTGCAGCTCAAAGGACTCCCGCCTCCTTTCGCGAAGCGGCCCGAGCGGGTATTCTCTCCAGTATGAATCAGAAAAAATTGGTCTTATCAAAGTACACCATGGGCATAGGCGACCGCTTTGCCCACCAGGGTGAAGCCC
>RECN01000187.1 GCA_007694005.1 Spirochaetaceae bacterium
GGATCCACAGCGCACCGGGCGCCACCCCTTTGAAGAGCAGCCGGTGTACTAGGAGCACCCTCCGTAACGGAGAACGTTTCGTTTTTATTGTTTTTTCCCCACAACGAGATACTATTATTGTATCAAAGTTACGAGGGGGATCCCAATGAGAAACGTCTTTCGAGTAATGGGCGTTGGCCTGATTATCACCCTGTCCGGATGCCAGTTGCTTGGCTCTGTATTTGGCGCACAGGACATCTTCCTGAATGTTCGGTTCAGCGAAACGAACCCGAGTTCAAGTTCACTGCTGCGGGCCTCAACAACGACTGAAAGTGATGACCCCTCGGTCCTGTATTTCGGCGAACTGGAACTTGTTGCCTACTCCTACCGACCAGGTGAATCGGTACAGAATCACCAGTCCCGGAGCGGGTTCTCAGGGAGTGACTGGTCTTACTATGTCGCCCTGGCAAGCGGGTACGACTGGTCTCGAGACATCCTGTTGAGTCGTGGCAGTCAGATCGACTTTTCTGAGGTAGCCGGGACCGACACGCCCGACGTCAGCGAGCAGTTTGTAAATGAGGTCGGATCGATGCGAGTGGACGTGTTCGAAGCGTACCTGCACCGCATGGGAGTGGTCATTGACGGTGAGTACTTCGGCATGAACGCAGAGTTGAACGGACTTGATTGGCATCCGTTGCACAGAAGCGCCGACCTCGGGGAAATCCCGGACTTCTTTGCCGACACCTACTTTCAGGGCTTTGACGACCCGGATCAGAACCTGAACGTGTTCTTCGTCAGCAACGACTGGTTTACCACGCCGGGTCGCATCAGACTGCAGAGTACCGATTACACCAATACGGAGCTTGAGGTACGAGATCACACATTTGACGATGGACTGTCCACAGAGCAGGAGTCGTTCATACTCAATCTGGTTAACGACGGAACGACACGAAGGTTTTACACTAGCGTCGTCATTGTTCCCTATGGCGCGCCGGTGTACATAGACTTTTCCCAGTCAACACCGCTGAACGTGGATGTTCAATTCGACTTGTCCGGCAGCGTCGACTGGGACCAGACGGATCTCGAGGCGCTTCGTGAAAGCTCGTGGACAGATGGTAACCTGTACTTCTCGGCGGACGATAACTTTATTCCGTTCGGATTAAGCGTGTCGTTCGATTGAGTACACCATTGGCATTCAACCCGCAGCGCGGTATGCTCAGCGGGTGAACGCCATGGAAACCCAACACGAACAGGCCGGGCTTCCGCCCCGGGACGACGAAATAGACCTCATTGATCTGATCGCAGTTATCTGGCGGTACAAGATCCTGATTGTGCTCCTGACCCTGCTCGCAGCAGCGGCGGCCGGAGCCTATACCTGGCTCGGCGATACTCGGGCGGCGGAGCCGGCAGACCAGGAGCCGGCCTACACCGCTCACGCCCTGCTTCTGTTCGAGCCGGTCGCCCGCGAGATTGTGGTGAATGCACAGATCACCACCGTCGCGCGAAGCTACAGCACACTCGGTGTTCGTTTACTGGAAGGGATGGTCAGGAGCGCCGAGGCGGGGGCAGTTGAACTGCCGTTTGGCGCTGATGTGCGCGACGCGGTCGCATCGGCACAGATAGAGCAGGATGGTGATGATGAATCCCTCGTCGCGCTCAGCGCGGTAAGCTCCGAGGCGGCGACGAGCGAAGCCGCACTATCCGCGATGATTGACGCGCTGACCGAACGCTTCACGGCAAGCGGGCTTTCAGCACAGGTCAGTGGCGGTGTGCCGCTGTTCTACGTCATAGAACCGATACGCGTCTTTTCCGATCGCGAAGCGGCAGAGGTGATCGACGCCACCGAGCGCAGGCCGGCCGTCATGATCACGGTCGCCGCCTTTGCCGGGCTCTTCTTTTCGATCTTTCTCGCCTTTGTGCTCAACTACGCCCGGCAGGTAAAAAACGACCCGGAGGCTATGCGGAAACTGAAGGGGGTGTAATCAACCCGCCTTTTGTGCAGTCAGTTTGTCGACATCCGTTCGTATCTGCCCAACGCGTGTTGTTCGCCAGGCATGACGGCGGTATACTAGGATTGTATGAACGGTACTTTTGACATTGAAGCAGCCCGGATATAGACATCGCGGTCGAAGGCATACGCGACCAGCAGATTTGGTCCGACATGGAGCGCGATCTGGAAAAAATGCTCACGTTTCCGCTTGACTCGCAACGCTTCCACGATTTCCTGTGTACTGTCGCCTGACAACGAAAGGCACGAACGTGAGGAGAGGCCGCGTAGATTTCGGGCGACATCACGTAACCCAACGCGAAGCAGCACCCGCAGAGATTAACAGAGAGAACTGGAAGGCAAGAAATAGTTACCGGAGGTCAAGGTGTATCGTTGGCTTCCAGAATTACCTGTACGACCCGATATACGCGTGTACCAAGGTCGCTGCACCAGCGCTGTGCCGGCGACTCATCCAGTCTACGGGCCCGGATTATCGCATGTTCGACAGATTGTCGCTCGAAGAATCGGGAGTCGATGACGTTCTTCTTTCCAAACTCTGGCGATTGCGATAACGACAAGTGAACTATCGCGAACCGGATCACGGCGCTCAAAAGCGCGTCGAGTTCGACTCACGCACCTACTCCACTAACACCGGAACCCCGCCGTACCGGCCGTTCAGATACTCTTTCTGTACATCTTTGTCTTTTCGTGGTCTGTAGTCGTTCAAGGAATGGAGCCGGGAGCGGCCACTACTGTCTTTTTCTACGAACCAGATTTCATCTCTCCGAAAAAGCTCCAGATCCATGAGCCGTGTATCGTGTGTCGTGCAGACGAGCTGGGAACGGGAACCTTCGAAGGCGCGAAGGAGGGTCGACACGAGAACTGTCGACAGGTTCGTGTGCAGGCTCCGGTCAATTTCGTCAATGAAAAAGGTTCGCTCAGCAGCGGTTCCCCGAATGTATAAGGGAATGAAGTCCGTCAGTCGCTTTGTTCCGTCCGACTCATCTGCCATTCTGAACATTTCCGGGCCACTCGGTGTCTCGTGTATCGTGCACAACTCCCGGATACGACGCTTCCCGTCCGGCCAGTCAATGAGATAGGTGTTGTAGTCGTGACCGAATACGAACACAGACGTGTGACCGGCCTTCGATTCGATTTCTGTAAGAAACTCTCGAGGAAGCTCTGTTTCCGGGATGTCCGATTCTGCTCGTTTCTCGAACGAGACCCGATCTATTCCGGTATCAAACTCGCGCAATTTCCGGTTCATTGCGTCGACAAAGGCAGTATCCTGCTCGATTGAGTCCCAGGCGCGAAACCGGCTTTCAGGGTAGATAATTACGAGACTGTCCCGAAACCACCGAAACGGTTCAATGAGAGGCTCTGAGCCGGGAATGTTTCCGATATTTCTGGTATTCGCCTCGGTCAGGTACAGCTGATTGGGAAGCAGATCGTCGAACATGTACTTGAGTCGCTTGACCGAATCCGGCCCACCAAAGAGCGTTTCATTCAGGTGAAACCCGGTATCGTCACGTTCAAAAACAACGGTCTCGCTACTCCCGCGCAGTACGTACAACCACTCCTCGTGGACAGCGGTCGGCGAGAAAGTGAAGCCGTACGCGTACACCGTTTCGGCGACGGAAAACTCGAACTCGAAGTGTGTAGGCGTATCGTCGTCCGAAAAGGCCGGTCGAAACCGTTTATCAATGAGTTTGCCGCCCGATTTGGCGGAGTCTGTGACCATGTGCCGCGCCAGATCAATTGCGCTGACCAGATTCGACTTTCCTGAAGCGTTCGCGCCGTATATCACCGCCCCACGCAGAACACCGAACCCGTTCGAACGTACTACATGATCATCAGCATGCGAACCTTTCGCGGAAATCATGGAAAACTCTGTCTTGTCTGCGAAACTCAGAAAATTGGCGACATAGAAGCGAATTAACATAGCTCATTCCCGATTCTTACGAATTTTTCGTTACTCTGTATACTATACGCCTATTTTTAGCCCTGATCTATAGCATTTTCAACGATTTTTTCGTTGTATTTAGATCGTTTTGCCTTTCGACGCTCATGTACGCGACGCGGTCGCATCGGCACAGATAGAGCAGGATGGTGATGATGAATACCTGGTCGCGGTAAGCTCCGAGGCAGCAGATGTGATCAGCGCTACGAGAGAACCCCGCGATGACCTTCCGGCCTTCTCCCGAAACGAGTACCCGGAATCGCGTGAACCATCAGTCTATCTCGGTAGATGCACCACTGTAGAAGAAGGTCGCTTCTACAATTGATCGACCCGTATCAAAGGTAACAGAACCATCGATCGTATACGCGTTTTCGCCGGCAACCTCGAGGTCAATAACTCCGTCAGTCACATCACCTTCCCTGTTTCTCTCGTAATCGCCACAAGGATACAGGCAAAGGATTTCTAACGCGAAGCTGTTGCCG
>RECN01000188.1 GCA_007694005.1 Spirochaetaceae bacterium
ACGTGAGGTGACCGCATGAGGTCTCCGACCCGCTGGCCGCGCGTGAAGGTGCTCGCCGTATCTGCGGCCGTGGTCTTTACCGCGCTTATCATCATCTACCTGTGGGCTGTGCTTGAAACGAGTCAGACGCGGTTTCCCGACGCGAGGCTTGAGGCAGCGGTTCGTGACGCGCTTGACGGTTCAGGCCGGACCTTTTCGCCGCCGGAGCTTGAACGAATTACCGAGCTCGATGCAGAGGCGCGCGGCATAACCTCGCTTGAAGGCATAGAGAAACTTGCAAATCTCGCGGTGCTGAACCTGCGGGGTAACCGGGTTGAGGATGTCTCGCCGCTTGCCGCGCTGTCACGGCTGCAGCGTGTGAGTCTTCGTGACAACGACATAGCCGACCTTGAAGCGGTAAACCTCATCGCTCTTGCCGGGCTGCCCGAGCTGCGTTCGCTCGATCTGAGGCACAACCGCGGGCCGTCGCACCCGGAAAGCCCCGACGATCATAACCGCATTTCTGATATCTCCGTACTCGCGGCATTCGAGAGCCTTGAAGCGCTTGATATTGCAGACAATCACATTAGTGACATTACTCCGCTCGCCGGGCTCACGCGGCTACGACACCTCGACCTGCGCTACAACCCACTGGACATCGACGATCTCGCAGCACTTGCTGCCCTGACGCAGCTTGAGTATCTGAATCTGCGGGAGGCCGGGGTGCGGGGTTTATCGGGTATTCAGGAACTGCGCAATCTTGGCTATCTGAATCTGCACTCAAACAGTGCGGTCGCCTCGATTGAACCGATGGCGGGGCTGCCGCGTCTGCACACGCTGATTCTGCGCGGGATCCCGGTCGGACCCGAGGTAACTGTCTTAGAAACCCTTCCGGCTCTTGTGCATCTGAATCTTCGGGACGCAGAGGTGACTGATCTCGCACCGCTCGCGCGGCTAATGGACCGCGGCGCGCTGCAGGACGACCCCGGGTCGGGTGTATTCGCCGAAATCGATATCCGGGAGAATCCGGTGCACCGCCGCGGCGATCCCGACGGCTATCAGGTCCTCGAGCCGTACTGGGAGAATATTTCTGTCCGCTCGCCTCAGGTGTTGCCGCCGCCGCTTTCGGCAGGGGCGCAGTGAAGCTCCGCCCTGTGTGGCGCCGTGCGGCCGTTTTCGCGGCAGTCGCATTAATGGTTCTGGTGGTCTTCGTCTCCTGCCGGGAAAGTGACAACACCAAGGTCGGCGTATTCGAGGCCGACTTCGACGACTACCGCGGAACACGAAGCACGATGCCGGCGGGCATGTTTGTCAGCGGAGAGAACGATGAGGGTGATCCGGTCGGCCCCGCGTTTTATCCCTTCGCCGGGGTGTTCGAGGTGACTGCCGCCGCCGAGGCGTTCAGCGGCTTCGGCGCATTTACCGCAGACGGCGAGAGCTTTTCCTTCGGGATACGTGAGCGCGGTGAGGTGGACCTGCGAAACGCGAGGGTCTTCATCGAGTACACCAACGAAACCGGCCGTCCTATTGTCGGCTTCCGCGTGAGCTACGATGTAGAGACCTGGATTCAGGGCGAGCGCGACAACCGAATACGCCTCAAATACCACACCGACACGAGCGGCTTCGCATCGGTACGCGATATCGTGTCCACGGTGAACCCCGCGGGCGCGTTACACTCCGCCGCCGGTGCCCGGCTCGTCGACGGATCGCTTGCGGAGAACCGAACACGCGTCGACGTGGCGTTTCTGCTCGGCGAACTCGAAGCTCACGGTGAGGATGGTCTGTACCCCTACGGTCCGCTTGAGCCGGAAGAGACCGCGTACTTCCGCTGGCAGTACTCAAACGCGCAGCTGACAGACGGGGATACCCGAAGCGCGCTCGCGCTGAACAATGTGCGCGTGGAACCGATCTATGAGCATAGCGCGGCCGGTGGGGCTGCGCGCGGTGCGGCCGCGAACGGAGCCGCCCGCGACGGCAACGCCGCCGAGGGGGCTGGTAGCACCTCCGAGACGACCCACGGCAGCCCCGAGGCCGCAGGCAGCGCCCGCGAGACGGCTGCCCCCTCCCCGCTCGCCTTCGATCCGCCAGCCGGAATTTACGGCGAAGCGGTACCGCTTACTATTTCGAGCTCACTCGAGGGAGCCACCATCTACTACACGGTGGACGGGTCGCGCCCGGACCCGGACGCGGTCATGTCAGACGCCGAGTGGGACCACCTTGGAAGAGAAACCCGCACCCGAACCTTCGTGTACGAGGCCCCCATCGACACCGCCGGGATACTCGCGCTCCAAAGCGATATCTCGACCATACAGACGAGTAACGAGACAGGCCCCTGGTCGTGGGTCGCACCGCCGGAAGCGGTAGAACGTGCGCTTGTGGTACGCGCGGTCGCCGTCTCAGGACCGAACAGTAGTGCGCACCGAACCGCGACCCTGCTGTTCGCAGAGCATGCAAATGAGCGCTTTGAACTACCGGTGTTCAGCATCGCGACCGACCGGGGGAATTTCTTTGACCCGGAAACCGGGATCTATGTCCCGGGGGTGGACGCCGGAGACGACTTCTGGCAGAGCAACTTCCTCAACCGCGGAACCGACTGGGAGCGGGAAGCGCACCTTGAATTCTTTGACGGTGGTGTACGCGTCCTGCGCCAGGATCTCGGCCTGCGCATACACGGTAACTTCTCTCGCGCCTTACCGCAGAAGACGCTACGCCTCTACTCAAGAAGCGACTACGGCAGCAGTCGCCTGAATCATCAGTTTTTTGATGAGCAGGATCTGGACGACTTTAACCGGCTTCTCCTTCGTAATGGCGGCAACGACTGGTACCGCACCATGCTCACCGACCCGATTCAGCAATCGCTTGTCGCCCACCTCGACTTCGAGACGCAGGCTTATCGCCCAACCATCCTCTTTCTCAACGGCGAGTACTGGGGCATACACAACATCCGCGAACGCTACGATCAGCACTATCTCGAAACGCACTACGGCCTGCCGAGAGATCAGATCATCATTCTGGAGGATGATGGATTCCTCGACGTGGGCGATGAAGCATATGTAGATACATTTACTCGCTTCCGCGGGCGCCTGGCAGACGGCGAATTCTCCTCGTGGATGGAGGTAGACCGCTATCTCGACCTCGGCGCCTACCTCGACTACCTGGTGGCAAAAATATACGCCGGCAACTATGACTGGCCGCAGAACAACATCCGACTGTGGCGCTACGTCGGAGAGGACGTGGCGGCAGCCCCCTCCCCCCGCGACGGCCGCTGGCGCGTCATGATGTACGACCTTGATGTGTCGCTCGGCCACGGCGAGTCTGCCACCTACAACATGGTCGCGTGGACCTTCGGCGACAAGGACGAGCACCCCTTCCTGCCCGAAGGCGAACGGGAGTTCCGCGCAGACTCCTTTGTTCTGAATCAGGCGCTTATGGAGATCCCCGAAATCAGAACTGAGTTTTTGCGGCGCTTCGACGAGCACCTCGACACCACCTTCCACCCCGACCGCGTCGGCGAGCACATCGAGCGCATCACAGCGGGCGTCGAAGCAGAAATGCCCCGCCACATCGAACGCTGGAGCCGCCCATCATCCATGGATGAATGGAGAGCTCACATCGAGGCCATGCACGAGTTCGCGAGGGAGCGTCCGGCGCGGGTGCGCGACCATTTGCGCGAGTTTTTCGGGGAGGATGCGCTGTAGTACGTGCATGGTGTCAGGAAGGGTCGCGGTCGCGGTCGAACAGCCGGGTCAGATCTATGGAAAGGCCCGGAAAGATCCGCGGCGAGACACAGTCCCCTGCGGTATAGAGTACGGGTTTGTGATAGCCCACTGTGTGCTCGGGACCAGTCGCCGGTACCGTCGAGTACACCATGAGCGTGTCGTTGGCGGGGTTGATGATCCAGTACTCCCGGACACCGTGGCGTTCGTACACACGCAACTTATCTTCCATGTCCTTGAACGCGGTAGCCGGTGAAAGGATCTCGGCAACAAAGTCAGGCGCACCGGTACATCCCTGCCTGGTCAGTTTGCTCGAATCACACACGACAACAAGGTCCGGCTGAACGACGGTATCACTTTCATCGACTGACTGAGCCTGATCCGGCAACAGAACATCGAAAGGTGCGACGTAGACTTTGCACGACCCGTCGCGAAAGTGTACACCGAAGGCTACCGATAACTCCGAGAGTATTCCCTGATGCCGCCGCGCCGGAGCGGGGCTCATGTTGTATGCGATCCCCTGTATCAGTTCCCAGCGCTCATCTGCCGGCCAGGAACGATAATCCTTGTAGGTAAACAGTCCACCCTTGTCGCCCTTCGGGATCGCCATAGAGAAAGCATGCGTCGTTTGCACCGGGCTGTCAACGTT
>RECN01000104.1 GCA_007694005.1 Spirochaetaceae bacterium
GAGCACGATCCTGTTGCCGGCATTCGGGGGGCCGAAGCCGTATATACCGACGTGTGGGTCAGTATGGGCGAAGAAGACAAGGCACAGGAGCGCCTGCAGCTTCTTGAACCCTACAGGGTCACTGAGGCCCTGATGCGCGCCGCAGCCGATGACGCGATATTTCTGCACTGTCTGCCCGCAGTCAAGGGAAACGAGGTGAACTCCGACGTGTTCGAAGGCCCGCAGTCACGGGTTTTTGATCAGGCCGAAAACCGGAAGCACACGATCCGTGCGCTGATCCTCGAAACTCTGGGGCTGTAATTGCATCGCACAGGATGCTTCACTATACTTTAAATGGTAATCCATGGAGGGATAAGGCCAGTGAAACGAATCATTTCCATAGCGATCGTTCTTGCCGTGCTTCTGTCAGTTGCAGGAACCGTGAGTGCGCAGGAAGCTCAGAACGAGAGTTCCTACTACGCACGTACTTTTTTTATACACCGAATTTTCCCTAATCAGCGTGGCTATCGTGTACAGTACTGGACCGACAGCGGTGCACCGGCCGAAACGTTTCTCCCGATAGACTGGTTCCGTCGCGCCGGTGGACAGGGCGTGTTCCTCGAAGGAAACGGCCCTGCGTATCCATACATGCAGATATTCTGGCGCGATGGAGAGTTCTCACAGATCCGGCTTTACGTACGGCGAAGCATGTCACACGAGTCCTGGGGCCGATGGATCGCGCCGGATAACGTCGATGAGCTTTTTGACGTCGACGCGCCGGTTCTTCGACTGTAATCAACGGCAGACCGAACTGCACCGGAACCATATAAAAAACATCTATGAAAACTGAACCTCAGGCTCCGGCGATTATACTGGAGAAAATACGCGACGCACGCGAAGTACTCATTTGCACCCACATGGAGCCCGACGGTGATTGCATAGCTTCCTCTATGGCTCTTGCCTCTGCCCTGAAGCGAATGGGAAAAGAAGTGCATCAGTTCAATCCCGGGCCTTTCGATCGGGGAGAGATTCAGCGTTTCCAGTCTCATTTCCTCCCATCGGTGCCGTCGTACCTGCGCCGACACACTGACGGGCGCCTGGTGGTCGTTCTCGACTGTGCGCTACCCGATCGAATCGGTTCGCTCGCCGAAGAAATCAGTGGTCTCCCCGCGGTCGTTATCGACCACCATCCGGTCTCAGCTCCTATGGGTGAGGCCGCGTGGGTGGTCCCTGAGGCGCCCGCTGCGGCTTGGCTGGTACAGTTAGTCATCGAAGGGCTTGGCGTGCCCCTGAGTGGAGATGAGGCAGACTTGCTCATGTTCGGCCTCTGCACCGACACCGGTTACTTCCGACACCTGAACGAAACCCACGCACCCGTGTTTAGCGGTGTTTCACGGATCGTCGCCGCCGGCGCATCGCCACGTGACGCACACGCTGCAATGTACGGAAACAAGACGATGGAGTCCCGTAAACTCATTGCAACGCTTCTGCAGCGTATGCAGAGTCATTTCGACGGCCGGT
Organism: Spirochaetaceae bacterium; assembly: GCA_007694005.1. Taxonomy (GTDB): domain Bacteria; phylum Spirochaetota; class Spirochaetia; order DSM-27196; family SKKC01; genus SKKC01. The sequence goes on from RECN01000104.1 coordinate 1,501, forward strand.
TCCTCATTACCTGGGAGCTCGAAGAAGACACCCGAACCGTCGGAAAGAGCAATCGCGACAGCGAAACATTCTACCAGCTCGCATTCGCCGTAAAAGAGGTCGAAGCGCTCGCCCTTATCAGAGAAGAGTCACCCGGTCGTTGCACCGGGAGTCTGCGCTCGCGTGATTCCATCGACGTGAGTCCGGTTGCACGGAAGTATGGTGGCGGTGGGCACAAGAATGCTTCCGGCTTTCTCGCGGAACTGGATTATCAGGAACTGGTCGCGAATCTGCTGCACGATTTCGAGAGTCTGTTCAGCCCGTAATTATTCTACCTTTCAGAAAAGTATCTCATAATCGATCAGCGAACTCGGTGAAAATTGCCGAATAACGACCTGATCGCGTCACAATTCTGAGCACGTAACGGTTCCTGCCCGCCGGCACCCGGCCTCCCGTCGGTAACTTCCAGTCACATGTGGATGTCCTTACTCAACACGTTTATACCCTTTATATGGCGCAGATTCGGTGCATCAGTCGGATCGAACCACCAGCGGTATGGCTACCCTCGTTTTTGGTACGTCTGATTCCGTAGACTCGAACAAGGTCACAACGTGTCAACAGCTGCCCGTCCGATGGTCGGCATGCTTCTTGTATGGAGTCCGTATACTTGATTTTCGGGAGGACGCATGACCGATTTAACACAGCTCGTAATTCGCTATCAGGACACGGGATACGGATACGAGGAAATCGTACGGAAGACGTCAGTGATGATTTACCGCTATCCCGGTACGATTCCGTCCCTCACGGATGACGACCGCGGTGATTTTCTCCTGTACTTCACCCCGCGACTGAAACAGATCGTAAGCCGCTACCAACCGGAGCGCGCTGAGTTTGAGCCCTACCTGCGCATGTGCATGAAATACCGCATCATGAGCTACCTGATTTCCCGCCATCGGACAACACGCTACGATCCTGCCGACACCCATATCGGTAGCTGGGAGCTGCGAGAGACACCCGATGCGTCGGAACTTCATTCTGTCACAATCGATACCTCTGTTATCGGTAGCCTTCTTGAACCGCCGGTACAACGGGTGTTGCGTCGACTGAGTCGAACGAGTGTCCTGTGCTTCTGTCTGAAGGCGATATGTGATGCTGATGAACGGACCATCATCCGCATCGCTGAGCTGTGCTCTTCCGATGCAACCTGGCTCATGCATTGCAAGTACGTCCTGCTCGAGACCCTTGGTCCACGACGCCGTCGACAGGCCCTGATTGGAGCCCGCATCGGACGCTTGTATACGCGCATCTACAATCTCGAGAAACGACTGTACGGCGAATCTGATCCCGTCACTCGCAGAAGTCTGGATCAGAAACTTGCGAACAGCAGACGACTATATCAGCAGAATTGTCGGAGACTCAGAAGATTGTCTCTACGACCCACGAACAGCAATATTGCTGCGCTCCTGCATGTAGCAAAAGGTACCGTGGATAATGCTGTGTTTACGGTTCGAAACGCGCTCGAAAAGGCTATCTCCGAAGGGCGGTGACGCTCGAAAACTCCGGAGTGAGTGGATCGCCTGCAGTCAGACAGGTCCCTTTCGGAGCTGCCTGACTGACGGCACTCACGTCTTTCGTGCTTTGCCGCCATTCGACGTCTTGCTTGCCTTCGATGTCTTGCGAGCCTGTGCTCCACGAGAACTCGTATTCGATTTCTGGGGACTGAAAGTCTCGTTGTACACACGGAGACTCTCTTCGATGATCTGAATTGCAACATCCCGGTTAACGCTCATTTTGACCGACGTTTCCGAATGCTCGAGACTCTTGTAAACCTCGAAGAAATGGGAGATTTCCTCGAGTATGTGCCTGGGGAGTGTCGATATATCACGATAACCCGAATACACCGGATCCTTGAACGGAATCGCGATGATCTTTTCATCGACCTCGTTGTCGTCAACCATCTTGATTACGCCGATAGGATAGCACTCCACCATTGCGAGGGGATCCAGGGTTTCTGAACACAGGACGAGCACGTCGAGTGGGTCATTATCACCCGCAAGAGTACGCGGAATAAAACCGTAATTCTGCGGATAATGTGTCGAGGTAAAGAGTATGCGGTCGAGGCGGATCAGACCGGTGGTCTTGTCCAGCTCGTACTTTTTCTTACTTCCCTTCGGAATTTCAATAATGGCCAGAAAGTTTTCCGGCCGTATACGCTCAGGTTCTACGTCATGCCACGGATTCATACGCTTGTATGTACCACGACCGTAAGGCTTCGTCAATGAAAGCACGTCCGTAAAACGCCTGCTTCGGTTGACGCCTCATGACCAACACCATAGGATAAACGAATCAAACTGAGTCAGGAGCACACCTTAGACATGAGTATCGACCAGAAAAACACCATACCCGCAAGGCAGGACGTTGCCGATGCGGACCGCTGGGACCTTTCAAAGCTGTTTACCGATGATCAGGCATGGAGAAAGGGACTGGATGAGTTCAACTCCCGAATTCCTGAAATCGCTTCGTTCAAGGGAACACTTGGTACCTCGGTATCTGCTCTACACGCGTGTCTCGACTACCTGACCCAACTGGAGACGCTCGGCGAGCGCCTGGGTTACTACGCGCAGCTGCGCTATTCCGAAGACGCAGGCGACTCGAAAAACCAGGAGCGCGTCTCGCTCTTTATGCAGGCGGCATCGGCAGCAACAACCGCGCGAAGCTTTGTCGACCCCGAGATACAGGGTATCGATACAGAGACTCTGAAAGCGTTTCTGAAAGATCCGCTTCTTGAGGACTACCAGGTATATCTGAGCAAGCTGATCCGTATGAAACCACACATTCTGTCGGAAGCCGAGGAACGCCTTCTCGGCATGCAGATGGAAGCAAACCAGACTGCCCAGAAGGCTTTCAGTTCGCTGACTGATGTTGACTTTGATTTTGGAACGATTGAAACCCCCGAAGGTGCGAAACCACTGAGTCAGTCATCACTCTCAAGTTTTCTGATGAATCCGGACCGGTCATTACGGGAGACCGCATATCGTCAGTTCTATCGCGTCTACGACGCACATAAAAACACCATTGCAACGCTGTATGCAGGGAGTGTGCATCTTGACACCTATCAGGCGCGGGCACGGAACTTCAAAAGCAGCCGTGCCGCTGCACTGTTTCCCGACAACGTACCGGAAGACGTGTATGACAACCTGATCTCCACCGTTTCTGATCACCTGCCGACCCTGCACCGGTATTACGGTCTCCGAAAGAAGCTGCTCGGACTCGACCGCTATCAGATGTTTGACAACTACGTGCCACTGATTTCGGATGTGAAAGCGACACACAGCTATACTGAAGCCGTAGAGCTGATTTCGGAAGCCCTGATGCCGCTGGGAAGCGAGTACGTCGATACACTCAGGAACGGTCTGCTCGGCGGCTGGGTGGACAAATACGAGAACAAGGGAAAACGAAGCGGTGCATTCAGCGCAGGAAGTTTCGTTGGTGATCCGTACATTCTCATGAACTATAAGGAGGACGTGCTGCGTGACGTGTTCACGCTGGCCCATGAAGGCGGCCACAGCATGCACTCATGGTACTCGTCCAGAAACAACCCTTTCCCTCAATATGACTATACAATTTTCGAGGCCGAGGTTGCGTCTACGTTCAATGAACAGCTTCTGCTGAAATACCTTCTTGAGCGTGCAGACGACGAGAGAATGCGCGCGTATCTGATCAATAAACACATCGATGATATTCTGGCGACATTGTTCCGGCAGACGATGTTTGCGGAGTTCGAACACAGGGCTCATCATATGAACGAGTCCGGCACGCCACTGACCGTTGACAGTCTCCGTAGCACCTACAAGGAACTGCTCGAGAAGTACTTCGGACCGGACGTTACCATTGATACCGAAAGCGATCTCGAAGGCCTGCGCATACCCCACTTCTACCGTGCGTACTACGTATACAAGTACGCAACCGGAATCAGTGCGGCAATCTCGCTCAGTAAAAGGGTTCTGGACGGGGGAACCCACGAACGAGACGAGTACTTCAATTTCCTGAAGTCCGGAGGATCCCGATTTCCCATCGATGCCTTGAACGTTGCGGGAGTCGACATGTCTACACCGCAACCGATTTCGGAGGCTATGATGGTTTTCGACGAGCGCATCACTGAGCTCGAACGACTGACCGGAAACGGGCTTTGAGTGATCCCGTTATCGCCGGGCCGACATGGTACGAGACCTTCGAGATCGGTTCATTCTGGACTGACGTCAACGGGGTTGCCTCACCACAAGCCCTGCTTCAGATGATGCAGGACGTCGCGTGGAAGCATGCCCAGGCCCTGAAGTTCGGCTATTCCGAACTCGGTGCCCAGAACCAGTTCTGGGTTCTCTCAAGACTCACCATGGACGTCAGACGCTACCCGCGCTGGGGCGAAACCGTGCGCCTGGAGAGCTGGACTTCAGGTACAAACAAACTGCTCGCACTCAGGGATTTCCGCCTCTATGACGACGACGAGCGGGAGCTCATGAAGGGCGTGACCGGCTGGCTCATAGTCGATCACGGAAGCCGCAGACCTCTGCGACCCGAAGGCATTGTAGCGGAGCTTTCTATCCCGTCTCTGCCCAGCCAGTATGACGGAGGCCCGGAGAAAGTACGGGCTCCCGATTCCGATTCCGATGGTCAGACCACCTACGGCGTGGCCGCACGATACTCGGACATTGACGCACAGCAACACGTGAACAATACCCGCTACGTATCGTGGATGATCGATGGACTGAGTGCAGATTGGGTTGTCAGTCGACGCATTCGCCGCATGTCCGTTAACTTTCTCAAAGAGTGCAACCTTGGCGACACGCTGCGAATCGCGCACGAATGTCTACCCGAACGCGATCAGACCAGGCATTCTGTGCTGAGGGAAGCTGATGGCCAGTACGCGGCACACATGCAGTTGCACTGGGATACCCAGAATACGCCCGTCTTCACACAATCTTGACACAGCCTTCCATTTCGCTGGATACGGACCTGTTAGCTTCTCCCGTAGAATCATTCAACGTTCAGGCCCGTTGCTGAACAAAGGAGAACAACGTATGAAAGGCACACGAATTATCACAGGCATTGTAATGCTGCTTGCGCTCGGCGGGGCACTGTCATTCGCACAGTTTGCACCCGAGGGTCAGGCACCACCAGGAGGACAGGACGCACCCGGACTCGCCCCGGCACCTGCTCCCGTGGAAGTAGACCTGGAGGATGGTGAGCTCGAACGCTTTACACGAGCACTGATCGAGGTACAGATCATTCAGCAGGAAGCTCAGGTCGAGATACAGCAGGTCATCGACGCATCTTCGCTCGACATGATGCGATTCCAGGAGCTTCATCAGTCCATGATGATGCAGCAGGGCCTTCCGGCAGACGTCGCTGACAACGAAGAGGCGGAATATGAGACGGTAATCGCCGATATTCAGGACCTTGAAGTTGGAGCCGCCACGGAAATGGAAGATGCTGTTGTAAATCAGGAACTCGCGGTGGAACGGTTCAACGAAATCGCTGAGGCGATTCCCCATGATCCGGACCTTGCCGAAGAACTGAACGCCCTCGCGGCGGTCATTATCGAAGAGGACTACTCCGGAGAGTTCTAACGCAGATCCCCTCTGATTATTCCGTAAAACCGGCTGCCCTGCAGCCGGTTTTTTACGATTCACCTTGACAGCATTCGGCGTTCTGGTCTATTTTAAGCGCCGTTATCAGTCCACGCGGCAGTGGTGGAATTGGTAGACACGCCAGCTTGAGGGGCTGGTGGCCGCAAGGTCGTGGAGGTTCAAGTCCTCTCTGCCGCAGCAAAAGCCGTCTGACCGAACAGGTCAGATGGCTTTTTTTTTGGAGAGGACTTGATCGTGTTGAGCGCCAAGCGGCAGCGAAAACGTGTTATGATCGGGGTACGAGAAGCCAGACGCCGAGCGCCATGGCAAGTATCCCGAGGAATCGTCGCAGATCAAATGCAGCCGTAATCCCTGCCCCGCCGATCGAATCCATAATCGAGCCTGCGACAAGTTGCGCAAGAATGATCGCAGAGAGCCCTGCGGTGACACCGACGCCCTGTACCGAAAAGGTAACCCCGCTCACGATGGTTATCCCGAACCACCCCCCAAACAGCGTGAGCAGGTATACGTTTGTCCAGATCGAGCCGCCTTGGGGCACAAAGGCCGACTGTGGGGGCCAGTTACCGCTGACCCAGAGGACAGCGATAATGAGCAAGGCGGTGGATCCACCCGCGAGATTTATAAGCAGGCCGGTGCGTATAGGCCCTATAGCGAGACCGGCCCGACCACCGGCTGATGATTGAAGAGCAATTGCTATACCCGTAATGAGTGCGGCGAGGACGCTGGTAATAATTCTAGTGTTCACGAGCAAGAGGATATCAACTTGCGAGATTCCCTGTCCAGTTTGCGATTTTATGTTCCATGTATGGTCCGTCAGCACCTGTCCCGTGTACTTTTAAACATATGCAGAATATTCTTGAAGTTCAGGACCTCGTGAAACACTACCGGCAGGTTTGTGCGGTTGACGGCATCAGTTTCTCGCTGGCCGAGGGGATGTGCTTCGGGCTTCTTGGTCCGAATGGCGCGGGAAAGACCACGACAATAGAAATAATGGAAGGCATTCTCAAGCCGGACCGAGGACAGATCCTGTATCGGGGTCGTCCGATTGATTCAGAGTTCAAGAAACGCGCAGGCATTCAGTTCCAGAACACGTCACTCCCTGATCATCTGACTGTTTCGGAAACGATACGCCTTTTTCAGTCCTTTTATCCGGAGCCACGACCGTTCAACGAGATCGTCGAGATATGCTCGCTTTCAGACATTCTATCCCGGGACAATAAGAAGCTCTCCGGAGGGCAGCGCCAACGTCTGCTGCTTGCCATTGCAATTGTACCGCAGCCGGACCTTGTGTTCCTCGACGAACCGACGACCGGGCTCGATCCTCAGGCGCGGCGTAATTTCTGGGACCTCATCCGCAGAATTCAAACCGAGGGCGCAACTATTGTCCTCACAACGCATTATATGGACGAAGCTCATATGCTCTGTGATCAGATTGGAATCATGGATCACGGGAAAATGCTTGAAATCGATGCCCCGCAGGCTATGCTCGACAGGCATTTTGAAGGGGTCCTTGTTCGGATACCGTTCGACGAACCAAAACGCATCGACTTCCCCCTTCCCGAAGGAACCGTTGTCAGAAACGATGCTATCGAGTTGACATCGACCCGGCTCGACGAGACCGTCAGGCGTCTGATCACTCTCGGACTAAGCCTCGATGGCCTTTCAGTACACAAACCAACGCTTGAAGATCTGTTCATCAAGCTGACCGGTAATACCCTGCGGGCATGAAGGACTAAAGGATATAGACAATGAAAAGCTTCATCGCACTGGTCAGGGCTCGAACCCTCGAGTTTGTACGGGATCGCGGCACCTTTTTCTGGAATCTGCTTTTCCCGATGATACTCGTTTTCGGATTCGCTCTGGCGCTATCCGATCCGAGCCCGACCGTGTTCACCGTTGCACTCGCGGGCGATGCTCCCGTCGAACTGGACTTCATCTCTATCGAGCAGATCGATTTTGTTCGCTACGACCTGGAAAGCGGAGAAACCATGGCTTCAGTGGTCGAACGGGTCCGGAGACATGAGCTCGATATGGCGATAGACTTCGAGCAGCAACAGTTCTTTCTGAACACGGAAAACCATACCTCACCACTGATACGACGCATATTCGAAGACTCTGTCCTTCGGGATCGTATGAACGGCATAGAAGTCCCGGTTTTCGTCGAACGTGAGATCAGCGGTCAGCCAATACGCTATGTGGACTGGGTAGTCCCCGGTGTAATCGGCATGAATATGCTATTCAGCTGTCTTTTCGGCGTCGGGTTCGTTCTCGTTCGATACAGAAAAAACGGTGTTCTCAAGCGTCTGAAAGCGACACCTGTCTCCGCATTTACGTTTGTATCGGCTCAGGCAGCGAGCCGGCTCATGATCGTTCTTGCCACGTCCATATTTGTCTTTGCGGGAACCAACGCATTTCTGAACTTTACAATGGAAGGCTCCTATCTGTCGCTTCTGATCGTGACGACACTCGCGATTATCTGCATGATCTCGATAGGACTTCTTTTTGCGTCCCGACTGAAGAGTGAGGAACTCGCTGGAGGCCTTATGAATCTTGTGAGCTTCCCGATGATAATCGGATCCGGCGTATTCTTCTCGCTCGAGACAGCCCCCGAGGCGCTCCGGATTGCATCCCGTGTTTTGCCACTGACGCACTTCGTGGAGGCCTCGAGAGCCGTCATGATCGAAGGAGCTGGCATCGTCGCGATACTCCCGAATCTTCTGGCGCTATCGGCTTTTTCGATAGTGTTTGTTGCGGCATCCGCGCTCGTGTTTCGATGGGACTAATGAAGAAGTCGCACAGGCTGCATCGCGAACAGATTCACGTGCAGGCAAGATCGGCGATCGCGGTGAGCAGGGGCGAATCGCCGGCGTGACGGCGAATTTCCTCCTCGATTTCGGTGCGACGCGTCCGGCACCAGCCGCGAAACCCTTCAACATACACGGTGGAAAGGTAGTCCCGGCGATGTTCTCGTTCCAGGAACGATAGCGGGTCAACCGCTTCGCCCGTTTCGTGCAGCCACGTAACGAGGAGATTGTATTCCCAGTGTGGAACGTCACGCAGGTTTTGCATGTCATCGTTACGGGCGTGCAGGATATCGTGCTCGTCATCGCGCATCTGAAAATGACGGCCGAGTGACAGTCCGAAAACTCGGAGACGCTCGAGTGTTTCGCGCACCACACGATCATCGTGACCCGTATAAGATTCGCTCAACAGATATCCGATCTGAACAGGCGCAACGAAGGTATAATAGCCTGTCTTGGCATCGTACAGCTGATACAGGGACTGAAGGTTCAGTTGATGCGTGGAGCGAGAAATATAGGACAGGTCATCCGCCTGACCGGCAATCGTTATAAGCGATATCTTTTGCACAAGCGGAATAATCTGCCTCGAAAGACCGTGGTCGGCCACGGTCTGCCCGAGAAGCTGCATCCCGCAGACGTGGAGAAAGTCTCCGCCGAGAAGACGCAACGCGTCATAGTCCCCTTCCGCCTGATTCACTCCAGTCGGTTGAACACGCTCTGTTCGATCGATTCGGTCATCGTGCATGAGCGCGAAAAGATGAAGAATCTCGGTAGCGCTCGCAATGCGAAGAACGGGATCAGTCACTTTCCGGGAGCCGGCCATGTGCAGAAGCAGTCGCGGCCGCAGCCGCTTCCCTTTGCGCTCGGTGTAGTTCCTGATATACGACAGTACGTCCTGTCCACCGCTCAGGTTGAGTTCGGCTGCAATGTCGTGGAGATAGCGCTCAATGTAGCTGTCGACCGCCTTGAGAGCCGTCTGTTCATCGGTCATCCGATTCCCGTTGTCTGCCACAGTATAAGAGTCCCGACAAAAAGAAGGCTGAAGATCATATGCAGCGCGGCTGCGCGCATGGTCAGATCCGACAGATCGTGAGGCTCGGATGTTGCGTATACCGTAAGCAGGATTTTTACCGCCGGAACGATCGCGATCAGGGTCACCAGCGAAACGAACGGAAGAAGACCGGCTACAATCAGGGCTCCGGTATATGCAAAGGGCACGAGCAGCAGAATCGACATAAGATGTCGTGAGTACGTAAGCCCGAAGAGTCCGGCCAGGGTATGAACTCCAGCCTCCCGGTCACTGTGTATGTCCCGGATATTGTTGGCGTGAAGAATAGAAGCCACAAGAAAGGCCATAGGGCCACTGATCAGAACCTCTTCCCAGCCAGGGGCTCCCTGCAGAGCCCACACACCCATAGCGACCATGGCAGGCCCAAGAAGAAAAAACACGAGTACATCTCCAAGGGCAACATACTTCAGACTGATTCGAGCGCCCGTATATAAGTACGCGAGCACCGCGCCGCTGATCCCGAGCGTTACAAACAGGCCTCCCCGCTCAAATCCTATGAGCGAACCGACCAGTATCCCCACTGCAAAATACAGATGCCCGGTAACCTTCATAAAGCGGGGAGAGACAAGTTTCTGTGGCAGCAGATGGGACGGGTCAATATCGCCTTCGATATCAACACCATTTTCGAAGTCATAGTAGTCATTCAGCACGTTCGTACCCGCGTGGAGAAGAAGGCCTGCCACAAAATAGCAGACATACACCCACCATACGACTCCGCTGCCAAGCGAGAGAACGAGTGCGAGCAGCATGGGCATGATCGATGCCGTAAAAGAAAACGGTCGCAGCGACATCAGCCAGAGACGCGCGCCTGGTAGTCCGGTTACTGGAGTGTTGTCCACATTCGTGTCAGTCATGTCTGTACCCTCTCCTGTTCTTCTTACCCCCGGACCGACGGAACGTCAACGCCGCGTTTGAGATGAAACGCTGCCAGGTAGAACTCAAACGCCGCTCCAGCGGTAAAGTGCCTGAATCCCGACATCAGATAATGCAGCCGCAGACCGAACTTTCCCGCAACCGGTACGAATCCGAAAATTGTTCCGCTGCTCGTGCCTCCAAGCGGTATGACCCACCCGAGATCCACTGGCGAGAACGCCTTTGGCTTTCGACCACGAACAAGCGCGGCTATGTTTCGCCCTGCTCGACGCCCGGAATAGTATGCGAAGTTGACGGCTCGTCGCACCGGCGTATCACCGTTCAGTAGCTGGGCTGCGTCTCCTGCCACAAAGACCTCCGGAAAGGTCTGAAGCTGCAGAAACTCGTTCGTCAGCAGTCGACGGTCACGGGCAGCGGGAAGATCTGCCGACGTCTCCGGCGTGGCAGCCTGCATGCCGGCGCTCCAGCACACAACGGCGTTCCCAATGCGCGTCCCGTCACTGAGGACCGCCGTATCATCATTCAGTGATTCCAGTGAAACGCCGGTCGCGACTGCAATATCGCTGCGTTCCAGATACTTCGCCACCCGCCTCCTGACCCGCTGTGCCATGGGAGCGAGAATACTGTCTGCTTTCTCTACCACCAGAATTTTCAGGCGTCGCCCGGCAGCCGCGAAGCCGTCCCGGGTGCACGCGGCTACTTCGAGCCCCGTGTAGCCGCCGCCGACGACGACAAGTGTACATTCCTGTCCATCCGCGAGCCTGCGCTCGAGGGTTTCGCGTAAAGACACAGCCGCCGGAAACGAATCCACGGTATGCAGAGTCCCGGACTCTGGAGCGAATCCGAAAAACGCAGGCGCTGAGCCGTTTGAAAGGACAAGAAAGTCGTAGGGGTATGCCTCGTTGCGTGTGTGGACCAGTCGTGTCTCTGCGTCGATGCGCGAGACGACATCCGCTACAATCCTGACACGTGCGTCAAAAATTTCATCGAAGCGAACGGTGATTGCGTCACGTCGGACACGTCCCGAAAGGACATCGGGAAGCGCTGGAAGCATTGTTGCATACTCATTGCGATCGATGAGGGTCATCTGCGCCCCGGGTAGCGCTTTCAGGAGTGTCTTGACGGTCTGGACACCGGCAAACCCTCCTCCGACGACCACGATCTTTGGTGAATCAATCATTATACCGGGAATATACGTGCTCTCGTACAGTATCGACAAACACGAACCTGCCAAAAGGTTCCGCTCGCGATCCTAATCGGTCACCTGAACGAGGACTACGATCGATCTTCCGGATACCGGGACCGCTGTCCCGGCCGAATACACAGCCGCATCGTCGGTCTCGAGGAACGCAGGTTCGCGGGCGGTGTCGAGCACACCGTTCCATTTTTCACCCCACTCTGCTGAAGGGAGAACGAAGTCCATTGGTTCCCAGTATGCATTAAAGAGAACCAGAAAGGTATCGTCGCGCATCTGTTCCTGGTGAGCGTCTCGACCAGGCAGCTCCGTGCCGTTCAGGTAAACCGCAAGAGACTTGGCGAAGCCCTCGCTCCAGGCCGTATCGTCCATGTGCTGCCCATCAGGCGTAAGCCATGCAATATCGCGTACTTCAGACCCCCGTATCTCCCTGCCCTGAAACCATCGCCGTCGGCGGAACACGGGGTGCTCCTGGCGGAATCCGATCAGGCGGGCGGTGAACTCACGAAGAGACTCATCAGTCTCCTCCCAGTCGTACCATGACAGTTCATTATCCTGACAATAGGTGTTGTTGTTTCCGTTCTGTGAGCGCCCGATCTCATCTCCGCCGAGCAACATGGGTATACCCTGCGAAAGCATAAGCGTGACGAGGAAGTTGCGCTTCTGACGGCCTCGAAGAGCGATAATCTTTGGATCGTCCGTTTCACCTTCTACGCCACAATTCCACGATCGGTTATGTGACTCTCCGTCGTTATTATCCTCGCCGTTCTCTCCGTTGTGCTTTTCGTTATACGAGACGAGGTCATGCAGGGTAAAGCCGTCGTGAGCGGTAACGAAGTTTATGCTCGCGTACGGCCGACGGCTTGAACTCTCGTAGAGATCGGAACTACCGGTAAACCGGGTAGCGAACTCACCGAGTGTCTGGTCCTCGCCCCGCCAGAAGTCCCGTACCGTATCACGGTACTTTCCATTCCACTCGGCCCATCCCGGGGGAAAGTTACCGACCTGATACCCGCCTTCACCGATATCCCAGGGTTCAGCGATCAGTTTGGCACTTCTGATTACCGGATCCTGGTGGATGATGTCGAAGAAGGCCGAGAGCCGGTCAACATCGTGGAGCTCACGCGCGAGGGTCGACGCCAGATCAAAACGGAAACCGTCAACGTGCATCTCCACGATCCAGTATCGCAGAGAGTCCATAATGAGCTGCAGAACGAAGGGGTTCTGCATGTTCATGCTGTTACCCGTTCCGGTGTAATCCATGTAGTAGCGTTTGTCGTCAGCAAGGACACGATAATACGAAGCGTTGTCTATGCCTTTCAGCGAGAGCATGGGGCCGAGATGATTCCCCTCGCCAGTGTGGTTGTATACGACGTCGAGGATGACTTCGATGCCGGCCTGATGCAGGGCCTTGACCATGGTCTTGAACTCGGCAACCTGCATTCCGGGACGCGTGTCCGCCGTGTACTCACTATACGGCGCAAAAAAACCAATGCTGTTGTAACCCCAATAGTTTCTCAACCCCTGATCGATCAGGTGCTTGTCGTGTATAAAATGATGGATGGGCATGAGCTCGATGGCCGTGATCCCGAGTTCCTGCAGGTACTGTATTATGACAGGGTTTGCAATCCCGGCGTATGTGCCTCGCTGTTCTTCCGGTATGTCAGGATGTCTCTCGGTGAGCCCCTTCACGTGTGTCTCGTAGATGACAAGCTCGTTGTCAGGCGTATTCAGTCGTCGGTCACCGTTCCAGTCAAAATGCGGCTGTGTGATGACGGCTTTCGGTACGAAGGATGCACTGTCACGGGTATCCGGTTCTCCGTCAGGATCATCAAACTGATAGGGGAAAACAGACTCATCCCATTCAATATCACCGACTATCGCACGTGCGTAGGGGTCTATCAGAAGCTTGTTCGGGTTACACCGAATACCTTCCTCAGGCTTCCAGGGGCCGTGAACACGAAACCCGTACAACTGACCGGGTTCCAGATCAGGAAAGTATCCGTGATGGCAATGACCGGTAACCTCAGGCAGCGCGACACGGGTTTCATGACCGTTCTCTTCAAAAAGACACAGTTCGACCTTGTCGGCTGCCTCGGAGTACAGCGAAATATTCACTCCGACGCCGTCGTAGGTTGCCCCCAGAGGATACGAGGATCCTGACCAGACTTTCATGAGTCCCTCCCGCTTCGCGCTAGCGCACGGTGCGTTTATCCCCTATTTTTGTCAAGTCACCCGATATATCGCGTACCCGCGGATCTGCTTTGTTGATACCCGTTTGCTGATACCCGGCGTCCTCTCCGTGTCTTTCGCCAGACTGCAATGTCCCGTATAATCACGGACATGGAACAGAGACCAAAACCAGTCGTGCTTATAGTCAGGGACGGATGGGGACGCAACCCCAATCAGGAACATCACGCCTTCAACGCCGTTGAACTCGCCAATACTCCGTGCAGCGACAGATTGCTGAAAGAGTATCCGTGGACAGCCATCCACACATCGGGAGAAGACGTCGGACTGCCCGAAGGTACCATGGGGAACTCCGAGGTCGGACACCAGAATCTTGGCGCCGGACGCATTGTCGACCAGGAGTCGGTGCGCATAACCCGGGCCATACGCGACGAATCGTTCTTCAAGGTTGAAACGCTCGTAAAAGGACTCAAACGCGCGCAGGATCGCGATGCATGGGTTCACATCATGGGGCTTGCTTCCGACGCAGGTGTCCACGCGCTGCTCGGGCATCTGTACGCCTGCGTTGAGGCGTGTGCCCGCATCGGACACACGAAGGTTGCGGTGCACCTGTTCACCGACGGACGCGACACCGGGCCGTTTACCGGCATTCAGTTCATCAGAAATGTCCAGAAGAAGCTCGATGAAATCGGCATTGGCCGTATCGTGTCGATTTGCGGGCGGTACTACGCCATGGACCGGGACAACCGTTGGGAACGGGTCCGCATGGCCTACGACATGCTGACCGGACGGGCGTCTGACCTTCCGGTCTTCGAAACTGCCGACGAAGCCATGCAGAACTACTACGACAACCCGAGTAACGACAGCCAGAACGGGGATGAGTTTGTCACCCCTCGATACATCGGGACCGACTGGAAGGACACCCGTGTCAGCGACGACGATACGGCGATTTTTTACAACTACCGGGGCGACCGACCACGCGAAATACTCCGCTCCTTCGTGATGGATCCCTTTTACGGAGCCGTTAAGCCGAGCCCTGACAGCGGTGAGAAAGGTTTCGATCGCGGCGATAAGCTCGATGTCTACTGGCTCTCCATGACTGCCTACGAGACGGAGCTGAACGCAATGCTCAACGTGATATTTCTGAAACCGCCGAAGATGAAAAACATAGGCGGCGAGTTCCTGTCCCTGAAAGGACTGACTCAGTTCCGCACCGCAGAAACGGAAAAGTTTCCACACGTTACATTCTTCTTCAATGACTACCGGGATGAGCCTTTTGACGGTGAACACCGTGAAATGCCTCAGTCACCCAAGGTGGGAACATACGACCTGAAACCTGAAATGAGCGCGCTTGAAGTTAGAGACGCAGTATTGAACCGGATCAAGGCTGACGACTGTGAGGACTTCATCCTCGCTAACTTTGCCAACGGCGACATGGTCGGGCACACGGGGAAACTCGAAGCGGCAATCAAAGCCTGCGAGACCGTCGACTCCTGCGTCGAAGAGATCGTCCAGGCGGTGCGGGATCGCGGTGGAAAACTCATCGTAACCGCGGACCACGGTAACTCCGAGCAGATGTACGAACCGGTAAACGAAAGTGCCCATACCGCTCATACGACCTATGACGTTGACTGCATTATTGTCGACGATGAACGAAAGAACCTTGCAAGCGGCAGCACGACAAGACCATCAGACGGTCTGCGCTCCGGTGGGCGCCTCGCTGACGTTTTTCCGACCGTTATCGACCTTCTGGGTCTGGAAAAGCCCGAAGAAATGACGGGAGTTTCACTTCTGAATACGGACGGACCGTGAGACTGACCTTTCTCGGAACCTGTGCAGGCACCGAGCCCATGCCCGGGCGCCTGCACACATCTGTCCTTCTCGAGATCGGAGAGCACCTGTACTTCCTCGACGCTGGTGAGGCCTGTTCGAGAACCGCATATCTTCTCGGTCACGACCTCACCAGGGTTCGCGGGATTTTTCTGAGCCACGCACACATGGACCACACCGGTGGCCTCCCGAATCTCTTGTGGACTATACGCAAACTTCACGGACTGTCGTCTTTTGACGGTCGCGTCAGTGAACCGATCACCGTATATACAGCGAACCTTCCCGCATGGAACGCGGTGACCGATCTTCTCTCCCACACGGAAGGAAACTTCGGCATCGACTTCGAGCTGAACGGACAACGGCTTCAACCCGGACTCTGTCTGGATACGGAGACCCTGTGCGTCACAGCCGAGGCCAATACACATCTTCCGGTTGATCCTGACCAGGGACCTCAGTCTTTCTCTTTCCGCATCGAATCAGCCGGTGCATCTCTTGTGTATTCGGGAGACGTGGGAACTGTACGCGACCTTGAGCCTCTCCTGCAGGATCCTGCTGACCTCGTACTCGTGGAGACCGGTCACCACAGCGTCGAAGACATCTGCTCCTGGGCCGAAGCGAACCGGGAAAACATCGGAAGGCTTGGATTCTACCATCACGGCCGGGCGATTCTGCGCGACCCTGCCACTCAGCTGCGCGTAGCGCGTGCGCACACCTCGATACCGGTGTTCTTTGCCAACGATGCCGACACCGTTGATCTGTAAGACGCGACCAGCCCGAAGATGCGGATAGTCAGTGTTTTCGCGATCACGTGACACGGTGGCTGCAATGCTTCATACTTCCGTTTTGAGGGCACTGTGATCATCCATCGAGACATAGCCGAGCATCTGTTCACCGGTTTCAGCATCAAACGCTGGAACGACCTTGTTCGTCCTATGGAGCTGAACGAGATGGACAGGCGTGCATTCGCGATCATGACGACGTATTTTCTCGCGAAGCTCGAAGAGGAACAGGGACACGCCGTCGACTGGAACCTCATCATTGATCATTCGATTTTTGATCTTCTACGCAAACTTGCGATCTCGGATATAAAGGAATCGGTTCACCGGGACATACGGACTCACTATCCCGTAGAGTATCGAAAGCTGAATGAATGGGTCGTAAGCTCTGTGGCGCCAATGCTTGCCCACTACGGCCTCGACGACCGGTTCAGGGAGTTTCTCCTCGGAAGAACCGAGGAAGAGACCTGGACGGTCGAAGAGACGCGCTCGCATCATATCCTCGAAGCCGCCCGAACCTATTCGAGCCACCGCGAGTTTCAGATTATCAAGTCCGTAAACTATCACGACCCCCGGGTCCCTGATATCGAGAATGATCTTCGGGGAAGACTTGAGCCCTACCTCGATCTGGCGGGCATGCGACAACTGGTTCTTGAACTCGATCTGTACAGGTTAATCAGTGTAATCGATCGACTGCGCTACCAGACGCGGTGGAGCAGAACGCCACGGATACCGGAAACGGCAGTTCTCGGGCATTCGCTTATGGTCTGCGTCTTCGTGTATCTTCTGTCGCATCAGGCGGGTGCGTGCGACAGACGAAAATACAACAACTTCTTCGGAGCCCTGTTCCATGACCTTCCCGAGGCGGTCACCAGGGATATCGTAGCACCGACAAAAACGGCCACGCCAGGTCTTCCGGAGATTGTAAAGACCATCGAGGATCGCACGGTTGCCGCGGAGATCTATCCGCATATGAGTGCATCGGCCGGTGAAGAGATCCGCTATTTCACCGAAAACGAGTTCGTGAGTCGGATACGTACAAGCGAAGGTGTGCGGGTTGTTTCCTTTGGAGAAATACAAAGCACCTTCAACGAAGACGGTTATGATCCGGTTGACGGAGAAATCATCCGCGTTGCCGACGAGTTCTCTGCGTTTCTCGAGGCATGGCAGTCATTACAGTTTGGAGTTTCGTCGCCCGTTCTTGAAGAAGGCCTGCAACGCCTCAGAAATGCATACTCCGACCGACTCGAAGTCGCCGGGGTACGAACGGCCGAAATGTTCGCCCAGTTCCCCTGATTCGTTGACGATAGCGCACAAAAAACCCGCCACTGCATGGCGGGTTCCCGGTGGTATACAATTTCCCGAATCAGTCGGAATCTTCGTCGTCGTCGTCGCTATCGTCGTCGTCACCATCTTCGTCGTCTCCGACGTAGCGTTCGTCCATTGGCCCACCCGGGTTCAGATATTCCAGATAGGATGTGTCCTCGGTCTCGTTTTCTTTTTCTTCGTCTGTCCGGTTCAATTTCTTAGCCCGTTTCAGTTCCTGCTTCTTCTTCTTTTCCAGCTGTTTACGACGTTTGTCGCCTTTGAAGGATCGTTTCGCCATACGTGAACTCCTCTCGATATGCGTAGAATACTCTCCAGCGGATGAACCGCAGGGAGGACCCGCATGGACAGCGGCACCTCCCTCTTCTGGAGTCTGTACGGAATACTCGGGTCAAAACGCTGTATCGCTGGATAACCTGAATGAGGTAATACAGGCACCGGAAGTGCCTGTGCGAATGAACAACGTGTGGTTCGCACGGATATACGTACGTACAGGCGTTAAGTATCCACGGATCATGCGCGATATGCAACCGTCAACGGGATTGCAGTTTCGCTTCTATGGTCACAAGATCCTTAATAAACGCCCGGATATGACGCTCTTCGGTATACGTCTGACCGACGGACAGACGCAGGACGTACGCCCCGTCAAGTACGGTATGCGTCAGATAATACCTCCCATCCGTAGCGATCGCCTGCTCGAGCAAACGATTCATCTCGTCGCCAGATGTGTGACGGAAGCACACCAGATTCAGAGGATGTGGCGCCGCAATCTCGAACTGTGGGAGCTGCTCGAGCTCGGAGGCGAAAAGCTGGGCGAGACGTATGTGTTCTCGTACGTGGAACTGCAAGCCGGAGACACCGTAGTGTCGGATCACGAACCAGAGTTTAAGCGCACGAAACCGCCGACCGAGTGGAATCTGCCAGTCACGGTAATCGATAACCGACCCGCTTTCACTCGCCGTGTTTCTGAGATACTCGGGAAGTATACTCAGTGCACGGATCAGTGCGGACCGATCCGATACGTAGAAACAGTCGCAGTCAAAGTTCGTGAACATCCACTTGTGTGGATTAAAACAGTAACTGTCGACGCCTGCCAGTCCATCATGAATGTATCGGAACTCAGGACATAATGCCGCCGTACCTGCCATGGCTGCATCCACGTGGACCCACAGACCATGGTGCGCTGCAATATCCGTTATCGATGCAACCGGGTCAATCGCGTGCGACGAGGTCGTACCAATCGTCGCACACACGAAAAACGGCACGTATCCGGCCGACACATCCGTGGCCACCATCTCATTAAAGTCTTGGGAACGCATGGCATACGTGTTGTCGGATGGCACCTTCCGGAGGTTCACTGCAGGGATTCCGGCGATTCGAAGAGCTTTCTCCACCGATGAATGAGCGTGCTCGCTGCAGTACGCCACCAGCCGTGAAAGATGTACGTCGTTCTCGTGAATCACGCGATGCCGAGCTGCGATCAGAGCACAAAGGCATGCACTCGATGCGGAGTCCTGAATGACTCCGCCACCCGGACCATCCGACCGGAATACGGCAGGAAGTCCCAGCATATCGACCAGCCAGTCAAGCACGTGAGCCTCGAGCTCCGTACACGCAGGACTTGTCTGCCAGAGCATACCCTGCACACCCAGGCCGGCCGAAAGCAGTTCGCCGAGTATCGACGGCCCGCTGGTATTCGCCGGAAAATACCCGAAAAATCCGGGCGACTGCCAGTGTGTCAGTCCGGGATATACAATGTTTCGAACGTCTTCAATAATCCGGTCGAAAGACTCACCTTCAACAGGTGCTTCCTTGGGCAGCGCCGAGCGAATTTCTCCAGGCTGAGTCCTGCTGAGTACCGGACGATCCTCGACTGTTGTGTGATAATCAATGAGCTCGTCGATCATTCGGTAGCCATACCGACGAAACTCTTCCCAATCCATGTGATGAGACATAGAGTCCTCGCGTATACGCGTCAGGTGATCCAGACGGTCTGTTTCAGGTACACCGGATTCTCGACTTCCTGAAGCACGAGCTCGGCGACATCGGCACGACTGACCTTTGAAGCGACGACATCAAGACCAGTGCCCGTGCGGGCAGTACCGCTTCGCTCGCCGTCAAAAAGGCCTCCAGGACGTATAATTGTCCAGTCGGCAGCGGATGCGCGAAGCAGTTCTTCCTGCCGCTCCTTATCCGACATGGTCTTTTTGAGCACCGTCTTCATAAGGAGCTTAAAGAACGACGGAACACAGTCTTTGCTGTCGCCGACACCGAGGGAACTGACGGCGATTACCCGACTCAACCCGAGTTTCCGCATAACCTGGAGAATAATATCGGTCCCCGAGGAAACAACGGTACCGGGGTTTCCTTTTGTATTCCCGAGCGTGATTACGACAAGATCGCAACCCGTGACGGTGCGAAAGACCGCGCCCGCGTCGAGCACGTTGCCCTCGACCACTTCAACACCTGCCGTCTCGGGAATCGACTGGGGGCTACGCGCGAGCGCCTTTACTCCGAACCCCTGCTCTACCGCCCGTTCAAGAACCTGCCGACCGACCCCGCGAGTTCCTCCGAACAGAGCAATTCTCATCGATCATCCCCATCACCTTTGATGGTACCGCGTTCGAGGCGTGCGGCGAGTTTCTCGACGTTGTATGCGGCAACCTCTTCGAGCGTCAGATCAAGCTCCGTGCAGATCTGCGTCAGATACCACAACACGTCACCGAGCTCTTTCTTGAGTGCTGTGCGGTCGTCCTCCGAAATCTCTCCATTGCGGTCACGAAAAATCTTCTTGACCTTCCCGGCGACCTCGCCCGCCTCATTCGCGAGACCCATAGTCGGGTATACGATGGAATGATTCATCTCGATCACGTTCCACGTATCGCGTGACCGTTTCTGGTATTGCTCGAAATCCACCTGTTCAGCTCCCTGTTTGTTGCAAATGCGCTACTGTTTGTACGCGAGTGCCCGGTTCTTTTCGTAACCGAACTTCTCGTCGCGCTTAAGCTGCCCCGGCTCGATTTCAATGCCAAGTTTCGCCCGAAGGCTTGCGGCAAAAACGTCACGGAACTGTTCAAGTGTCGGGAGTGCTCCGGTGACTTCCCGGACGCTCGTCATAGGCTCGACGACCTTGTCTTTCAGCTCCGGCGTGACATAAATGACCTTGAAGTAGTCATCCATCTGGAGATTATCAAGAAAACACACCGAGTTCAGTACGTACAGGTTCTCAATCTCCTGAATCACGATGTTGGCGATTTTCTTGCCCCCAACGCGCACAGCCCCCTGGTGTTTATACCACGCTTCCGCTACCCCGAGTTCTTTCAGAGTCTCGACATATACCTCGCCGAACTTTCTGAACGCGTCGTCAGGGCCTTCAAACGCATCCTGTGCAACGACCGCCTGCACGTTCACGGTTCCGTTTGGATCAAGAAACACCAGCGTACGCTGTCCGGTAACAATCACGTGCTCAAGCGCGGGACAATCCTCACGAATTTCATTGAAGAGGTTCGCCGAGTTCGTGAGCGTGATTATGGCACGAGCGCCGGAATCATTCAGAATGTGGATGATTTCACGCCCCTTGTACAAGGTGTTGAACGGTACCGCGATGGCGCCGAGTTTCTGTATCCCGTAGAACGAAAACACAAACTCAGGGATATTCGGAAGCATCATTGCAACCCGATCACCCGCGTTGATTCCGAGCGTTTTCAGCCCGTTCGCGACACGACTCGCCTGTTCGTCGACTTCCCTGAACGAATAGCTTTTTCCCTCGTAGGTTATCGCTTCCCGTTTTTTCAGGCTCGCGACAGTTTCCTCAAAAATCTGTCCGACCGTTTTCGGACCATCGTGCTGCACAGACGAAGCGTCTCCGCCCGCGCTGCCCGTTTTCTTCTTAAACAATCCAAATGGCATGTATATAAACCTCGTATCCCTTTGTCAGTTCTCAGTGATCATCCGGTCACTTTCGCCGGACTCGCCGCGCAGTTCCTTGCGAAGAACCTTGCCGGTCGGGCTCTTGGGTAGCTGTTCGATGAACTCAACGTACTTCGGAACCTTGTATGAGCTCAAATGTGCTTCGCAGAACTCTACAATTTCCCGTTCAGTCGCTGTCTCACCGTCCCGAAGGACGACAAAGGTCTTTACTGCTTCCTCGCCGCGTTTATCGGGAACTCCAATGACGGCCGCCTCTGAAACCTTCGGATGCGTGTACACGACTTCCTCGACTTCACGGGGAGAAATATTGTAGCCACCACGGATGATCAGGTCCTTCTTTCGGTCAGTGATAAAGAAAAAGCCGTCTTCGTCAACGTACCCAAGGTCACCGGTATGCAGCCACCCGTCGATAATAGTCGACGCTGTTTCCTCGGGAAGTTTCCAGTACCCTTTCGTGACAACATCGCCCTTTATAACGATTTCCCCTTCCTGGCCGGTCGGGACGGGGTTGTTCTGATCGTCGAAGACTGTCATTTCGACACCCGGTGCGGGAGGACCTATGCTGCCGAGCTTGAAGTTCTCACCAAACTCATTCAGACATACCGCGCTTGTCGTCTCGGTGAGCCCATACCCTTCTGCTATGCGGGTATTAAACTCCTTCTCGAAATCCTCCAGCACGCGGTGTGGAAGCGGCGCGCCACCCGACACGCAGATACGCAGGCTTTTCGGCATCTGTGCCTTCTTCCTCTTTGCAAGGGTCACCAGCTGTGTATACATAGCCGGGACGGCGATCAGTGCCGTTGCGTCCGTGCTCTCAATCGCATCATACAGCGCCTGCGGACTGTACTGAGGCACAAGTGCAAGCCGCGTGCCGTTGAAAATCCCGAGCAGAAGGCCGTTGGATAGACCGTAGACATGGTACAAAGGAAGAACCAGAACAACCGTGTCGCTGACTCCCAGCGGGAACACGCTGGTACTCACGTCGGCACACTGACTGTAGAAGTTCCGGTGGCTCAGCATGACTCCCTTTGGCTTACCGGTAGTGCCCGAGGTGTAGATCAGTACCGCCGGATCATCAAGATCACGATCGACCGCCTCAAACGTAGCGGATGCCTTCGACATTAGCTCCGAGAGGTTGATACTTCCAACCGGCTTGGCGCCGCGACGTCCCTGCCGCGACGCATAGGCGACGTCAATGTTCTCTTTTGTTGATTTTTCTTTATCAACCTTGACGTCTGCACCGGCTACGATCGATTTCTGTTTAACACCCTGTATAACCAGGGTGTCCGACAGCGATCCGCCGGAAAGCTGGTATTTACCAACAATCCGGCCTTCCGCGAGAGCCGCTCCGTACGAAACGATATCGGCGGCGTCTCCACTTGGGTTAAAGAATAGTCTCCAGTTCGCCATATACCCCTACACTTCAGCTTTCAGGTACTCGTCGGGCTCATCGAAGTACTGACTGATCACAGCTTCGGACGACCGGGGTGTCAGCAGACTGACCACGACGAACACGATTATATTAACGAGAATTGTGGGAATCACGGGATGCAGATCGAGCAGCAGCACGCGTGATCCGTCGACGGTGATGAGCAAACCGAGTACCAGATAAATAACGCCCGCACTGGTCGCAGCAATTGCGCCCTGCTTTGTCGCCCGCTTCCAGAAGAGTCCACCGACCAGAGCCGGAGCCCACTGGGCAAAACCCGGGACACTGACGTCAGTCAGGTACAGAGCCATGGCTCCCTGATTCCAGATAGAGAACCCCAGACTCAGAATAACGATGATAGCAACGCTCCATCGGGCGAAGCTCGCGACTTCCTTGTCCGATGCGTCAGGTTTGACGATGCCCTGTACGATGTCACGGGCGACGATGACGCTCGACGTCATGAGCTGTACCGCCGCGGTGCTGACCGCTGCGGCAACAACACCCATGAGAACGAATACCCCAAACCACTCAGGAAGCACCCGCTGTATGATGGTCTGTACGACTCGGTCCGCCTCTTCCTGCACAGACACACCCGCTTCGGCGGCCATCGCGGCGAGTTCTGAGGGCGGAATGATGGCCGGCGCGATCAGAGAACCCCAGACAAAGGGAATTATGTAGAAAAACAGACCGCCGAAGACGAAAATGAGCAGCGGAAACCACTTGAACAGGGACTTGTCACGGGCAGTCATGGTTCCGATTACGACGTGTGGCCATGAGAACGCGAGCAGACCTACAACGAAGGTCCCTGCGAAAAGCACGGGCGTGTAGTTGCCCAGGGGTCCAGGGTTCGAAAGGGACTCCGGGCTGACCTCAGCTACCCTGGCCGCGGCTTCGGGAAGTCCACCCGGAAACACCGTCACAACGACCGCAATGAGTGAACCGAGGAGCGCGGTGACGTACACCGATCCGAGAAAGATGTTCACCCACGCGACGATGCGCATACCACCGAGCATGACGATTGCCATGAGCAGTACGACGGTGTAAATAGCACCGTAAATCGCAGGCAAGCCGGTCAATGCCTGAAACCCTGCCCCGACACCCAGGGGTTGAATGCCAATGTAGGGCACGACGAACGCCAGTATCGAGACTGAGAGAACGAGGCGCAATCCCTTGCTTTCATAGCGCTCGGCAAGAACCTCGACCGGGCTGAGGTAGCGGTTTATGCGCGATATCGCCCACAGTCGTGGACCAAGCAACATATACAGAACGGCAAAGCCCAGTACAGAACCCCAGATAAATGCAACGTACCCCGGCCCTTCGGTATACAGCAGTCCCGGAAAACCGTAGAAGGTCCATGCGCTAGAGATAGCGAACAGAACAAAGAAAAACATGACGACAACGCCAATTGTTCGCCCGCCAAGCATGTAATCTTCTGCAGTCTTGGCAGAAACCCGATATCCGTATGCTGCCATACCGATAACGATCGCACCAAAGACCAACAGCGCACCTAAAGTAAAAACCATAGTTCAGTTCTCCTTGTGAATCGAGTCTTTGGCTGGTATCAGCGATACGGCCAGAAGAAAAAGAAATAGACCATGTAACAGATCAACCAGAAAATCACAAACACTATTCCGATCACCAGAGGTGGTGTCATCCATCCAAAAAACAGATTTCCCTCTTCGAGAAATCCCGAGAACGACACCGCAATAAACGCTATCACCGAAATCCCGAGTGCCGAAAGAAACAGCTTACCCGGAAGATGCCCCATCATTTCCTTCATGAATTGCGTCTCCTTTTTTTTTATCGGTTCGCGACCGATTACCGGCACATTATGCGGTGCTGCTTTCCCGGCAGTCAAGTGAGAATATTCACGCAGTTCTTCGCCCCGGCTTGCGCCTTGCCTGTTGGGGTCCGGTCGACTACGATCGGACCTGCATCATGAGACACAGACTTCACACGAGAGCATCCGGACACTCAATCGATATTCTGAAAGTCATGCTTGTGGCGCCGCTGTTTCTGCTGGTCCAGGCCGGGGTCGCGGTCGTTCTCCGCATGGCACTACGCGCTTCAGCGGTAGAAGCGGATTCTGCGGTACTGCTCCTGCTGTCGAACACCATGAGTATGCTCGTCGCGGGAGGTGCAGTCGCGTGGCTGTCAGCCGTAAAACTGCCGGGTAATGTGTCGTGGCGTCCGGGTCGGTCGGATGTGCACATCGCGCTTCGGCTGGCGTTCCCGACCGTACTGATAATGCTGGGAACACAGGCTCTCGTTTCCATGATTCTTGTTGCGTTACGGGTGGAACCGGGTCTTTACGGAGAGTTTGCACAAGCGCTGTATGCAATTCCCCTGCCTCTTGCGTTGATGGGTGTCGCGATTATTCCCGGCATCGTTGAAGAGTACGTATTCCGGAGTGTGATACAGCAGGGGCTGTCGCCGTATCTTCGCCCGCTATCGCGCATAGTGCTTTCGGCAGCGCTGTTTGGTCTCGTGCACATCCTGCCGATTCAGATGATCTCTGCCGGCATAATCGGAATTTCACTGGGATACATACGATACAGAAGCGGATCACTGCTTCCGGCAATCTGGGGTCATGCGGTTGCGAACGCCCTCGTACTGATCATACAACCCGACCTTACCGGCACCGTATCCGCCCCGGAGACCGCAGCACTGTCATTCGTCGTTTCTGGTGTCTTTGCTGTCGCTGCTATGACGTCCGGAATCGTGCTCTTTGAGCGATCGTGTGTACGTCTATCCGAACAGCGTTGACAGCATTTCGGCGTTCGTCTTACAGGCCAACACCTGCTTCCGCCGTTTCTCATCCTTGAGAAGCTGACTGATCTCTGCGAGAAAGCGGATATGTGGCCCGGTGCGGCCTTTTGGTGAGAGGGTCATAATGAAGATTCGTGCGGGTTTTCGGTCGAGACTTTCAAAGTCGATCTTTTTCTTTGTGATTCCGACGCACGCGAGTAACTCGTCCACCGCGTCAGTCTTGGCGTGGGGTATTGCGATGCCATGCTCCATGCCGGTAGACATGCGGTTCTCGTTATCCATGAGAGCCTGCAGAGCAGCCTCCCGATCAGACACTTTTCCGGTAGCACAGAGCATATCCAGCATCTGCACAATGACCTCGTTTTTCGTGCGCGCCTTGAGATCGGTCGTAACCAGATCTTCCGTTAATACTTCTTGCAGCATGGTAGCGTGAGCGTAGGCACTCGGCACCTTTGTGTCAAGTTTGAACTTGATTGCAGCCAGACTTCCGTTTGTGATAGAAACTCGTATGCAGCGCATTCTCAATAACGCGGGTTTCGTGTTCCTTCTCGCGGTCGTGTGGGTCATTTTAAACGAAAACCTGAGCGTGCTCACGATACTTGGCGGAGTAATCGTTGGAATCGTCGCTTTGTATTTCACAAACCGGCTGGTCCTGAAAGACGACTACCAGCGCATATACAGAGTACGCCCGCTGATGCTGCTGGGTTACAGTCTCGTTCTCGTGAAAGAAATTTACGTTGCCGGCTTTCACGCCATGGTAAAAATCATTACCAGGAAGGTGAATGTTAATATCGTTGAGTTTGATACACAGTTGAAGGATGACTTTCACATCTCCCTGCTGGCAAACTCCATTACGCTGACACCAGGCACGGTAACCATGGAGAAATCAGGACAACACCTGAAGGTGATCTGGATAGATGCACACACAAACGACTCGGCTGAGGCCGGGAGAGAAATAATGGGTTCGTTTGAACGATTGCTCCTTCCATCCGAAAAACGCTTAGGGCGACACGAATGAGTCTACTCATATACGCGATGGTCGCGTTGACCATTCTTCTCATGGCAAGTCTCGTGCGGATAATTATCGGACCGACGATCTGGGATCGCCTGCTCGGAATGAACCTGGTTACGACCAAAATAGTCATGGCGATCGCCGTTCTCGCGGTCCTTATGGAACGCAGTTTTCTCATCGACGTCGCGATTGTCTACTCGCTTCTCGGGTTCATCGCCAGCATTCTCATCGCGCGCTTTATCGAAAAGAAGGGGCAGGTATGATTGAAATCGCCGGTTACGTTCTCATTGGTGTCGGTCTCGCGTTCTCTGCAATCGGAATCTACAGTGTTCTCTTTTACGAGGACTTCTACGCTCGGGTAGTCATAACGAGCAAGGTCGATACCATGGGGCTCATTACGGTTCTCTTTGGCGTTATGCTGGTAAGCGGTTCGTGGTCCGTCGCGCTGAAGTTGCTGCTGCTCCTCGTGTTCGACCTCATGACCGGTCCCCTTGCAACAACAGGGATTGCGCATTCAGCATACCAGAGTGGGTATCGGATCAAACGGGAGTTTGGACATGGTTGAGCTTATGCTTCTCGGGAGCATGCTTGTCCTTGCGCTTCTCGCCCTGTACACCGGGCCGTTGCGGATCGCGGTCATCTACTTCAGCGTATTTTCTTTGATCTGTTCGTTCCTGTACCTGTATTACCAGGCTCCGGATGTAGCAATCGCCGAAGCGGTCATGGGGAGCGGTCTTATTACCCTGCTCTACCTGACGGCCCTGAAGCGATACCGGGTATACAGCGTCTGCTACACGAACACCGATTTCCCAACGGTCAGTGACCGGGAAATCATAGAGGGGACGCGAAAAGGCGAACTCGTCAGAGAAATCGAAGATTTCTGTTTCGCCAGAGAGCTCGAACCTCAGCTTGTTTTTACGCCGCAGCCAGTAAGCGAGGTTCTACAAAGCGGCCGACACGATCTGATCATACATCAGACCGGCGATAAGATTACCATCATCGGCAATCGCGAAAACTACGTCATCGACGAGCTCGAAATGCTTCTCGTCCTCCGCTATCAGGACCTGAAAGTTCTGGTCGAACGATACGGCGGATCAAGCGAATACGGTGACGACTACCTGCCGGAGGAGGATTAACCGGATGCGGACAGTTCTGGTAAGCATCTTCGTAGCGCTCCTCTTCGCGGGCGTTGTGTTTCTGTACACGGTGCACGGGGAAACAACAGGCGTCGATATCGCGAGTTACTACATATATAACTTCGCCGCCGACACCGGTGCGGGGAACGCCGTCGCGGCTATTTATCTGAACTACCGCATGTACGACACGATTTTTGAGGCCCTCATACTACTGGTGAGCATCATCGCCATGCTGCATTTCTTCCGGGCAGGAGGTTCGAAGTAATGAACACTGACTCCAACGAGACAACAGAGTTGGCGACACTGGAACAGACGGCATCAGAAGAACTTATCAGCGTCATGACCGGTCTGCTGTATCCGTTCATCGCCGTGTTTGGTATCTACATCATCTATAATGGACATGACACGCCCGGTGGCGGATTTCAGGGAGGCGCAATTATGGCCGCCCTGTTTCTCGCGCGATTCATAGTTGCACACGAGAACGACCTCGAAGTTCACTTCGTTCACAATCTGGAAAAGTTTCTGTTTGCCCTTCTTCTGATCGTGCCGGGTATTTTTGTCTTTGCCGGCCTGCAGATACAGTTTCCTGAACTCAAGATTCCCTATCTCATATTCATGAACTTCCTGATCGGTATGAAAGTTGCCCTCGGCCTCACCATTGTCGTCTACAGATTCGGATTTTTTGAAGGCAGGTAGAACGTGATCGATATTCCTTTTGGCCCCGATTTCATAAACGGGCAGACCGTAAGCCTGGTGCTGTTTTTCATCGGTCTTCTCGGTGTCGTTACCCAGCGAAACATCTTCAAGACCATTATTGCGATTAATATCATGGACGTCGGTGCGATTCTGTTTCTGCTCACGGTCAACGTCCGTCCGACAAGCGTGCCACCGGTCGGGAGCACCGACATGCTGCGTATGGCGGATCCCCTGCCGCAGGCGCTCATGATAACGGCCATTGTCATAGGGATCTCAGTCACCGCTGTGAGTCTTACAATATTCATCAGCCTGTTCAGAAAGCACGGCAGCTCAGACTGGACCAAGCTGATTCACCGCATAGAGAGCCGATAATGCAGCTATACATTCTCGTTGTAGGCCCCATTCTGATCGCGACACTCGGCTATTTTCTGCCGCGCACCCTCTTCCGGGTTGTACTTCTGACATTTCAGGTTGCACAGACGGCGCTCGCCGGCTACCTGCTCGTGATTGTTCGCAGCGAGGGCGTCATTCTGCAACAGGTCGGTGGCTGGGCGCCGGTTATCGGAATCGCGCTCCGAGCCGATCTGCTCGGCACGACCATGGTCTTCTTTACGACGCTCCTGTACCTGTTCCTGTTTCTGTTCAGTGTCCGGAAGAAATACACCGACAACATGTTTCAGTTTCTGTACATCGTAATTCAGGGAGTGACCATCAGTGTTTTTCTTTCGCAGGACATCTTCAACATCTATGTCCTGATAGAGGTCATGACAATCATGATCAGTGTTCTGATCATGTGGAAACGCGATAAACAGGCCCTGTACGACGGCACGCTGTATTTACTGATCAATCTGTTCGCGATGAGCTTTTTTCTTCTCGGTATCGGTCTGCTGTACCGGACCCTCGGAGTTCTCAACTTTCAGGCGATGGAAGCCCGCGTAGCACAGGTCACAGACCCGAGATCGCTCATCCTCCCCTTATCGTTCATGCTGACCGCCGTCTCACTCAAGGCCGCTCTGATGCCGCTATTCAGCTGGCTTCCGCACGCACACGGAACACCGAGCGCACCAAGCATCGTATCAGCGGTTCTGTCCGGACTGCTGGTAAAGGTCGGTATCTATCTGTTTATTCGCCTGCGAGACATCTTCTCCGCGGCCATGATTCTCGATGAGTTTTTCCTCGTAATCGGAGCCGGAACTGCCGTCATCGGCATACTGCTCGCACTGACACAGCGCGATATCAAGCTCATCCTTGCCTACTCCACGGTCAGCCAGATCGGACTGATCATGGTCGGTCTGAACAGCGGCATTACCGAAGCCTACTGGGGCAGCATCTTTCACATCCTGAATCATGGTCTGTTCAAAGCCCTGCTGTTTCTGACAGCCGGGGCGATCGCAAAGGAATACGGGACAAAGGACATCAACAAAATTCGCGGTGCGATCCGTCGGGTACCCATGGTCTCCATTGCCGCGATCCTTGCGATCTCCGGTATTATCGGGACACCCTTTTTCAATGGGGCTATCTCGAAGTATCTGATACAGAGCGGCTTCACCGGGGTTAATGAAACCATCATCTACATCATCAATTTTGGCACCACCCTTGTGTTCATAAAGTACGCCGTCATGTTCTGGGGTAACAGCGGTGCCTCACGCACCTCGCAGCCCGATCCTTTCGTGAACAGCGTGACTATGGCTATGGGCATAGCCTGCATTGTGCTCGGGATTGCGGCACGGCCGGTAATCGGTTACCTGTTCGAAGTCAACGTCAGCGTTGAGGGTGCGTACTATGCGGATAAGTTTGTTGCGTGGGCGCTGACGGTGGGGGCTGCGATCCCCGTGTATTACTTCGGTGTCCGCAAGGCGAGCTTTTTCGCGACCATACGTCAGACACGCCTGAGCTTCCCCGACATGGCTCTGCTCGTAACCGTTTTTCTCGCATCGCTCATGGCGTGGCTGTACTACACGGTATGATGTTACGCTCGCTCCGATGACTACTCATTCTTCCGAACAAGCTCGACGACGTTTTCTATATGATAGGTCTGAGGGAACATGTCTACCGGTTGTATGCGAACAAGATCATAGGCCTCCGAGAGCATGGCCACGTCGCGCGCCTGCGTCGACGGTTTACAACTCACGTAAATGATCCTTGGAGGTTTCTCCCGAAGAAGCGTCTTGACGACCGCCGGGTGCAGACCGGCTCGCGGAGGATCGAGAATGACGAGATCGGGCCGCTGAAAATCGCCCGGGTAGGTCGTACTGAGAACATCTTCTACCGTTCCACACACGAAGGTGCAGTTGTCAACTCCATTCGCTTCCTGATTCGTCCGCGCCGCGTCTATAGCCTCGGGAACGTTTTCGACGCCGTAGACATGACTCGCGGCGGCTGCAACGAGAAGAGCAATGCTGCCGGCACCGCAGTAGAGATCATAAACAACCTGCGAGCCGTCGAGACCCGCCCACTCACGCACCAGCTCGTAGAGTCGCTCGGCCTGGTCAGGATTCGTCTGAAAAAACGACTGCGGACGGATGCTGAAATCTATGCCCAGAAGCGTCTCGACGATATCTGACTCGCCGTAGCGGAGCGTCAGACGCGCATTCTGCAACGTATCATTTTTACTCGTGTTCACTCCCACGTAGAATGACGTGATTTCCGGAAACTGTTCCCGAAAAAGAGATTCGTAGGGCCCGGCAAGATCGTCACGTTCGGTTCCAAGAACGAGAATGACCATGACCCCACCGTTACGACTCGTTCTGATGATCAGGGACCTCAGTTCACCGGCATTTTCGACCGGGTCGTAAAACAGATCACCACGCTCTCGCGCGTAGGTACAGACGGTATTACGTATACGGTCTGAGAGCTGATCCAGAAGAAAACACTCGCTGATCTGCAGCACCTTGTCGAAACTGCCCTTAACGTGAAAACCGAGTGCGTCCCGCGCCGAAAAGACATCATCGCTCTCAATCTCGGCGGGAGTGAGCCACCGCCGGTTCGAAAAGCTGAAATCGAGCCTGTTTCGGTAAAACCGGTCGCTGCGGGACGGCAGAACATCGGGAATCTCGGGTCTCGGGACAGCAGCCAGACGGTCAAAAATCTGTTCGACAAAATGTTTCTTGTATCTACATTGTTCTGCATACTCGAGAAACTGCCACTTACACCCGCCGCAGTGCTCAAAGTGCCGACAGAAGGGTTCAACCCGCTCGGGCGACCGTCGGACAAACTCGACGGGATGCGCGAAGGCAAAGCGCTTCTTCTTCTTGTGCACCCGGGCGTGTACGACTTCGCCCGGCAGCACATCCTCAACAAAGATGACCGGCCCGTTTTCAGGCTTCGCGACACCGTGCCCGGTGTATTCGAGGTCGACGATTTCCAGATCTTTGAGATTTTTTTCCATACGAGGCATAGCTATCCCGGACTATACGGTACTGACGACGGACTTACAAGGCTGCAGTAGTCATACCTGTTCTGAAGCCTTATACTGTACACGAAGGTCTGAGATTAATTCCATAGGAGGATTATCCCTATATGAAACGAAAAACGCTACTATATATCATAGTCGGCTCGCTCCTTCTTTTCATGGGCGCATGCGCATCCGCCCCCGAAGAAGAGCCGGAAATTCCCGTTGTTGATGATGTCGCACAGAACGAGGCAGCGGCTCTCCGCGAGACGATTATCGAGTACGGTCTCGACGAGTACGAGGCAGACGAGTTCGCCGCCGGTGACGCCCAGTTCAGCGCAGGTACCGCGAATCTCGTCGACGATCCTGAGTCTGCAGGAGAAAATTTCCGCATGGCGATAGGCCACTTCGAGACCGTAATCAGTCGGGGCTTTCCGACGCTTCTCGGCGAGCGTGAAGAGGCCGCAGAAGCGGTGCGCGAAGAAGCCCTCGCCGCTCGAGCCGACGTGGCAGCAGCCACCGTTTTTTCGAGTGCAGACACGAAACTCGCACGGGCGCAGACACAAAGAGCTGACGGATCGTTCGAAGCTTCGTTTGTCTCGTTCAACGAGGCAACCGTTGAGTTCGCAGACGCACGGGATACCGCGGTCGAACGCCGCGAACGGGCGCAGGCAGCACTCGATCGGGCGAATCAGCGCCTCGAAGAGGCAGAAGAGCGCGCACGCGAGCTCGACGAAGAAGTTGACGAAGACTAATCAGGAGAGACACGCAATATGAAGATTTACAGACGATTATTTATTGGTGTGCTGGCTTTCCTCTTTGTCGGTGGAATGCTTTCCGCTCAGAGCCTTCTTGACAACGAAGAATTTCGAAGAGCCCGGGAACTGCAGCAGCAGGCTCAGGAGGCTTTCGACGCGGGCGAGTACGAGCGGTCAATCGAGCTTTCAGAGGAAGCCGAAGAAGCATCGCTCCGTGGACGGGACATTGCTGAGCAACGACGGGACGGATTTCGTGCGGCAAATGCACGAACAATCGCCCGTGACCGGCTATCCACCGCAGAGTCGCTCAACATACGAAACGAGTTTCCGGATATCTGGGACGAGGCACAGGCGGCTTACGATCAGGGGCAGGAACAGTACGATAGTGAGAGTTTCATAGAAGCACGCAGCTCATTCCTCTCGGTCCGAGATGAGATAATCACCGACGAGGTACTTGGACAGCTGCGAAGAATTGGTGGGCTTCGGATCGAAGCCGCGGAAGCTCGAGGCCTTGCACGCACACGACTCAATCGCGCCGAAACGCTCGATATTGAGCGGGAGTTCCCCGACGTCTACGA
Source organism: Spirochaetaceae bacterium (assembly GCA_007694005.1). Taxonomy (GTDB): domain Bacteria; phylum Spirochaetota; class Spirochaetia; order DSM-27196; family SKKC01; genus SKKC01. The sequence continues at coordinate 34,887 of RECN01000104.1, forward strand.
AGAAGCCCTCGCGGCCTTTGAGAGCGCCGACGGAGCCTACGATAACGAACAGTGGCAGGAATCACGAGACGGTTTCCGGTCCATTCTCGACATTATCGACGCAGACATGCTTGCCGAACTCCAGGACCGTCAGCGGGCCCGTGAAGCAGCGGCAGAGGAAGCCGAAGAAGAAGTCGCGGATCTACCCGGATTCTATATCGTACGTCGCATTCCCGAGCGTCGGGACAGTTTCTGGCGCATCGCCGAATACGAGTTTATCTACGATAATCCCTGGGAATGGCAGCGTATTTACGAGGCCAACCGCGACCTGCTGCAGGACCCCGATAATCCGGATCTGATTCAGCCCGGAATGCGGTTCAGAATACCACCGCTGGAAGGTGAGACGCGATCGGGAACGTGGAATCCCGAAGACGCCCGCTAAGACCGGTCGATTGACAGGCCCCTCGCTTTTGAGGGGCCGTTTTTTTAGCCTGGACTACTGACGCCACAAAAGATAATCAGCAGTCCGCAGTACCACACGCGCGGGCAGCGAGCTTCCTGGTCGTCCGATTACTGTCTGTCCGTCGAGATTTCCCATCCACACCGCCACCGTGTGCTCTTCCGACGCTGCTATCGCGAGAATGTCGGTAAACTGACTTGCCGTTCCGGTTTTCAGAATGATCCCCTCGTATTCGTGTATGAACGAATCTGCGGGAAATCCGAGATGTCTGTAAGAAGCCGACGAGAGGATTTCCCGCACCTGTCCCGCTGACGCCTCAGACACGACACGCCGGTCGGGCGTCGGCATCATGCGGTCGTCTACCGGTCTGAATGACAGCGGGAGATAGACGCCTCCGCGTGCGATCGACGCGTAGGCTGCCGACAGTTCGTCGAGGCTTGTTCGAGCAGCTCCGAGGACCGCACCAAGGCCGGCTTCCGGGATCTCTCTGATCAGTATCTCAAACCCGAGGTTCTGCATATACGTCGAAAACAGGGACTCCCCCAGCTCATCGTACAGAACCACTGCGGGCACGTTCAGCGACGAACCTAAAGCCTCGGCTGCGGTGACGACGCCGTTGAACTGCCTGTTAAAGTTAAAGGGAATAAAGACCCGTTCATTGCCAAAACGCGTCGGTTCGTCGAGAAAGGTGCTGTCCATGGTATACCCCCGCTCAAACGCCAGGGCGAAGAGAAACGGTTTAATGGTACTGCCGGGACTTCTCGGAACCCGGACCGCATCGATGTAGGAACGACCGTAGGGTGTCCCGTCAGGATTTGATCCGAGATACGCGAGGACCTCGCCGGTGCTGTTCTCGACCACGAGCGCAGCTGCATCGGAGATCCGATTTCCCCGTGCATCGTGCAACGCATCGAACACAGCCGAAACGAGAAAAGCCTGGACATCGAGATCAATCGTCGATCTGATCGACGATGTTTCACTTGAGGTCGTGAGCCTGTTTACGTAGTGCGCAAGACTGAGACTACTGATATCCGGAGCGTCTATAAGCAGGAGCCGCTGCACCGGCCCGCGACGAGCACGCGAACGGGCCCGTTCGGCTATATGCTCAAGCGAGACACGAGTGAAGTCCCTCCCCGTCATTGTCGCCGCCCGGAAAGCCGCCTCAACAGCACGTTCCGGAGCGCGATGCAGCGCGTACAGGTTCGGGTTCCTCGGGATAGCCATGAGAAGATACGCCTGCCGGGTATCGAGGTCGGACGCGCGGGTGTTAAACCAGAACCGCGCAGCTGCATCTATGCCTTCGACCGAAAACCCGAAAGGTATATGGTTCACGTACAGCTCTAGAAGCGCCTCAGGATCGAGCCTGGCTCGAAGACGAAGCGCGTTCCAAGCGTCTCGTAGCCGGGCGACGCCGACCGTCTGCTTCGGATGACCATCGGGTTCGCGAACGGTACCCCGAATCAGGCGAGACAGCTGAACGGCAATCGTTGCCCCGCCGTAGGCCTCGTGACCAGAGCCCATCCGACGGTGCAGTCTGCCGAGCACGGCAAGCGGATCAATCCCGGGGTGCAGGTAATAGCGACGGTCCTCCGAAGCGAGAACAGCTTCGATGACGTGATCGGGAAGCGCATCGATCGACACATGAAAGCGATAGCCTGCATCGCCCGTCTGAAGGACTGCAAACTCCTGTCCATACCGGTCGGTAACGACGGAGCTTGACGGACGATGCTGCAAGGCCGTGAGTTCCGGATACGGCGTAAAGCGGGCTCCAAGGAACACGCACACGATCAGAGCCAACGGAACGAGATACATGCGTTTCAGCCACGCCACCGTACGTGACATAACTTACTCCCTGCGTTGTATCTGAACGAGATGACCCTCGGAACGCCCAAACACCTCCGGCTCGTACACGAGAGTTGCATCCGCCGGTGGAGATGGAAATACCCCCGGTATGCGGGCCCGTACGAGAAATTCGAACTCAATAGCTCCCGGCAGGAGATCGTGCAGAAACACACGGTACTCGTTGTCGTACACGCGTCCCGGGCCGGAACTCACGTCTCCGTAGCCTGCGGTCGTCTCAAGCCGCGTATCGAGAATCTCGAGGCCGGATGCCACCGGAATAGTCACCGCAACCATGGACCGCCGAACGCCGGTGTTCAGCGTGGTGCGAATCCGGTAGGTCGTTCCGCCGACCAGGTCCTGAGCATCGATGTCGGAGCCATCGATCGTGAGAAATTGCTGGATCACGCTTATTCCCTGGTCGCGAGGCGGAAGTGCCTCGGTCGGAAGCAGATACGACATCTGCAGTCGGTACCAGAGCGGACTCACCGCCCCCTCGATCATGACCGGTAGCGCCTCTCCGGGCTGCCCGGCAGTAATATCCGCCGCCCGCGCTTCGAAGCGGACCGAGCGTTCTGCGTCACCTCCGATCTCCTGAACACCGAGGTCGGCAGAACCGATGCGTGCCCGAATGTCCTGCCGCGGATGCTCCCCGTCGTTCAGTGCAGACCGGGTAAACACATGAACGACCCACACCGCTTCAGTCGCAGAGAGCCCCCTGCCCCGCCTCAGTTCCAGCGACTCGGCGATACGACCGCTGTAGACGGTTTGCGGTTCGAATGTTGCGGAGAGCAGATACATTCTCGCGAGCGTCGATACAGGAGTATCGACTGATCTGGCCACGCTCAGCGGTTCCCGCAACTCGACCGAACGCTCGGAGACCAGCACGTGACTCTTCATGCTGTCGTAGAATGTGCGGGACTGGTCACGGTCTCCGAGGTTCAGATACGAGAGCGCAAGCAGACCCTGTTCCGCATGGCCCAGTCGTCGGGGTTCCATGTCCCGCTCGAAGCCTGAAAGACTACCATCCTCAAGACGACCGAGGAGCGTCAGGGCGTATCCCGCGGTCAATCGGGTTACGGCGTCAAACCGGGAACCGAAAAAGACTGTTTCCAGATACCGTTCGAAAGAATCGGAATCAAAGCCGGATGCGGAAATACCGTCACTAATGAGGTCGTAATGCGATGCACGCATGTCCGCGTACATGACACCGATGCGGGAACTTGTGGCAGCGTGAGATGCCCGAAAACCGTCGAACAGAGGTATCCCGCCGTCGGCCTGCTGATACTCCCCTAACGTCCGAAACAGCTCTTCGATGTCCGCATCTCCGTCGCCGACGGTGATCGAGCCGTAGACCCGGCCGACCATGTGCTCGATCAGGATAGTAGTTGTCTGTTCAAGTCGATCACGAGCCTCATCGAGCGCGGTCAGGCGGTCGGTCCGGACGCGAATGCTGACCTGTTCGCTTCCCGGCAGCGAAAAAAGCGGGAAGAGAATCTGATCCACTTCGCCGGCGTCGGGCTCCATGAGAGACGACGTCGAAACCGTTTCGCGGGTCGATGGAACAACAACCTCGAGCTCGCTGTATGACTGGTCTACCAGGACATCCGACTCGAAGAGAAGCGATAGACGGGCGATACCTGCCGCTTGTGCAGACACCAGGAAAGGTACGCGCATAGTCTCACCGGCACCGATGCGCACCTGGACTGACTGCGGGCTGTGAAAGGCGAGCACCGGCTGTAAAAGCTGACCATCGTCGCTCTCGAAGGACACGCTGGCGTCAACATCCTGTCCGGTTGTATTGGTCAGAAGTACACCGAGTTCTGCAGTGTCGCGGATGCGAAGCATACGGGGTAGATCCGGCCGTACGTTGACCGGCAGCGATGCCCGCACCTCGCGCTCAGCTATCCCGAAGCGCTCGGATCCGAAAGCGACCGCGCTGAAACGCCACGTCGTCAGGGTGTCAGGGAGGTCGACCTGGTAGTTTACACGACCGTCGGCATCGGTCCGTCCCGAGACATCGAATACGGCGAGACGCGAGAAGTCGCTTCGATCATACGCCTCAGCGGCGAACGAACGCGCCGCTTCTGCATCTGCCTTGCCTCCACCGCCGCCTCCGTGGAGATTCCGCGACTCAAACAGGACAGGAGAGACAAGGAGGTTCCGGCTGTCGCCGCCCTGCACTGCAAGCGGAAACTGACTGCGACGATACATGTGTGATATGGGATCAGGAATACGGTAATTGATCAGATCTACCACACCGCGATCCACACCAATTAGAAGTACCCGTTGATCTGCAACCGGTCTGCCATCGCTGCGCACCGACACATCCAGCTCGATACGCTCACCCGGGCGCGCATCGTGTTCCAGTCCGCCAATAACGACGTCGAGTCTCCGGTGTTCTGTGGATACCGGGATCGTAGTCATTCCGTAGTATCCGGCCGGTCGACCGAGGTCCGGACGGCCGTACTCGTCCGGCGGCATCTCCGACCGCGGACTCGCTGCATACACGCCTACATAGACAACCGGAGCATAGTCTTCGCGGATCGGAACTTCGATAACGCCGGTGCTCCCGTCAATATGAACGAAGAACTCGTCGAGAATTCCTGCCTGCTCGACGGTTACGAGGTACTCTCCGGACTCAAGAGGGCTGCGAAGCAGGATTCTCGCAGTTTCACCCGGCTCATACAGACTTTCCTCAGGATCGAGACGGATCTGACCTTCGAAATCGTAGCTCCACAACGCGACGTCGGCCCCGGTCACAAAAAAGTCATAGGCGGTTACGACGGGTCTTCCCGCATGATCCTCGGCCCGGATCTCGACGGTGTAACTACCGGTGTGCCCGGGCTGCACCTGAAACGAGGTCTGCCCGGCTTCGATCTGAAGAGGCAGTTCGACCTCCGGTATCGTTTCGCGCTCGTAGGTTCGCCAGTATGCTCCCGCCGGTCCGGCTGTTGTTTCGGTTCGCCAGACATGGCGTGACAGCGTCAGCGTCGCCGCTCCCGTGAAGCCCGCGTCGTGAACTGCGCTGTTGGAACCCGAGCCTGAATCGAGCGGTCGAACAATCAGGACTTCGCCGTCAATCGTCTCTCCGGATGTAAAGAACCATCGTTGATCTGCAAGGCGTACACCGAAGTAGTAGTCTGAAGGGTGTACAATAACCGATCGGCGATCGGCGGTTTCGCGTTCGCTCGCGTCGGTAACGGCACTCTGAACGGTATACCGGTAAGCTCGTCCGGCCTGCGGCGCGGGTCGGGTCTCTACCACGTGCTCGAACATACCCGCGGCGTCGAGATTATCCGTGTGTACACCGACCGAAAATGCCGACGTCCACTCACGGGGCCCGAATCGATAGCCGGAGCGCGAGAACGACTCGGGGCCATACTCGTGCGGTTCAGCAGAGATATTCAGCCTCAGGTCGGCGGCCTGGGGCACACCTCCCGACAGGTACTCGGCGGATGTCAGAACGGTCATTTCGTTCCCGGCGATCAGAAGATCCGGAGTAATCACCTGCGACACCGACACCGACGCCGGCTCGAAGTATGCTACGTCGAAATACAGATCCGATGAGCGCCCGTCCCGCGTGTACCTGACCACGTATCGACCGGGATCAATACCTTCGGGCACCTCAAAACTCACATCAAACGCACCGTCACGATCCGTCTGACCGGATGTCCGATACAAATCTTCTCCAACTCCCCACGGGTGCCTGACTCTGAGTTCGTAGGAGCCAACACGCGGGACGAAACCACCGTCTGCCCTGTCACGATCGAAGCCCGCGATGTGTACCGCCTCACCGGGACGATAAATGCCCCTGTCGGTCGCCATCCAGACATCAGGATCGGGTGCCTGCCCGACCTGCGGCGACACGACGCTGAAAATGCCCTGCTGGTAGGGACTGTGAGACCCGGGTCTTGAGACCACGAGACTATCGTCCGCGTCCTCGACGGTGACATACAATTCAAGATTTCTATCATGTACGAAGTGATCGGTGAACTTTGATTCTTCCAGAGCAATGGCCGAAAAGCCCTGAGCGTCCGTCTGTCCGAACGCGACGGCGCGACCGCCGGGCCCGGAAACCGTAACAGAAGCCCCTGCCACCGGACTTCCGTCTGACATCCGCTGGGCCCAGACAAGAACCCTGTTTCGCGCATAGCGGGTAATTAGGCCGATGTCAGTCGACTGGACACGAAGCGTCCCCGAGCGCGTCAGTGCGCGCCTGCCGGGTTCCGGCCGGGGCACGACATTCCAGCGAACCTCGACAGCACCCGACCCCGACGTATCAAGAAAGGGTTCGAGATCCATGACCTCAAGACGGGGAACGTTCGGCTCGGATTCCGACAGGTCCAGCGCGGTGTAAGGAGGTGAGGACGAAGGAAAAAACGGATGATCGATCGATCCGGCGGCGAAATCGGCCCGGTCAAGATTACGATACGAGAACCAGATTCTTGGCGCGAACGACGACTCCATAATGCGGTTGCCGGTCTCAGGCATCGTAAAACGCCCGGTAGCCGGCGGCAGATCGGCAGTCACGCGAAGATCTTCGTTTATACTCCGTCCGAATCGGTCTGCAAGCCCCGATCGGAGCTCGATACGGACGCTCTCCTCGAATCCTGCAGGCAGGTTCCGGAGACGCACGACCGAACCGGCGACATCAGCATGGTCGCTGACATCGACCCAGCCGGAACGATACATCCATATTCGTGACCCGATACTCCCGGATTCGATGTCATGAGAAAACTGCAGGTACAGCGTACCCGGTTCATCCTCCCAGCCTCCCGGGAAACGATAGCTTCGCGTCGTCACCTCCTGAAAGGAAAACGGTCTGACCGTCGCGAAGTCGAAGGCCTGCCTCTCAGATGTACCGACCGTCGATTCCGTGGTACTCCGTGCGCCGGTCTCGAGCGCTATCTGTATCGAAGTCTCCACCGGAGGTGTGTCGTCAAGGTGAAGCTCTACGTAATACCGGGAACGCGACGCGCTCATCCACGTGGGCATTTCCGGATGCCTGAGCTCGAAATCGCTCAGGTCTTCACCGACGATCACGCTGAGATAGTCTTTCACGACCTCAGCGGTCACGGGATAGTTAAACTCAAGCGTGAAGACGCGAGCCTCTTCGGGCGGAAGGTCGTCGGTGTCGCCCCAGACGCGAAACTCCATGCTGCCGGCGTGAACACGAAGCAGATCGAGTTCTTCATCCTGAAAGACAAACTGAAGCAGCGGAACCGATGAGTCTGATCGAAGAGACACCGACACCCGGTACTCATGCTGCCCTTCGAGATCCTGTGCCGGCTCGAAGAGGAACATTCTGCTGCCAAGCGCCCGCACGGTACCTTCGACGTCGGGTTCAATGCGAAGCAGACCCGAGGGGATGGTGGTCCCTGAAAGCGCCTGCAGGGGCATGACCGGACTGTCGAACACGACGTAAACCTGCGGACGTCTGATCCCTGCGGGGAGCGTGCCGACCGGTCCGTAGTCGACGACGGCGAGATCATCCGCATTATCGAAAAAATCTGAATCCGCTACGCCGTCACGAGCCTGGCGGCTGAAATATCGCACCGGGGTATCAAAACGAACCGATCGGGTACCGGGAACGGATGAATACCCATCGTAATACGACGGCACGCCTGCTTCACGAGCCCGTCGTTCCACTTCGTCGATACGTGAAGAAACATCACCGGTACCCGAGCGGCACGAGAACAGCACAAGCGCAATTAGCGCGAAGAAGACTCCAGGCGAAAACCCTGCTACCCGATAACGATCATGATTGCGCATCGCGGAGAACCCTGGCGCTGTCGAGAAGACCACTGTGCTCAGCGAAATCAGCCGGCGTCCAGATTGTTCCCTGCACTCGTATACGATCGTTCGTACGTGCACCCGCTGCAACGAGCCGTTCGATCACCCCGACCGGGTCATACCTGAACTCCGCTCCAAGGACCAATGCCATTGCGAGGGGATTCAGGACACGGCCTTCGTAAAACGCGGCAGCGTGTACATCTGCGCCGGCCTCCAGAAAGAGATCAATCAGCGATAGATTGATGTCGCCGCGCTCAATCCCGACGATCACCGGCAGTGTAAGCGCAGTCACCCGCATATCTCCCGTCTCGAGAACAATATCCGGTGACGCCCCTTCGGCGAGCAGCAGTTCTATCAGGTCAATGTCAACATCATCGCGAAACAGCCCTGAAAGAACGACCGCGGTCAGAGGAGTAAAGGTTGAGGCTTCAATATCGAACCTGGTATCAACATCAGCGCCAGCTCCGAGTAGCAGTTGGACTATCTCCATAGACGGCCGAAAGGACCCGAGAAGCTCAGGCAACGAAGACTCGGCGCCAAAGGCAACTGCCAGCGCGGAATCACCGTCGGCGCTGACCACATTCGGATCGCCTCCATCGGCAATCCACTCTCTGACTGTTTCCAGGTTGCCACGCCGCAATCCACGAAACAGCTCATTCCTGCTGATGGTCGGTTGTCGACGCTCAAGAACGACCAGAAGTCGCTCATCCAGCTCGGGGGTAAACTCTACTTTGAGTGTCCGGCTTGTATAACCCTGCGCGCGTACTTCGATAGACGCGGTCTCACCGGACTCGAAAAGCCCCGAAAAGATCTGGTTCCCGACGGCGACGCCATCGAGAAAAATCTCGGCGCTCGGCGGGTCGGTTTCAATCGTAAGACGGGACGGTCCGCTCCTACCTTCGGCTTCACCCTCGCGGACGGGAGGGAGCAGCCGGGTACTCGATCGGTCAAGAATCTCCGTTCGTTCTGCGACCGTAATGCTTGAAGTCGATGGTCTGACCTGGGCCATGCGTTCGGCAGCGTAGCGGAGGACGGTCTGTATGGTGCGAATATCCGCTTCGTCCGGTGCCGACGCAACCCCGAAGCGCTGCAGTTGCGCTTTCATGTCTTCAAGTATGTCACTCGCGGTACGGACATCCTGAGGGCGTAGGAGCACCATGCCGTCAGCATCCACAAATACGGAGGTCTCCGAAATTTCGTCGAGAACCGACAGGATCTCTTCGAGGTCTGTGACGGCGCGTAGTTCATCCGGGTCGACACTCGACGCAAGGACTCGTACTCGCCCGGATGCCACCTGCACCGATGTCGACTCCTCGCTGCGCGTAACCCGAAAACTGGTACCTTCAGGTTCGACGATGGCGGCGTCGGTCCTTATTCGTACGGTATGACCGGTCGCCTCGGGTCTGCGCCGAACAATCGTCGTGCCCGAGCCGAGCATGACGGTAAGGACCGATTCACCGTTTCGTGTGTGGAGGCGTATCTCAAAATCAGCAGGGCCTTCAACCCGTGCGAGCGCTGCGTCTTCGTACTGAATCTGCGCAACCGCACCGTCGGCGAGCTCAACAACGTCGCCGTCCCGAAATCGTGATCCGACCGTCAACTCCTCCTGGGACGTCTCGCGATACAGGGTTCCGCGTCCGGTCAGCGAACTCAGGAACAGCTCGGCTTCACGGTCCTCCTGAATGACAGTCGGCTGCGGGACCGGATCGTCGACGCCGATACGACACGAAAACAGAGCGAGTACTAGCAGGAGCACGACGGAGAGATAAACGGAACCCGGACCTTTCAGCACACGTTTCACGGTAGACACCTTCAGTACACAATATCCCGTGCAGCGCGGTAATTCTACCGCAGGTTCGGGTGTTCCGTGATATTACCAGACCATCGCCATAATCGCCACGGCGATCGAGAAACCCGCGACCAATACCCAGGCAGTTCGCGACCAGCGATAGATTCGCGCTGCGTTATACGCCGAAAACGGGTATATGGGAAGCAAACCATCTGTCAGCAGAAACCATGCTCCGGCTCTGCGGACCCACCATAACCACGCCAGAGCGTGCGGATCCGAAAACGTGTTTGTGGCCCAGATCGAAACAAGAGTAGCAGCAGATACGACCGCGAGCCCGGCAACCGCCATTGTTGCAAGAGGCCCCCGTAACTCCCTCGCACTCCAGAACGTCTCTTTGGGATACAGCGAGCCGGTTACGGGCATGAGAAAACCGAAGAGTCCGGCTGCCCCGATCGAGAGCAGGAAACCACTTTCCCACATATGGTACCGAACCGCGATCCCGCGGTATCGGGCAGCCATCCACATTGCGCCCAGACGCAGCAGCAGCAGACCCGCCACAACCGCCGCGAGTCGGTAGGTTAAAAGCGGTGACCATTGCGGAGTTTCCAGGAGCCGAAGAAGAAGAAGCATCACAATCGGGATATGCAGGACGAGGGTAGCAAGCAGCTGCAATACCGGGCGGGTCTGAAGATGGGTCTGCACCCGACCGGAATCGGCAGGGTCTTTCACGAACAGCGCATACCCGGGATCCAGTATGTGCGTTGTATGGCGCATGATTCTGAGGGCTCCGGAACCGAACACCGAAAACAGAGCGCCGGGGCCCATGGCTCTGAATCCGGCTGCGGCGAAGAGATTCGTCGAGTTGGTGTTGTCACGATCAATGTTGGCGACTACGCGTGTGCAGCTGTTCCCGTCGAGCGCGTCAAGGGCAGCGTCGCGGAGGCGAGACGCGACACCGAGACCGGAATAGTCAGGGTCAACGAAAATCCAGGAAACGATTCCGGTTCTCCCGGTCTTCCGGCTGTCGACGGTTTTGAGAATCACCGCCCCGCACACACGACCGTCGTCGACCGCAACGAGCGTGTTGGGGGTGAGATGAAACGACATCCGCACAAAGGGAGAGAAGGCCCGGCGCACGATGCTCCGTATCTGAGGAACATCAGCCGGGTCCAATACGCGTATATCCGGGGGATTCGTGCTGTTGACCATGCTATGAAGGTAGCTGAATCCAGCGTTCGGAGCAACGCCGTCATGCACGCGCGCTCAGAGTGACATGATAAGGCCAACGACGGCCGGCGCGAGCATACTCGTTGCAATACCGTTCAGGCAGATCGCCAGACTGCCGGCTGCACCTTCGGTCCTCCCGAACTCAAGCGCTCGCGCGGTACCAATGCCGTGAGATGCGGCCCCTAACGCGTACCCGAAGGCAACCGGGTCGGAAACACCGGTAATTTTGAGCACCGCAGGTCCAATGACGCCTCCGAGTATGCCGCACATGACCACGAAACTCGCAGCGAGTGACCCGTCGCCCCCGAGTTGCTGCGCAACCGAAATCGCGATTGGAGTCGTGATGCTCTTCGGAGCCATGCTCATGACGACGAGCTCCGGTGCAGCCATGAGAATAACCGGCAGCACTGCCGAAACCAGCCCCACCAGACTACCGGCTACAACACTTACGAGCAGTGCCGGTGCCTGACTCCGCATCTGCTGAAAGCGCTCATACAGGGGTAAACCCAACGCGACAACCGACGGACCGAGAAAAAACGAAATAATGTCTCCCCCTCCCCGGTAGATCTCGTAGTCGACGTCGAACAGCAGCAGCAGAACAATAACGCTGGCGATGGCAACGAGTACCGGATGAAAAAGCGGGAAGCGACTTTGCGCGTAGAGCCGTTTACCGAAAATAAACGCCCCGAGCGAAACGGTAACCCAGAGAATCGGGTTCTCAAACAGAGCGTTCATTTCGCCTCCACGAACCGAGTATCTGCTGCAGTCCGCCGACGACGATCAGTACGAGTATTGTCGACACGATCACCGCGAGCGAAATTGACAGCCAGTGGGTTCGAATGAGCTGCATGTGCACCATGATTCCAACCCCCGGTGGAACAAATAGAAAGGCCAGATTGTCGAGCAGCACGTTTGATGCTGTCCGGACGTGTTCAGGTTTCAGGATACCCGTGGCAAGCGCACCGGTCATGAGAAGCATTCCCGTGACGTTACCCGGTAACGGAAGTCCGATACTGCTCAGAACTTCGCCTGCAAAGAGAAACAGAAAGAGATAGAATATGCCACCAAACATAGTGCCAACAGCCTATCGAGGAGGCCACTTCATGAACAGTACGGAGGCGCTTTTGACGCAGCTGAAATCCACCGTTCGCACGGGATGGGTCGAGCACGGTGTCGCAAACCCCGAGTCGGTTGCCGAACACAGCCTCGGTACAGCGCTCCTCTGCCTGTGTTACGGCACCGCCGCGGGGGTCGATGCGCAGCGTGCAGCATCAATGGCGGTGGTACACGATCTGGCCGAAACCGTCACCGGTGACGAACCCTGGCGACCGGACTGCAGCGCGGAGCAAAAACACGAAAAGGAAGCCGCTGCCATGGCCTCCATCGCGCAGCAACTATATCCGGCCGGAGCGGACGCAGCCCTCCTCACAGAACTCGTCGACGAGTACACACAGGCACGCAGCGCGGAAGCCCTGTTTGTCCGGGACATGAATCTGATCGATATGGCACTGCAGGCAGTCCGCTATAAGGCCTGTGGAAGCGGAGCAGACCTTTCGGACTTCATCGACAGCAGCCGCCTCCGCCTCGGAACCCTCTTCGGAATCACCCTGTTCCGGCGGTTTTTCGAAGCATCGAAAACAGGTTGACCCTTGTATTACGCACACGTAGCATATGGAAATCGGTCGCTGACCGATTAATCCGGGAAGGAGCAGATTTTGAACAGACCTACAATGAGCAGGGACGCGCGGATTGGTATCGTAAACCGCGGCGAACCCGCGATGCGCTTTATCCGAGCAGTAAAAGAATACAACGCCGAACATGGAACAGAACTGAGCACTGTCGCATTCTTCGTGGCAGAAGAAGGCGAAGCGCTGTTTACGAAGGAAGCGGACTACGCCGTCCCGTTCTCCGACGTCCCGGCGGGGGAGTCGAAAGCGGCGACCCCATATCTGAATCATGAGCAGCTGCTCGCCGGGCTCCAACAAGCCTCGTGCTCCGCCGTCTGGCCCGGCTGGGGTTTTGTCAGCGAGGACGCGGACTTCGTCGCCCGGGTCGAAGAAGCAGGCATCGTTTTTCTCGGCCCGGACTCCGGTCCCATGGCTGCACTCGGTGACAAGATACAGGCCAAGGAGCTCGCCGAGCAGAGCAGTGTACCCGTATTACCCTGGAGTAATGGCCCGGTGCGCTCCATAGCCGAAGCACAGGCTATGGCGGAACAGATTGGATACCCGTGCATTCTGAAGGCTGCAAACGCAGGCGGCGGACGGGGAATACGCTTCGTCATGGAACCGGACGAGCTGCTATCGCAGTTCACGTCGGCCCGGGACGAAACGATTAGAATCACCGGCAACGATATACTGTTCATGGAGCGCCTTGTCGTACACGGACGTCATCTCGAGGTTCAGTGCCTCGCAGACACGCACGGTACGGTTGCGACCTTTGGCGTTCGCGACTGTTCGGTGCAGCGCAAGAACCAGAAGATTATCGAAGAAACGCCACCACCGAACGTCAGGGACGATCTTGTACCCGAAATGGAAGCCGCAGCAGCACGACTTCTCGAGACGGCCGGCTACAGTGGGGCGGGCACGGTTGAGTTTCTCTACGACCTTGACCGTTCCGAGTACTACTTCATGGAGGTGAACACGCGACTTCAGGTTGAGCATTGTGTTACCGAGGAGTTGTACGGCATAGACCTGGTGAAAGGACAGATCGATGTAGGACTCGGTAACCGCATCACACCCCGCACACAGGAGCCTGTCGGACACGTCATGGAGGTCCGTCTTAACGCCGAGGACCCGGACCGCGAGTTCACCCCTGCTCCGGGATACGTGTCTACGTTCAAACCTCCTGCCGGCCCGGGTATTCGCGTTGACTCCGGTGTCGAGCAGGGCTCAACGATTCCGGCGGTATTCGATTCGATGATCGCAAAGATCATCGCAAAGGGACCAACTCGTCAGGCGGCTATTGCGCGTCTCGAGCGCGCGTTGCGGGAGCTCCGCGTCCGTATTGAGAACGGTACCACCAACCGGAGCTTTCTCCTTGCCCTGCTCGCAAACGAGCAGGTCCGGGCCGGTGACGTGCACACACGATGTGTTGAACAGATGCTCGCCGAACGACGCGTTGCGACCGGGGGACCCGATGCCCGGTATGCGGTATTCGCGTGCGCAGTCGAGAACTACTTAAGCGAATGCGAAGAAGATCTTGCGAACTTCAATCAGCAACTCTCAACGGCAGGGAATCCCAGGGATGTCAGAGGAGGTGAAGGCAAGACATGTTCGCTGAAGTATCGCGACTATCCCTACGATCTGCTCGTCAAATCGGTCGGTGAGAACGAATTTCACATAGAGACCGAAGGCTCAGTGCACCGCATCACCTACCTCAAACGTGATCACGAGGCCCTGCTGCTCGCCGGTTCCCGACGGCTGAACGTGCAGACGGTCGAGCGCGGTGACAGCATACAGTGCGAAATCGACGGGCACCCGTACGTTCTCGAAGTCGAGTCATCCGGCGCGGTGAAGGCACCGTCTCCATCCATTGTCCTGTCGGTACCGACCTCGGTCGGCCAGTCGGTCGCCAAAGGTGACGTGATCCTCAGTCTTGAAGCAATGAAGATGGAGATGATCGTAGAAGCTCCCGAATCGGGCGTTATTCGCGAGATACTCGTGAAGCCCGGGGAGCAGGTTGCAGCCGGACAGGTCCTGATACAGCTTGAAGCCGAAGGCGCTTCAGAAGCGTCCGTTTCAAACGCCGAACCGATATTGTTTGACGGACCGACGCTGATCGAAGAGGACGACCGTGTCCTCCGGGAATTTCAGAGCCTGTTCCTCGGCTACGACTACAGCTCCGACGTATCGAAAAAAGGCCCGGCGCTTCTCCGCACCTCTGCGTCCGGGTCACCAAGAAACGTCCACGCCGACCGCATCATCGAGGCAATGGAAGCCTTCGTGGCCGTTGGCGTGCTGTTTGGCGACCGTAAGGGAATGGCGGAAGGCTTTGCCCGACCGGCTTCGTATTCAGAGCTTCTGATTCATTACTACAAACGCCATCTCGACCGGGAACGCGGCATGCCTCAGGACTTTCTCGACAGTCTGAACCGTGCCCTGAAGCAATATGTTCGTGACGAGTTCGGTGGTCTCGACAAGGAGCGAAGCATACTTCTGCGGATGTTCCGTTCGCACGCGATCCGTGAGGTGAAGCAGCAGGTTCTCCGGGAGGCGCTGTTCGTGCTCGAAGAATCAGGCCTTCCATCCGCCTCACCGCATAACCCCGGTGATCTGCTCGATGAAATAGCCCTGCTCTGCGGTGTTCAGGCGCGTGCGCTTGCCGACGCGGCGATACACGCGCGCTACCAGCTGATCGACCGGCAGTTTCTGCAGTCCTTGAAGGAAGAACGCTACGAGCAGATCAGCCGAGCGATAGATCTCATACATCGTGCGGGCGATAGACAGGTTGTCATAGACGGAATCATGGCCCGCATCATCGACAGCGGCCACAATATCAACGCCGAACTTGTTCGTACAGTCATAGACGAGTCCGGTACGTCACGTGCGGTCGTAATGGAAATGCTTGCGCGACGCTTCAATCGGGACCGGAACGTCCGGTCAGTTTCGACGCTGCCCTGCGATGTATCCGGTGTCTCGCAGTGTGCTGTCGTCGTTTCGGAGGACGGCACGGGAGTGCACACACAACTTGTCGTTGTCGGCACACCTGCTCTCGCCTCGGCGCTTCCGGACGCCGTTGCGTCGTCCGCCTCCATCATCGCCGAACACCAGCACGGGGGGGACGCGGAAATCCTTATTCAGATCGACGGCCGGGACAAGAGCATTGAGGCCGACAGCGTTTTCGCGTCGCTCCGTGGTGTGAAGACTGATGCAAGCTGGGTTTCCGTGGGCATCCTCCATTCCGACGGTACCACCTACCGGACCTTCGTGCCCTCTTCCGAGGGGCTGCAGGAGGATACCCACCGGGGTCCGTTCAATCCCCTGCGCTATCGCGAACTGCGCATTGAGCGTCTGGCAAACTTTACCTACACCGTCGCGTACACGGGTGAGTTCGTCACCCTCATTGATGCGGTGTGCCGAACTGACAAGAAAGACGAGCGGCTTTTTGCTCTCGTCGAGATACCGAGCTCCCGACTTGAACTCGATGAAACGGGGCAGATCAGGCGCATGGTCGCGTTCGAGAACGTGTTCATGGAAGCCGTATACGCAATGCGCGCCGAGCAGGCAAAGCGCGCCCGCCGTCTGCAATGGAACCGCATTATCGTGCACATGCGCAGCGTCGTTGATGCCCGTCTTGAGGACATTCGTGCGTACGGTGAAGCGCTCAGTACCCGGGCAGCGGATCTCGGCCTTGAAAAGTTCGTCCTCTACAATCGAAGACTCTCTCATGGTGACCAGAACCCGAAAGAAGTCGAAATGCTCTTCGAAAACATCTCCGGGCGTAGTTTCTCCCTGCGGGGACGAACACCGTCTCGCGAGATTCTTCAGCCGATTGATGCTTATACCGCAAAGGTTGTACGCGCGCGACAACGGGGAACGGTCTACCCCTACGAACTCATTAAACTCATCACCCGCACCGGCATACAAGTCTCGGAATCCTTCCCGAAAGGCGACTTCGAGGAGTTCGATATCACCCTCGACGGTGATGTAAGCCGACCGGTTTCCGTACGCGGCAGGGCTTTCGGTGACACCAGGGCGAACATCGTATTCGGCATTATCACCTCCTGGCCTGCGGCGGTCCCGGAAGGTATTGCACGGGTGCTGATACTTTCAGATACGACGTCGGACATGGGTTCGCTGAGCGAAGCCGAATGCCGCAGAATTAACGCAGCGCTCGATCTCGCCGAAGAGCGGAAACTCCCTGTCGAGTGGATACCTGTCTCGGCCGGTGCCCGTATCGACATGGACAGCGGAACCGAAAACCTTGACTGGACCGCGGACACGCTCAAGCGAATTATCCATTTCACCCAGAATGGCGGTGAAATCAACATTATCGTCAGCGGTATCAACGTCGGCGCTCAGAGCTACTGGAATGCGGAAGCGACGATGCTCATGCATACGCGCGGCCTACTGATTATGACCGAAGACGCATCCATGCTGCTGACCGGTAAGCGGGCACTCGACTTTTCTGGCAGCGTGAGCGCCGAAGACAACGTCGGTATCGGTGGTGCGGAACGCATCATGGGACCAAACGGCCAGGCTCAGATCACGGTCCGGGATCTTTTCGGGGCCTACGAGGTCCTGTTCCGTCACTACGAACTTTCCTTCGCACAGCCGGGCAAACGCTTTCCGGAACGTCGAAAAACCGACGATCCATCCGATCGCAATGTCGGCCTGACCCCGTATCAGGACGCACTCGGGCAGGGTTTTCAGACTATCAAGGACATCTTCTCGCCGACGCTCAATCCGGAACGGAAGAAGCCCTTTGATATGCGGCAGGTGATGTCCGCCGTGATTGACAGCGACTCGCCCGTTCTTGAGCGCTGGCGTGATATGCGCGACGGAGAAACGGCCGTCGTCTGGGAGTCCCGAGCCGGCGGATACTCCATAGGCCTCATCGGTATAGAAAGCAGGTCGCTCTCTCGTATCGGAGAGGTACCCCACGACGGCCCCGAGAGCTGGAGTGGCGGTACGCTCTTTCCGATGTCCAGCAAGAAGGTTGCCCGGGGCTTGAATGCATTTAGTGGGCGCCTGCCCGCGGTAATTCTGGCCAACCTCAGCGGTTTTGACGGCAGCCCGGAGTCACTGCGAAAACTGCAGCTCGAGTACGGTGCGGAAATCGGGCGCGCCGTCGTCAATTTTGACGGTCCCATCGTGTTTGTCGTCATGGCCCGCTACCACGGCGGCGCATATGTCGTGTTCTCGAAAAAACTGAACCCGCACCTGCACTCAGCCGCACTCGAAGGAGCCTACGCGTCGGTGATCGGCGGAGCGCCGGCAGCAGCAGTCGTTTTTCCCGGTATCGTTCGAAAGGAAACCTATGATGACGCTCGGGTCAAGGAAGCGTCGACGAAGCTTACCGGGGGTCCCGGTTTCACTCAGAAAGACTTCGAAAGCGTTTTGCAGACGGTTCAAAGTGAAAAACAGGCGGAACTCGCGACGCGATTCGACCGCATCCACAGCGTCGAGCGAGCCCGCGATGTCGGCAGCATCGACAGCATAATCTCGATCTCGGAACTTCGGCCCTATATTATTGGTTCCGTCGAGCACGGAATGGCCGCGTTCCCTGATTCGTAGAATCCGCAGAGCGAAAAACCTCTACGACCTCTTCCGGTGTCCGGGCGGACAGTATTGCCGCCCGGGCTTCCTCCTGCCGGAGCCGCTGTACCAGTGCTGCCAGGAACTGCAGATGTGGACCCTTGCTGTGCCTGGGGGACGCGAGCAGCACAATAATGTCTGAGGGCTGCTGATCAACGGCCTCGAAATCTAACCCACCCGGAACGACGCCCACCGCGCACACCATCTCGGTCACACCGTCGGTTTTCGCGTGCGGAATCGCGAGGCCGTGTTCCATTCCCGTTCCCGTCTGTCGTTCGCGGTGTATCACATCGTCGATAAGAAGACTCATGTCGGACACAGCCCACTGCGGCAGGAGCGCTGCGAGCTTCCGTATGGCCTGTTCACGGTCGTCGACCTCAAGCGGGAGTGCAACCTGAGACGGTGACAGGTAGTCACTGATGCGTATGCTGTCACGACCATGAGCCTCTGCTGCGCCACGACGTACATCTTCGGGAACCGTGAGTCGGGTCATGCGGCTCACCCGATCGGAGACGTGCACCAGCGTCTCGTACAGCGCAGTGCGGAGTACGCCTTCATCCCTGCTGTCGCCGGAAAGCTCGATCGTGCACCCGTCGATCACGAGGCTGTACGTAACGGTATCCCGACGCACCCTGTACACGGGACGATCGAGATCAAGCCGATGAACGATGAAACCGTCGGAGGTAAACGAACGCAGGAGAGACCCACGTACGAGATCGGCGATTTCCTCGTTCGGCACGTCGAGGCGGATCACCGTCGGCTTCACATCCGTGTCAGAACTGACGCGCCCACTCTCGTTCTTCTTGATTGACGCTGCAAACAGCGGCGACCCGATGAGGACCGAGGAAATAGTCATGACCGCTATGATCTTGAACAGATCTGCGTCTATGAGACCCGACGCCACACCGACGACGCCCATGATCAGAGCGACCTCTCCCCGGGCAATCGTCCCCAGACCGATTCGCAGTGCTCCAAGGCGATTAAACCCTACCCTGACCGCCGGGAGCGCGGAACCTGCGAGCTTGGCAAGACCCGAAACCAGGGCGAACAAAAGGCCGACCAGCAGGACGCGAGGCGAAACGAGAACCGAAATGTCGATAAACATCCCCATGATCGCGTACAGGAGCGGAACAAAAAATCCCGCCACCGGCTTCATGCGCTCCTGTACGATATCGACGACATCGGTGCGCGACAGCGCGGCACCAACACCGTAGGCTCCGATTATCGAAGCAACACCGGCGAGCTCGAAAAGACCCGAGAACAGCAAGGCGAGCGCAAGCGCCGGGGTCGCCGCGACGGCGGCAGGAGCACCGATACGCTTGAGGCCGGCAGCGATGCGAGGGGCAAATCCGATTACAAACGCAAAACCCAGTATCCAGACCAGAAGCGCCTGCACAAAAATTGGTACGGCACCGGCTACCAGCCCGGCCGGGTCAGGTACCGGGCCGGAACTCAGCGCGGCCATCGTTACTGCAAGGACAGTGATTGCGAGACCGTCCTGCAGCAACGACGACTCCATGACGACACGGCCTTCGGGGGTATCAAGCTTATGGTAGTCGGAGAGAATGCGCGCCTGCACACCCATAGACGTGGAGATCGACACACCGGCAAAAAACAGAATCACCGGATCACCGAACCGGTAGCCGAGCAGAACAACAGGAAACAACACACCAACAAGACCCGAGAGCAGAATGCCGCCGATTGCTGGGCGTACCGCGATAGCCTTCAGCCGTGCCAGAGAGCGTATGTCGGTTTCCAGGCCCACTAGGAAGATATGTACCACCGCCCCAATGGCGGCAAAAGCATACAGCTCTATGGATACCGGCAAGGCGCCGGTTTCGAGCGGAACAAAGCCATGCGCAAAGCCGGGTAGCGCAATCGACCCGAGAGCGTAAGGGCCGAGGATTACCCCGGTCATAACCTCGCCGATCAGTGCCGGCAATCCAAGTCTCCGTGCTCCCATACCCGCGATCCGCGCGACTATCAGAACAAGGCCAATCTGGAGAAGGAGTTGTGCAATCTGATGCGTCAGTTCAGTTCCGTGCATTACCTGGCAGGAATCCCCGATTCACCCGTTTTGTCAAGGCTGTCGCACGGGGACATCACCGCTTCCGACCGAAATTTTCCGTTCATCGCTTGCGAATCGATCGCCCGTCCCTCATAATCACGGCGAATAATGACAACGATTCCAGAGCTTATCGAGAATCTCGCATTGATCAGTGTTCTACGCACGCATCCTCTCTTCGCAATCGGAACAATGCTCGTGTTCGGGTATGTTCTTGCAAAACTGTCCGAGCTTTTGCACCTGCCCGGAGTTACCGGATTCCTTCTTGCCGGTCTGATCATGGGTCCTGGTGGACTCGCTCTGGTTCCCACAAGCCCCGCCGGAGACCCTGGTTTCATTGCTGAGGTGGCACTCGGGCTTATTGCGTTCACAGTCGGAGGAGAGCTTCGCCTTTCAAAACTGCGACGGATCCTGAGATCGGTCGCGTGGATCACCGTCGGCCAGTTCGTGCTTCCGTTTCTGCTGGTAGCGCTCGCGCTGGTGTATCTCGAAACCTCCCTCACGTTCGCGTTGCTTCTTGGTGTCGTCGCGACGACGACATCACCGGGGGCGATTATCGCGGTGGCTCAGTCAACCCGTGCACGCGGACCTATTATTGACAGCCTGTACGGAACGGTTGCCCTTGGTGATGCGCTATCTATCGCAGCCTTCGGCATCGTGCTATCCATCGTTCCGTCGCTCCCTGGTGGATCGACAGCGCTGACAGAACTGATTCTCACGGCGATTCTTGCTACAGGTGTGAGCATAGTCATCGGAACGGTCTTCGGGTTTCTTATCTACGTCTCTACCCGCTCACAAAAGAATACCGGCGAAGTGATGATTCTCACGCTCGGGTTTCTGTTTCTATCTACTACAACGGCGCTGCTGCTCGGCTTCTCGCCACTGCTGGTCAACATGGCTGCGGGAGCCACGCTCGCAAATATCAGTCCACGATCGAGCAGGATTTTCCGGACCCTCGAACCGTTTACTCCTCCCCTGTATGCGCTCCTGTTTGTCATAGCAGGGTCGCAGCTGATCCCGTCGTTGCTGTTCGGCCACGAAATGCTTCTCCTGGGAACGGTTTTCGTTGTAGCGCGCTGGGCAGGAAAATACCTTGGTGCGTATATCGGTGGACGCCTCTCCGGCGCAGACACCGAAATACGACGGTATCTGGGACTGGGACTGTTCTCGCAGGCAGGAATTGCGCTCGGCCTGGGCCTTCTTCTGCAGACTGTTCCTGAACTGCATGGTCTTCAGAACCTGTCCACCGGCGTGATTCAGAGCAGCGTGCACATAATCCTTTTCTCGGTGTTCGTGAACGAGATCACCGGACCTCCGATCGCGAAAGCCGCGATACGGAAAGCTCTGGAACTGGAGGCATAATGGAACTCATTGATGCAATAGATCCGCTTGCATGCGGAGTCGGCCTGAAAGCCCGGACGAAAGACGAAGCCCTGTGGAAACTTGCGGAACTGGCGCGTCGTTCGAAAACGCTCGAGGAAGTGGACGCGCAGACGATCTACTCCGCTTTGAGTGAACGGGAACGACAGGGCTCAACCGGCTTCGGAAAAGAAGTCGCCCTTCCCCATGCGCGCATACCGGGTATGGACGACTTTCTCGTCCTGATCGCGGTCTTTCCGGGAGGAGTTCCCTTTGACACCGTAGATAAAAAGAAAGCGAAAGTCTTTTTTGTCATTCTCGGTCCCGCCGAAGACGTACAGTCGCATCTCCGGCTCCTGGCAGCGATCTCGCGAATCATTGCGCACACCAATGCAAAGCAGGAACTGCTGAAAAGCCGCTCGGTTGAAGCCGCCGTAGAAACGCTTCACCGGCATATTGGACAGAGCGACCGTAGCTCGGCCGGGGGAAAAACCGGCACCGATGCTATGAAGATGCTTCTGGTAACGGTCTATGTCGAGCAGTACATGTACGACATCCTCGAACTGCTCCTTGAGTTCGGAATCGATGGTGCGACCATCATGGAATCAACGGGCATGAGCCGGTATATCTCTAATGTACCGCTGTTCGCCGAGTTCATAGGATTCATGAACGAGAGTAAGAACTCGAGTAAAACGATCCTCGCGCTGACCCCCGAACGCCATATCCGCGCGATCGTTGAGCGCATTGAGGAGGTCACGGGCGACCTCGACAAACAGGAAGGTGCCATGGTACTCGCCCTCGATGTGAGCTTTTACAAGGGAACCATGAAGATGATGTAGGATGGGGTTCACGGGCGTTTCCGAAACGCGTGCACCCTGATCCGTTCCTTCCTCAGACGACTCTGACAGACCTGCCCTTTGACAGACTGACCCGTATCTCCTGAGCATCGGCGCCCGTGCCCAGGCTCAACGCCAGCGAACAGTCGTGTTCCGCTTCAAGATGCAGTTCCACAAGACGACAATCGCGAACGATACCGTCGGCGAGCACTGCTCCGGGAAGCCGCACACGGGAAAACGAGAGGTCCGGTATGGCGGCGGGTATGCTGTCGGCAATGTGGTATCCGCTGAGGGTGTGCATGTCCTTCGCCTGCCACCAGCTGGCGTCGGTTCGTACAATGAGCTCTATGACAGCCGCGCTGAAGCCGAGGCCCGCTTCAAGCTGCATTATGTCCGGTCGGCCGTCGCGGACCGTGAGCCCCGGACGCGTGGCGTCGTGTGTCGTCGCATAGCCTTCGTTTGTAAAAAAAGCCATGAAGGTCTGCAACATATGAAACGCGGCATCGGGTGAACCACTGTGACTGTGCAGGATGGAAGCCCACGGAAAACTCCAGCCTGACCACTCACCGACCCCCAGTCGCACCCAGCGCGACAGCGCACGCCGCGTGGCCTCGGCGTCGGCACCGACCGTATCGAGCGTCTGCAGAGGCCAGATTCCTGCCAGATGCGAATGGTGCCGGTGGCTGTGAGGCAGCGGAACCTCGTCGAATACAAGAATCTCTGCTTCCTCCGCCCCGGCACGTTGCGCCGATGCGTATTTCGGAAGCGCTCCGGCGTCAAGAGCAGAAGCAAACGCAAGCACTTCGTCCAGATCCGGGATACGTTTGAGAAGAGCGGCACG
Organism: Spirochaetaceae bacterium; assembly: GCA_007694005.1. Taxonomy (GTDB): domain Bacteria; phylum Spirochaetota; class Spirochaetia; order DSM-27196; family SKKC01; genus SKKC01. The sequence goes on from RECN01000104.1 coordinate 58,337, forward strand.
GTCTTCACCGTCACACAACCGCTCTACAAAACGAAGATCCCGTGCGCAGGCGTGTATGGCAGCAAGCTGATACGACGAGTTTACACCCCAGGCGTGTTCACCCGCACCGCCAAGCTCTGGAGACACACTCACCTCAAATCGGTACATACCCGTCTCGTCGCAGCGCAGCAATGCCTGTGAAACACGCAGTACCTTGCACAAAAGAGGTGCAACCAGATCACGATACAGTTCATGACGATGCTCGTAGCGGCAGTACTCCATGAGGGTATGTATGAGCCAGGCGGTGGACCCGTGATCGATGCTGCCCGTCCAGAACCCTCCCATGCACGCACCCGTGTCATCGATAGCGTGTGGAAGGTGATAGCCGTCCTCGACACCTGCGAAGAGACGCGCGTAATTCCGCGCAGCCTGCTCGTGCCTGAGCACGAAGTCGACGAGAGGTTTCGCTGCGCTCATGCAGTTTCCAGCGAAAGCAGGCCAGTAACACTCCTGTATGTTCACGTTGAGGTGAAAGTCACCGGACCAGGGTGGCATCCTATGGTCCTCTATCCACGGTCCCTGAAGGCCGGTCGCATCAAACCCTTCTACGCTGCTAGCGCCGAGGCGATACATACCCATGAGATACTGGCGGTCGAGGGTCTGGTGTTCTGTCCGGACGATTGCGCTTCTCGTCCAGAAGCGATGCCAGTAGGCCCGTGTCGGCTCTGTCAGATCCGTGAAGTCTGTTGTCCGACTCAAACCCGCGCCGGCGGCAGTAAGCGCCTCGCCCTCGTTTTCACCATAGGCGCACGTAATCTGTGTGAGAACGACAAGGCCATCGGAGGTTTCATGCGTACGATTCGCAGCTGAGCTTCGCCTGTCGGTGCGGATGTGCACGCCAAGAAATGCACCATCGGGCACAGCCTGGACCCAGCGAACATCCGAGGAATCGTTCTGGACGATGCCGGGGGGGTCGAGTCGCCATGCGGCACTTGCGTATGCGTCAGAACGTGACAGCGGATTACTCGGAACGGCGCCGAACCCGACTTCGAAGTCCCCGCGGGTCTCAACAAGAACGACTGCGTCTTTTCCCTTCATGGACATCTGCATGGTACAGGTTTGCGCAGTCTTACGGTCAGCCAGAACAATCTCTACCTTCCCTTCCGGCAAAACGAGCGCGACCGACTGAACAAAAACCTCTTCGGGCAGAGTGTAGTCAATCCGTCCCATGGGAAGGCGTGTCGGTCGCTCGGGGGCGTCCCGTGAACTGGTCTTCCTGAACCTGTGGATTACCTCAGACGCCTGCCCGGACTGAAGCAGATCCACGACTTCGTTATAGTTCATACCCTCGTTCCAGACGAGTGCACCCCGATGATCCCAGTAATCGCTGCGATTGAAGGTTACGTGAACGGTGTTCGCCTCCGCCCAGACGAGGGCGCCGGCAATACCGTTGCCGACAGGAACGCCATCGTGCACCGACGGCAGGTTGGTCGAAAAGGGAATGCGGAACGCATCTGTCTGAAACTGTTCGGGTCGTGTTGTCTGCATAGAGGTCCGTATATTAGCGCGGCATGCAGCGCTGTGCTACTATAAGCCCCGCAGATCGTACCATGAGTGATACACAGAACATCCCGAAGACGTACAGCACACCAGTCAAACTCCGGGGTCGGCGCCAGTTCACCCTGTTTGCGGTTTTCAACGCATTCAGCTATCTCCTCCTCTCAGGAAACATACTGACCCTGTTCCTCCTTCGGCTCGAAGCGAATCGTACGATCGTCGGCCTTGTGTCGAGCTTCCTGTACATCTCGTTCTTCTTCATGCTTGTCGGAAAGAAATTCGGCATACACCTCGGTGCCGTGCGACTCTTTGCACTGGGATGGACGCTGCGCTATATCTCGGTGATTCCGCTCGTTGCAATACCGTGGTTGCACTCAGCAGGCTTCTATCAGGCCATTCCCGTCGTCTTTGTCCTCTCCACGCTCGCGTTCAATGTGTTCCGGGGAGCCGGTCTCGTCGGACAAAGCCCCATACTCGGCGAGCTTTCGTCGGGACCCGATCGTGGTGCGTTTCTCTTGCGATTTCAGATCATCGCGAACGTGATTGCCGTATTTGCCGGGCTGCTCATTGCCCTGATGCTTGGTGATAACGCCCCGCTCACCCGGTACGCTGTGTTCATCGCCTTCGGTGTCGGCTTCGGTCTCATTGCGAGTGCCGTGGTTGCCCGTGTTCCAGAGCCACCCGGGGTGCAGGAAGGTGCGTCGGAGCGACTCGCCACCGCGATACACCGAACCTTCGCGGATTACCGTTTTCGCCGTTTCCTGCTGGCCTTCGGCTCGCTTGCAATGATCAGCGGCGCAGCTCGCCCCTTTCTCATTGTGTACGCGCGGGAGGTGTACGCACAGACTGACAGCGCCGCGATCGCGTACGGAGTCGTCGGAAACGTAGGCGCAATTGCGATGGGACTGTTTATCAGGCTCATGCTCGACCGTGTCGGTGCAAAACCACTGATCATCGCAACCGTCCTGATCGCACTCATAGGCTACGGGCTTGCAATGCTCTCACCGTCCGCGACCGGGTTAGCCGTTTTCGCCGTACTGTCCGTGATCTTCTTTGTTTCCTCCTTCGGGTCCGCAGGGGCGGAATCCTGCTCCCAGAGTTACTACTACGCAATGCTCAAGCCGAGCGACCAGATGAACATGGGAATAATCTATTTTCTCGTCCTTGGCATCGGGGGCAGCATCGGATCCTTCGGCGGAGGCGTGGTCCTCGATATTCTTCATTCAGTAACCGGAGGTTCTGACCCGGTTACCGTCTACCAGTGGTACTACGGGGGCATATTCGTCGCGATTGCGATTCTTGTCCTGCTTTACAGCCGCCTTGAACGCCTCGGAGCCTACTCCTTCCGTGGCACAATAGGCGTGTTTTTCTCTATCCGCGATCTCAGGACAATGACCCTGCTCGATCGTCTCGACCGTGCTTCCGACCTCGATCATGAACGCTCGGCGATACGCGGCCTCGGTGGTACCGGCAGCAGATTTGCGCGGGAAAGCCTTTTGAAGAAACTCGAGTCGCCGAGCTACGCGATACGCAGCGAGACACTGACCGCGCTTGAACAGCTCCCGTATCATCGCGACATCGAGCAGGCCCTGATACAGGAACTCGGTGATCATCCCTATACAACGGCCTACCTGGCGGCGCGCATACTCGGGCGTTATCCCGGGCGTCAGTCGATCAAGGCTTTGCGCGAAGCGGTATATTCCGACGACTACGTTCTCTGCGGTGAGGCGATGACGGCGCTCGGGAGACTGAACGATACGTCGGGAACCCATCGCATCGAAATGGTCCTGCGCCTGACCGACAACCCCTACCTGGTAATACGGGCGACGGAAGCGCTTCGGCTGCTTCGCCAGACGGGTTCAATCACCCTCCTCTTCAGTGCACTGGCCGGAGATGACGTTCCTGAGTACCTGAGAGACGAGGTGATCCTGGCGGTTGCCGACCTCATCGACATACACAGCTGGTTCTACACCTTGTACGTGCGCTTTCTCGCGGACCGGTACGACGCAATAGAGTTCCTCCGGGAACGAATAGGGACAAAACCGGACGATGGCGTGCATCGCGTCCTCGACCATCTGCTCGATGACGCCCGCGAGTTCGCCACAGGTGCTGCTACGATGCTTCGAACCCGACCCGACCGATACGCGTATGCTGATAATCTCGCAAACATCATTGAGAGCGAACGAATCTATCGCTTCGAGCGCGTTCGATTTCTCATCGGTGCGGTGATATCCGACTGGTCAAACGAGTTGACGGACAGCGAACGAACGCTCTAACGTGGACAGACATGGACACGTACACACCGTCTGATATTCATGCGAGTGTCGGGCAACTGATCAGTAACATTCGAACTGTGATTTCCATCGATCAGAAAAAGCTCGAATACCTTGTGGCTGCATATATGGCCGGAGGGCATGTCCTGCTTGCGGACAGTCACGGAGTCGGAAAAACGAGCCTTGCACGAGCACTGGCCGGGAGCATCGTCTGGGACCGCGATCGATCCACGGCCCCGATCGATATGGATGACTTCAACCGTGTGCAGTGCACCGTTGATCTTCTTCCACAGGACATCATCGGGTACAACCGGATCACTGCCGATGGAACCACTCTATCGTTTAATCGTGGGCCGATCTTCAGTCATTTCGTGCTCTGCGATGAAATCAACCTGCTTACTCCCAAGACCCAGGGAAGCTTCTTCCAGGCGATGGAAGAACAGGAGGTTTCAGTCGAGGGTCAGACGTATCCTCTGACCGATCCCTTCTTCATTATCGCGACGATGAATCTCAAAGGAGCGCACCTGTTTCCGCTGCCTGCACCACAGCTGGACCGGTTCATGGTACAGCTCTCCATGGGGTATCCTCAAGAGGAAGATGAAGCCCGGATCGTACGCCAGCACGGACAGACCGATTCCTGGAACCGCTTCCGCCCCGTTGTACGGTGGGAAGAGGTGCGTGCCTGGAAACAGGCCGTTGACGATGTGTACATCCACGATGAAATCATCTCGTATATCGTATCCTGTGTCAGGGAAACACGCGCACACAGTGATGTTGCCGTAGGAGCAAGCCCGCGGACCGGGGTAAAAATCTCCCGGCTGGCACGATCTCTCGCCCTTCTTCGCGGACAGGACTTCGTGACGATAGATCTGGTAAAGGAGATCTTTCCCGCCGCAGTGACGCACCGACTTGTCATGAAGAACGCCGCGGGAAAGGCCGAAGACGTCATTCGGGACGTGCTGACCAACGTGAGCGCAGAGGGTATTCCGGTACGATGAGCTCGTTCATGCAGTCGCTGAAGAGCAGCCATACCGCAGAGCAGATACGTACGTACTACCCGTTCACCTTCCTCGGTTCTTTTGTGATCATAACGGGCGTCTACATGGCAGCGCGCGGCCGTTCAACAGACGATGTATATCAGAGTCTGATAGGCTTTCTTGCTGTTCTCCTTCCATGCATGCTGACGGTTCTTTCGCGCGTACAAGCCGTCCGCTTTTCGAACACCGAATGCACCTGGGCAATCCGCGACGAACTCTCCTGTTCGCTCGTACGACCAGCGGCAGAGGGAGACGTATCACTGTCGATTCCGCGTGCGACCGCGTGGCTGTTTTTTCGATTACACGTCAGGGTATCCGGCATGTTTTCGGCTTCTGATGCGATCCGGTATCACGTGCTCGAAGAACGCGCGACCGTTCAGGCGAATCCGCTCACGCTGTTTCTGAACCTGCCCCTCGCTGGCGTGCTCAGGCTCAGGGGAAACACCGAGATTCGTGATCTCTTCGGATTGACCCGGGCGGGTTTTGGCAGACCGTTCGGGCAGACCGTCTGTGTCAGGCCACAGTTGCCAGGGCGACCGCAGATCACGCAACCTCAGGTGTCATCAGGGCAGTCGGAGACAGACAGGACCCGTAACCCGGATGAAACGCGTTACTACATGCGCGAGTATATCGCAGGCGATCGCGTTCGTGACATCAACTGGAAGGCGTCCCAGCGTTTCAGGTCTCTTATAACCCGCATCTCACCAGAGACGAGGAACAAGGAAACCACCATCACGATATATCTGCGGCACTTTGGTGACTCACGCCTTGACTCGCTGCTGGCCGCCGCTCACCTGTCCTACCTCACCGGCTGGCTGTTGTCCTTCGTCCGGACCCTGCTCGCAACGGATGACAGTCTCAGGTTCAGGGTAGTCACCGCAGACGGCGTGACTCCCGTCGACGATTCTGCCGCAGCCGACCGGCTGGCCTGTACGCTTGCCGGAATTTCGCTGAGACCGGAACCACCGAATTTGCCGGTACAGACCGAAGACAGACTTGTCGTTTTTTTCACCACTCCCTTCGATACAGATACACAAAAGGCTCTGGCGCGACATCGGGGCGTACCGGTGACGGTCTTTTCCACCGGACATTTACAGGCTTCCGGAGAAGCAGAGCTGTGTTCAACTGAGCCTCTCGCAATTTCGTTTGACAGCCGGCTTGTTCCGGTAAACACACGTGCGGTCCGTCTCGTCGAGCCTGAGACGCAAACGGGTCGGACGACAGGTTCGGTGTTCCTCGAGGAGGTAATCCTCATGGTGCAGAGGCGTACGGGCGCAGTTGAGAGGGATGCATTATGAAACGGAGTATCTTTTTCAGCAGAATGATGCTGTATCTTGTCGCCGTCAGCGTTCCGGTGTTCCACCCCGGAGTTGTTATCGGGTACAACGCAGGCGCAGCGATGATCTGGTTCGGTCTTGTGCCGCTTCAGATGCTGACAGCGTGTTTTGCCGCCCCTCCACGACTTCGCTTCGGTGCGTGGATAACACTCGGTCTACTGCCGGTAGCCGTGACCGGAGTGTTCATTGGACTCCACGCGTCCCCGATACTGCCTGTATCGGTGGGGCTTGCAGCATTCGTTCTTACCGCTCTTCTTTTCTACCTGGGCTCACGGTTTCGCTGGCTCTTCATCGTAGAACAGGCGAGTCTTGCAATACTGTACTATCGCATACTGAATTTTTCTCGTGCGAGCGAGTTCCTTGCCGTACAATCCGCGACTGCAACACAGTTCATTCTGGGGCTTCTTGTCTTCGCGTTCCTTCTGCACGGTGCGATCATTACGACCTACCTTGGATACGGCACACGGAACGGGAGCGACAATTCACCGTGGAGAGACCGTTGGTCGCGCGTCCTCGTCGAAGGCACGCTGTTCATCTGTATTGCGGCCATCTCTCTCTTCTCGCTCGCCTATCTGCTTCCCCAGGATTTTCTCGTTCATAATCCGGTGACAAATCTTCTCGGCCGGCAGGTAGAACCACCATCCCGGTCTCTCGACGACCTCGCACAGGAACTGCTGGATCACAGGAACGGTGGTTCTGACCGTAACAGCAGCCGGAGTTCCGACGGTGACGGGCACGGCGGAGACACGTCGGACACACGTGGCGACGGCGACGAGTACGAACTCTCGGGTATACCGTCCGAGGACTGGGGAACCGGGAGCGGAGGAACAGACGAGCAGCGCGCAGTACTCGTTGTCGCCTCGCAGTTTGAGCCGGTCTACGCAGCAGACGGGTACCGGGACCGTTTCGACCGCGAACACGGCTTCGTTTCCGTCGAGGACCAGGCACTCAACGATCTCGTGCATCGGCGCCTCGCCGGAACCTGGCAGAACACCTCAATCGGTCGCGACCGCGGGCGGACGAGCGTCGAAACAGCCTATTACTCTACGTTTCCCGACCGCATTCTGCCCTATCTGCCGGTATCTGCCGAGCCGACCGTGTATCAGACACGATACTACCCGTTCTCCTACTCGTATCGCGGCGTTTCACGGATGCAGAACTCGCCACCGCACGTCCTCCGGCGCGCTCCCGACCTGAGCCCCGAGGAACAGAATCGATTCTCCTCATGGACAGGAATTGAGCTCGAGCCCGAGCATCGTGCTGCATTCGAGAACCACATTGATGAACACATTCCGAGTGTTCCCGAAAACCTGCACGAGCGCATTCTTGCTATCCTTCAGAGCTTCCGGGGTTTTCAGTACGAGCTCGGCTTTGAAGATGACTTCTCTCCGGCTCATATGGCGAACTTCGTTTCGACGACCCTCTCCGGTGACTGTGTTGAGTTCTCCAATACTGCCGCAATCCTGGGTCGTATGCTCGGAATACCGTCCCGGGTGGTTACCGGTTATCTCGCGGCCGAGAGTCTTCAGACACCAGCCCATGACCGGGGCCTCGCTGTCCTGCAGAACAGCCTTCCCTTTCTGCAGGAGTATTCTCTTGACGATCTCCTGCTGGTAACGACCAGCCACAGGCACGCGTGGGTTCAGTTCTGGATCCCGGGATACGGCTGGACGGACTTCGAGCCTACCAGTTACGCCATCCCGCCCGAACCGGGAAGCGATCCGAATGAACGCAGAGTCGTTATTCCGATTATCGATCCGCGGGACCCGCCTCCGCAGACGACCATTCCCTGGCCGGAGATCGCACGCGGGATTCTTCGTCTCCTTGTGGTCTTTGTGTCGCTTCTGTACCTCTGGCGTTACGGAATGGAAGGCTATCTCGCCCTTCGCTCCCGAAGACCGGACCGCGGAGGTCTGCGGGCGCGATACCGCCTTCTCCTCATGAAACTCGCCGCAGACGGACATCGTCTCAAACCACGTTCAGCGACGATTCTTGAGTATTCGGACACCTACCCCGATCTTCTCAGGTTCGCGCTGCGTTACGATTCAGCGATGTATGGACGACCTTTACAGGACCCGTCGGTACTGCGTGAATCGATGCTGACGGAATACCGGATTGCGCGTTCGGCTCTGAAGCCTCGCGGGTTCCGTGCCGTGTTCCGACGCCTGTTCAGTCTGCGAGGTCTTCACTATGCATAGTTCAAGAACGACGGCTGCCGTATGTCTGCTGCTGTCGGTACTGCTTGGCAGCTGCACCGGGCAGGCCGAGTGGACGCGTTTTCGTGGCGAGGGCGGCCGTGGTCACAGTCGTAACCTCATGACACCGCCGCTTGGGATACGCTGGGAGCTTTCGTTACAGTCGGAGGACCAGCGCGGTTTTGCATTCAACAATCTCGTCATCCGTGAAAACCGTCTGTACTTCGGAACGACAGACGGTAACTTCTACGCAATGAACATCGAGACAGGATATATGGACTGGGTATACAGAACGGGAGCTCCGGTGAACTCGGTACCCTATGCTGACGAAACTCACGTCTACTTCGGTTCGAACGACGGTCATGTATACGCGGTACATCGGGAAAGTGGCGAGGAAGCCTGGCGCTTCAACACCGGCAGCACCGTTCAGAGCACCGTTATTCGACACGAAGACCAGATCATTTTCGGGAGTGACGGAGGGGGTATCTGGTTCCTGTCACTTGATGGTGAACTCGAACACTACATCGATAATCCCGTATGGCATCGCGTCAGCCTGCAGGTTGACCGAAACAGACTCATGCTGACCCCCGGCCCGATTGAAAACCCGAGGACGCTCGGCGTATACGATCTTCGGGAACAGCGACATCTCTGGCTCCTTCCGGAAGAGATCATGCAGGCCACGTGGTACAGCTTCCCGGCTTCAACCGGTGACGCAATGATCATGCAGACCAGCCGCTTCGGCGGCGACGGTCTGATATTTAACACCTACTCACTTGACTTTGACACAGGTGACATACAATGGTCGCGAAGCTTCTCCTCAACCTTCGGTACACACGCACCTGATGATCTGTTCCGGTACTGGCGTCGGGATCTGCTTAACATTCTCGACTACCAGGCGCCCGCAGTCTGGCGGAACTCGGTGATCGTTGCGGGAGGCGACAACACGGTTCGGGCCTTGAATGTGGACAATGGAAACATCCTGTGGGAGAAGCAGTTCAACCACCACACGTCAAGCGCACCCATGGTCGTCGGCGACACCGTGTTCATTGGTATCCATGGCGATCGGGACGATCGGATTCCCGAAGGAGAAGAGCGCACCGGGCCACGGCTTGTAGCGCTCAGTGCCCGCAGCGGGAGTCGGGTATGGGAGTTCGAGACCAATGGAGTGATCCTCAGTCCTCCGGTAAGCGCTGGACGGCACATGGTCTTTGGCACGGACCGGAATTTTGTCTATGTTCTTGAGCGGGTATTTTGATACACTGCAGGCATTCTATGAAACGCATAAACTATTTCATCGTAACTGCAATTCTTTCAGTGCTTGTCTTCAGCCTTTCGATTTCATGCTCAAGAAACAGCGGCCCGACGCGCGAGACCCGATTTCTTCTCGGGACGGCTTCGACGATCAGCGTGTTCGACAGTTCTTATCCCTCGCAGGCGATCTCCCGGGCATTCGACCGCGTATCCGAAATTCAGGGGCTCATGAGTATCAACGAGTCCGAATACGACGACACGGAGATACTCGAAGTCAACCGGAATACAGGCCTGTCCCCGGTTACCGTTTCGGACGATACTGCGCTGGTCGTTTCTGAAGGGGTCAGATGGGCACAGTTGAGCGGTGGTGCGTTCGATATCTCCATCGCCCCTCTTGTCGAGCTCTGGGGCATCGGCACGCCCCGGGAGCGGGTGCCTGCACCATCGGAGATCGAGGATACGCTTCCGCTGGTAAACTACCGCCGGATTTCAATTAGCGATGGGAACCGCATCTTTCTGCCCGAAGAAGGCATGGGCATCGATGTCGGGGGAATCGCAAAGGGGTATGCGGTTGATGAAGCTGCGCGAGTTCTTCGTGAAGCAGGGATTCAGCACGCCCTTATCGACTTTGGCGGTGACATATTCACGATAGGAACCCGTGTCGACGGGAACCCGTGGCGAATCGGGGTGCAACACCCGTCCTCGGTGCGACAGGACCTGCTCGCGGTTGTGGAGCTCGTCGATCTGGCCATAGTCTCATCCGGTGACTACGAGCGCTATTTCGAGCAGAACGGGATACGCTATCATCATATTCTTGATCCTGCGACCGGCATGCCTTCACGATCCGGTCTCACGAGTGCGACGGTCATTGGACCGGATACAATTGGTGCTGACGCACTGTCTACGGCGGTGTTCGTCATGGGGCTCGACGATGGAATGGCGCTCATAGAGTCTCTTCCCGACTATGAAGCAATCTTTGCTACCGCAAATCGCAGGGTATACGTCAGCAGTGGTCTCCGAGGGCGCGTTGAGCTGCTCGCATCAGATCACGAACTCGCGGATTCATGAAAAGACGGGCTGCACTCGTACTTCTCGTCAGTGCGGGATTTCTCCTGAACGCGCTTCTCAACACCTACCGGTGGCTCGCTTCGGGGTATGCGATCACCGCCATCGTACCGTCACCCGTGCTTCTGGCGGGCATCCTTCTGGTCTGGATCACGACGCGAACACAGGGTGATGCCACCGGCCGGCGTTCGCGGGTACTTGTTAACGCGCTCAGTGCCTGCATCGGCTTCGCACTCGTATACTCCGTAGCCGAAGGAGCCATACAGCTTCTGTATGCTCGCCGCTTCATTCCTTCGTCGGACATCTCGTACGTCCGCGGCGGGCTGCTCCTTCTCTTTCCGGAAGCGACGGCAACCGTCACCGCGTTAACGCCGTTCGTCATCTTCCTGATCCTCGGGTTTACATTTCTGCTCGCGCGCGTGTATCTGCTGCTCGTACGTGCAACCGCCTTACAGATCCCTGCCCTGACAACCCGCATGCAACGCCTGGCGGTTATCTGTGCGTGTTTTGTGATGATAGCCGTGGTATCCGTGCGCGTGTTTTCTTCTCCGACTCGCGACAGCGAAACGTGGTCGCACATGCTCATCCCGATAATGCTGCGTGGTGCCGTGGATATCGACCGTTTCGAGCTCGCCGACCCTGTAATCAATGACGACGAACGCGAACACGCCGACGAGGAACTCGAGGCGGACAGAAATGACCGGGATGAAGCGTATGGTCTTCCGGGGATCAGGGACGCGGATATATACATGTTCGCCGTCGAGAGCTATGGAATTACTGTTTTCGAGAATGAAGAGCAACGCGCGGCGCTTCTACCGGTCATACGCGACAGTTATGAACGTCTGCAGTCAGCGGGGTTTTCGGTTGCAAGCCATTATCTCGAGTCTCCGGTCTTCAGTGGGCTTTCGTGGCTTGCAGAGGCAACACTGTTCAGCGGTAATGTAATAGACAGACAGTCCCGTTTTGAGAATCTCATTGAAACCGGGGTCTATTCGCTGCCTGATTTTCTCGCTGAAGAAGCACAGTATTACAACATGAAGGCGAAACCCGGAGCCGTACACGGAGACTGGCCTGAAGGCTACGACGTGTTCGGTTTCGACGAGATGCTCATTGCGTATAACGACGACTTCAGATATCGGGGGCCCTGGTTCAGTTTCGTGCCTGTCCCTGACCAGTTCGCAATTCAGGCACTGCACGAACGCATACAGGAGCGAAAAGACGACGGGACTCTCGAAGACCGTCCCCTCTTTGCCTATTACCAGCTCGTATCAAGTCACATACCATTCAACCACATCCCCGAGTATCTCAGTGACTGGTCACGGCTTGGCGACGGGTCGATATACTTCGAGACGGACAATCAGGTCTTCGACAATGACTACTTCTCGGGCACCGAGTACGTTGAAGGTTTTATCGCCTCAATCGAGTACGTGTTTGAGGTACTGACCGAGTACGTAACCCGATTCATCCCTGAGGATCGCGAGAGTCTGATCGTGTTTTTCGGGGATCATCAACCAGGATCCGTAGTCAGCGGCAGAGGTGCTTCGCGATCGGTTCCCATTCACGTCATTTCCCGGAATGACGCCATAGTTCGCGGCTTTATCGAAGAACTGTCGTACGTTCCGGGAATGATCCCTGACCAGCCACATCCACATCCGCACATGGCCGACTTCTACCCTGACTTTGTACGCATCAGCAGGCTGCAGCCCTCTTCTGACGTGCAGGACTGAACTGCTTACCTGTCGATTTCGCAGATCTGACTCAGCCGGGGTACAATTTCTTTCATGGCTGCATACCCGCGCTCTATTGCTTCGTCTATCCTACCCATACTGTGGTATGAGAAGCCGACCAGATCCGGCTGGAGAAAGATATCCGAGTTTCGACGTCCGACATCACTGGTGGCATACATGAGTATACCCATGGTACGCGCGAGCACGTCGACCACGTTGTCAATTCCTTCGTCCGAACCGACATTGTCGGCGTTCAGGTCCACCCCGACGACAAAGTCAGCTCCGAGCGACCGCGCCACGTCGGCGGGCACCGAGTTGCGGATTCCTCCGTCAACCAGAAGCTCACCGTCGCGTTCGACCGGAACAAAAACACCAGGCAGACCACAACTCGCGCGTACTGCGGTATGCACCGGCCCGCTTCGGATCACGCGTTCCTGGCCGGAGACGAGGTCAACCGTTACCGCCGCGAAGGGAAGCTTCAGATCATCGATCTGAATGTCGCCGATCAGTTCCTGTACGAGATCGCTGAGTTTGTCGGTCTTCACGAGCCCCATTCTGGGAAAAGTCATCTGAACGAGATCGGCCCACTTCATTTTTCGTGCCTCTTCTTCAATACGATGCGAGTCAAAGCCCGCACAGTACAGCGCGCCGACCAGACTCCCGGCACTCGTCCCCGCGACGCATGAAGGTACGATGTTACCTTCCTCAAGCGCCCGAATCACGCCAATATGTGCGAATCCCCGCGCAGCACCCCCTCCGAGCGCAAGGCCGAGCTTTTTCGGTTGCTCGACCGCCCTGCGTATGATTGACGCGAATACGTTCATGTGGACACCCGATAGACACGTTTCAAAGCTTTCTTCATCATTACCCCATATGATACCGCAAATCATCGGCATAAAGAAATCCGCGAGTACCCGCCGTGTGATCCGATACTGCAGCGACCGGGGAATAACCTATCAGCTCGTCGATCTGAGAGAACGGACCCCCGGCAAACGGGAACTCGATGCGATTGCTTCAGCGGCAGGCGGCTACGACAAGCTCATAGACACTGAGTCCGCGGCGTACCGGAAAAAAAACATGGGCTACATGACGTTTGATCCGGAAGAAGAACTCATTGAGAACATCGAGCTCATGCGCGTTCCCGTCGTACGAACCGATCACGGAATAGCCGTCGATCCTTCCGACGCAGAGCTGGAATCACTTTTTGGAAAATAGACTCAGCCACCGAGTACGGCAAGCGACTCCGGAGGCAGCGTGAGCATGCCGTCAGAAAAATCAACCCCTTCGCTTGCAAGCAGTACTGTCTTCGGGTCGGGGTCCGACAACTCGGGAAATCCGGCGGTCGCGTCCCCGTAGCGCTGGCTGTTCGGCAACCGGCAGACCGGTATCGTAACGCTGCCAGACCGTGACAGCGAAAACGCGACAGCACAGGAGCCTCGATAAATAAGCATCCATCCGGCCTCCGCATCGTAGACGACCTCCGGCACGGTATGCAGCGCGCACGAAAATGAAGGCACCTCGCGCCGTATGCGTATCAGATCGATGTACCATTGCAGGATGCGCTCGTGCGCCGGGAGTTTCTGCTCACGGCGACGCAGTTTTGATCGCAGGAAGGTCTGCTCATCCTGCGGATCGGGTACATCCCCCGGGTCCCACCCGAAGTCGCGGAACTCGTTCCGTCGTCCCTCGCTCACGGCCTGCGCGAGATCCCTGTCCTGATGGTCGGTGAAGTACTGGAACGGCGCCGTACAGGCCCACTCTTCCCCCTGAAAAAGCATGGGAACGGCGGGGGACAGGATGTTTACTGCCGCAGCTATCAAGGTTCGCCGCTCGGACAGAAGGTGTGACAACCGCTCGCCAACAGCCCGGTTTCCGATCTGGTCATGATTCTGTATGCAATGGACAAATCGACTCCGGGGAGTGTCGCCGGCTGGTCGCCCGTAGCTCCGACCCCGATGAGGAGCGTAGTGACCGTCACGCACGAACACACTCGTCAAAGCCTTCGCAAGCTGCGCGAAGCCACCAAATCCCGCATAGTACCCGCTGTTCTCGCCGGTGAGTAGACAGTGCACGGCGTGGTGGAAATCATCACTCCACTGTGCATCAAGTCCGTAACCACCGGCATCCCGCGACTTCACGAGGGAGGGATCATTCAGGTCGCTCTCGGCGATGAGTACCAGGGGTTTCCCGAGTTCCCGTTCGAGAGCTCCAACACGGAGTGCCATTGCTTCAAGCACGTGAACGGCAGAACTGTCGTGTAAGGCGTGCACCGCGTCGAGGCGAAACCCATCAACATGGTAGTACCTGACCCAGTGCTCGAGGTTGTCGAGGATAAACGCTCGCACCTCGTCGCTCTGCGGACCGTCAAGATTGAGGGCATCGCCCCATGGCGTATGATAGCGATCGGTAAAATACGGTCCGAACTGTCCGAGGTAGTTCCCTTCCGGTCCGAGGTGGTTATAGACGACATCAAGGAGTACGGCCAGATCGTGCTCATGGCAGGCATCGACGAAACGCTTGAAGGCTGCCGGACCACCGTAGGCCTCCCACGGGGCATAGAGTCCGACACCGTCATATCCCCAGCCGCGGGTTCCCGAAGCTGAAGCAATCGGCATGACGTTCAGATGTGTCACCCCGAGTTCGGAAAGCTCCGGGAGGTGTGAAATCGCAGAGTCAAAGCTACCCTCTTCGGAGAATGTTCCGATATGCAGTTCGTACACGACCGCTGAAGCAAATGGTCTCGCCCGAAAGCGCCGGTCACTCCACGTGTGCGCCTCATGATCGACCAGCTGCGAAAAGCCGTGCACACCGTCAGGAAGACGGTGTGCACGTGGGTCCGCATAGGGACCGTTTCCATTCACCCTGAACGCGTACCGCCCGTCGTCCGGCATATCATCCAGACGTATCGACCAGTACCCGGTCTGTGCGACTGCCTCCATCTCCCGTTCCAGATCGCCTGTAACTAGAGTCACTGAAGCGGCCGTCGGGGCCCAGACCGTGAAGCGATTCGTCTGACCGGTGAATGCTGTCCCCCGGTTCATGCCTGATCCTCCCGTACGAGAATACAGATCGGAAACGGCGTAATCAGCTCATTCACGGCGTGCGTGCCGCCCTGCACGGTCTCGCCGCTTATGACGTTCCTGTAGGGTCCCTCCGGAATCGCGACCGTGGTGTCGGGATAGTGGCCGGCTCTGCTGTGAAAGCGCAACGGACAGACGGCGATTATATCTCCGCCGCGCTCGAAGGCCAGGACATCCGAGCGAGCCTCGCCGCTTACGTCCAGAGAGGCATACGGCTTCGGCCCTCTGCTGCCGCTTCCCCAGAAGACATCCGTGTGCGCGAGTCGCAGGTGCAGGAGTGCCCGTGTCAGTGCCAGTTTCGGATACGCGTCAGCCATACCGTCCATGATCTCGGCTACGGACAGCGAATCGAGCTCTTCGAGCATGCGTTCCAGCTTTGTATAGTCGATGTCGCGACGATTATCCGGATCGACAAGGCTATAGTTCCAGACCTCACACCCCTGATACAGGTCGGGAACGCCCGGCCCGAGTAACTTCACTGTCGTTTGAACCAGACTGTTGACGTACGCACCGAGAGCGATATGCTCAACGAAACGTTGCATGGATGCCTGAATAGCAGTATCCGCGAAAATTTCCCGCGCGAACGAGAGAACGGCGGCTTCGTACAGCTCGTCGACCTCAGTCCAGGAGGTATGCTTCTTTGACTCCCGGATCGCTTTCGTGAGGTATTCGCTAAGGCGTTCTTCTGAAATAGGCCACGCCCCGATTATGGTCTGATACATGAAGTATTCGGTGTTCCGGTCAGGCCACTGTTCGATACGGTACTGGGATGCCAACGACGACCAGCTCCGGACCGCTTCAGCCCACTCGTTCGGTGTTTCGGTGAGTACCAGCAGGCGGGCACGCAGATCTTCGCTCCGTTTCGTGTCGTGCGTGCTCGTCGTAAGCATGGACCGGGGAAGCGTGACACTGCGCTCGGCCATCCTTTCATTAAAGTCATCGACCGACATGCCAAAGCGGTAGGGCTCCGCTCCAACCTCGTTCAGAGCAATGAGCCGATTGTAGCGGTAAAAGGTTGTGTCTTCCGCTCCCTTGGCCATAACCGGCCCGCTCAGTTGTTGAAATCGCATCACGAAATCACGTTCCACGTCACCACCGAGGTCCATGGTCAGTATGCGATACAGGAAATCGAAAAGTTCCGGATCCAGGTCATCGCGATTCTCGCGCGCGCGTTCTACCGCACTCTGTATATGGCTGCGATCGGAATCGCGTATCGTACCGTGTTCCGCGCGAATGTAGGTCCTGTATACCGAGAACGAAACGAGAATCTCGCACAAGGCATCCTGTACATCGTCCCTGCTGAAATCGCGATACCGCCTGTTCCTGTACGATATCAGCAGAAGCATCTCGGTCAGTCGGTTCACATCACTTCCCAGAAGATCTTCCACTACTTCGAGCTTGCTTTCGTGCAGGAGATCGTGATAATCGGTGCTTTCACCGGTGAACGACCGGTACAGATCAGTAATCTTACGCTCGCTCGCCGTCTGCACCAGAACCGCCTGCAGATCGTTCAGGAAATCGTAGCCGGTCGTACCGTGTATGGGCCAGGAGTCGGGCATATGCTCGTTCGGTGCCAGGATCTTTTCGCCGACGATCCACGCATCTCCGGCTCGATGTCGCAGACGCTGAAAATACTCCTCCGGATCGCGGAGCCCGTCGGGATGATCAACCCTGAGACCGTCGACTTTCCGCTCGCGTACCCAGGAAAGAATGAGGTCGTGCGTATCGGAGAACACGTCCTCATCTTCGACCCTGATTGCAATGAGATCGTTTATATCGAAGAATCTCCGGTACCCGAGATCACTGCGCGCAATCCGCCAGTACGCAAGCCGGTAATTCTGTCGCTCGAGAAGCGCATCGAGCCGGTCAACATCGGAGTTGATAAGATCGACCTCCGAGTCGACTGCCCGTCGCACGTGCGGAGCGTCCTCAAGCAGCAGCGAAAGGCGATCCCGTATGACCTCCTTATCGCGGTGCCGCCGGCGCGTGTTCACTCTGTCGTCGGCCTTCGGGAGTGGTAGATAGTCAAGGGCGCTTGCGAGAAAGGCAAGCTCCGGATGCTCGATACGGGAGGCGGCCTGAAACAGGAGATCTGAAAGACTCCGTGGATCTACCGGGACCCTATGATCGTAATACTGTATCTGGAACGATCCGTCGATCCGGACCAGCTGTATCTCACCTGCTTCAAGAACCCGCCCGTAGTGGTCGCCGAGTATGGGAAGCAGGACCCGATTGAGCGTGTTTTCACTGTCCTGGGCATACTGCCAGTCAACGTCGAAATAATCGGCGAAACGGCTTCGCTGACCGTTCTCCAGAACGTCCCACCACCACGTGTTCTCTGGTCCGGAAACCGCCATGTGATTGGGAACGACATCAACGATCTGACCGAGACCTGCATCCCGGAGGGTTCTGCACAGTTCATCGTGGGCGTCCTGCCCGCCGAGGTCTTCACTGACCCGGGTATGATCGACCACATCGTAGCCGTGCGTGCTCCCGTGTGCGGCCTGAAGATACGGCGAACAGTACATGTGACTGACGCCAAGCCGAACGAGATACGGGGCAAGCGAAGCGGCCGTTCTGAACCCGCGATCCGGTGAAAGCTGTACTCTATAACTCGATAGCATCTTCATGTTTTACTCTCAATTGTCCGAGGCAGTTCAATACGCACCACGGTGCATTCGTCGTCCTGCTGCATACAGACAGTACCCTTGTGCAGATCAATTACGGCCCGTACGATCGAAAGCCCGAGTCCGCTTCCGCGCGATCCCCGACTGTTTTCTCCGCGGTACAGGCGGTCGAATGCATGAAACCGCGTTTCGCTGTCGACGAAACCCGTATTACGCACCTCGATTATGACGCCGGGACCTCCGGATGTGATCGTCACATCAATCCTACCGTCCGACTCCGCGTACTTCACCGCGTTGTGTACGACATTCGATACCGCTCGATCCAGCAGATGATCGTCACCCTCGAACACAAGATCATCCGCCCGGAAGATAAACTCCAGACCGCGATCCTGTATCAGCGCCTCAAATCTTGCTGACAGGGCTTCAAGAAACACGTCTGCTTGTATTACATCAACAGACAGCTGCTGCTCAGGCGCTTCAAGCGAGTTCAGTTCCCGCAGATCGCTGATCAGTTCGTCGATGCGCTCTACTTCGGCAAACACAAGCTTCAAACGTTCCGGATTAGGATCGATGACGCCTTCGATCATGGCTTCAAACTGCGTTTTCAGGGCAGTCACCGGCGTCCGGAGATCATGCGCGACATCCTGTGCCCATTGACGTCGCAGCCGCTCCTCTTTGAGCAGTTGTGACTGAAGATTGTGCGCCGAGTCGGCGATAGTCCGGATCTCATCCGCCTGACTTTCGGGAAAGTGAACATCACGATTACCTTTGGCGAGCTGTTCGAGTCCTGATGCAACGGAAGCAGTCTTGGCCGTTATCCGTCGCGAAAGATACCCTGCGACGACAGTGGCCAGACCGAAGGCGGCGAGAACAACGGCGGCGAGTGTTCCCATCATCGAAAACAGAAACTGACGATTCGCCGGGTCGCTCGTAAATCCCAGGGTTCCCGCGCTGAGAAAGCCTATGATCTCGTCGGAGTGGATAAGCGCTGACGGCGGCCTGAAGCCGTCCAGACCAACATAGCCTCCCGACTGCGTAACAGACACACCGACCGGATCGAGGATTTCGCCGTTCCGATACAGGAAAACCGCATCTCCGGTTTCGTTAAAAACATAGAGGTACTGGTTCTGCGTAAGAAAAGGTAAGAGGGCTGCTTCAAGACCTTCCCGTTCAAGAGCTGCCTGCTGTCGGAAGGTACGGGATACGATAGGTAGGACGAGATTCTGTATGCGCTGATCACGGTAGAGGTTCCATTCACCGACGCTTCGGCGAACACCAAGATAGAAAAACACCGCTGCAACAAGGGTCAGGACGAGCAGAGACGCAATCATGGCTACGAAGGTCCGTGCGAAAAGAGAGCGCATCATGCTTCTCCATCAGCTTGCATTTCACCACAGAACCGGTATCCGTACCCTCTGACTGTTTCGATCCAGTCGTCATCTCCAAGCTTGTTGCGGATGTTCGCAATATGCGTATCGACCGTGCGCTCCGATCCGTCGTGAAGATAATCAAGGCATTCTCCAAGGATCGACCGCCTCGTACGAACCACCTCGTCGTACGAGGCGAGATACGAAAGGATCTTCCACTCGCTCGCGGTGAGAGACAGTTCCTGACCATTGATGAATGCTCTATGTCGCTTTCTGTCGAGCAGCAGCTCCGAGTCACCGAGTGCCCATCGCGCGCTCAGACCCGTTTCGGGATCGTCCCCCTTGCTCGAGGTTCTCCTGATGAGTGCTTTCGCCCTGAGAACGAGTTCTTTCGCAGAAAACGGTTTCACGACGTAGTCGTCCGCGCCGATCTCGAAACCGGTGATCCTGTCGCTCTCCGACTCCCGCGCAGTCAGAAACATTATTGGTATATCGCTGCTGCGCCGTATCTGTTTTGCAAGCACAAAACCGTTCTCGTCTGGAAGCATGACGTCGAGAATGAGCAGATCGGGGTTCTGTGTTTCAATCGCATCGCTTACCCCCGATGCCTGAGCAAACTCGACCACGTCGGTACCGTCAATCTGAAAATACTGACTGACAGCTTCCCGTATGAGTTGATTATCTTCAACAATGAACACAAGTGCCATATAGCCTCCACGGCCATTGTCTTACCGGTCAGAAATACCGTATCTGCCGCTGCAGCGTGTTGTGATCTTCACCAACACGTTCGCCGTCACGTTCGGTGATGATTCGTTCCGTTCGATCGGTCCAGTTGCCCTGAGAGTCAAACCTGTACTCAAAACTACGGGTCACTTCGATGTTCTCCACCATATCGACTCTGTGTATTCGCTCTGGATAATCGTTATTGACGTACTCATAGGTGATGGTCCGCCTGATTCCGCCGGTGTCATCACGTGCTGTGACACGTTGAACTCGTCCGTACAGGTCATACACGTAACTCAGGACCTCGGTTATCGCGTTGTTCTGGTCGAAATGTTCTTCCCGTACGAGACGTCCGAAGGGGGAATAGTGCTCGTCAACCCGCTTGACCGTTCCTCCATCGGCGAATATCAGGGTCCAGGTTCGTAGAAGTCCTCCATCTCTCCAGTCAAAAAGACGGCTCCACTGCACCCGACCCGCACCGTCGTATTGAATCTGTTCCTCAAGCACGTCG
Source organism: Spirochaetaceae bacterium (assembly GCA_007694005.1). GTDB lineage: Bacteria > Spirochaetota > Spirochaetia > DSM-27196 > SKKC01 > SKKC01. The sequence goes on from RECN01000104.1 coordinate 79,066, forward strand.
TTCCTATACTGCATGTTTCGCACAGCCGCAAGGAGCCCTGAGCCGGTCTGTTCGGTGACCTGAACCCTGCGTCCCTGATCGTCGTAATCGTACTCATAGATCCACTCGAGATCACCGTTCACGTTCCGGCCGCGCCATTGCACCAGCCTGTCACGCTCATCGTATGCAAACTCGGACCGCCACCGGAAACGTCCATCACCGTAGGTTGTATGTGACACGGGTTTGCCGCTACGGGAAAACTCCATGGCAAGGACCGGAACAGGTTGTGCTTCACTACTCACGCGTAAAACGCGGATTGCTTCTACCTGTCCATGAAAACGGGCGATGTCAGGTGCGGGCAGCTCGTAATCGTCTATAAGCGACGGATACGTCTGAGCTGCAAGCGACACGGAAAAGAGCAGAAAGAAACCAGGAATGGCGATGTGTTTCCTCGAAATCGTGGGCATCGGTATCAGCATACACAAAAAAAAGGCCGGTGTGCAGGAGCATCAGGTGCTCCGGTATGCAACCGGCCTTCGCGCAATTCCTGTAAAAGCAGGACTATCTCACTTCGCGGCCTTATACAGCTCGTTAACGCGGTCCCAGTTAATGCAACTGAAGAACGCATCGATGTATTCCGGCCGTCGGTTCTGATACTTCAGATAGTACGCGTGCTCCCACACATCAAGCCCGAGTACCGGTGTCTTTCCGTCGGTAACGGGATTGTCCTGGTTCGGGGTGCTCACAATTTCGAGCTTTCCGTCGGACACTACGAGCCATGCCCAGCCGCTGCCAAACCGTCCTGCGGCGGCAGTTGCGAACTGCTCCTTGAATTCGGCGTACGAGCTGAACGCGGAATTGATCGCCTGAGCAATTTCACCGCTCGGCTCACCACCACCATTTGGTGCGAGAACGGTCCAGAACAGGCTATGATTCAGGTGACCGCCACCGTTGTTCCGTACCGCGGTACGGATGTTCTCCGGCAGCGATGCGTATTCGGCGACCAGCTTTTCGATAGACCAGTCGGCATACTCCGTGCCTTCGACCGCAGCGTTCAGTTTCGTTACGTAACCACCATGGTGTTTATCGTGGTGAATGCGCATGGTCTGCTCGTCGATATGCGGTTCCAGTGCGTTATACGCATATGGTAGATCCGGTAAGCTAAATGACATATGTTGTCCTCCTCGGTACGAGTAGTTTGTTTCTACTAAAGGAAGATACTAAAAACTATCCGTTTTGTGCACATATGATCCGAAAAAGCTACAATCCGAATGCTGCCTGGGCACGATCGAGCAGTGACAGAATGCCGGTGGCAGACCGAACCTCATTCTGTGAGAACACCGGTGCATCCGCCAGGTCTTCTCCGTGCAGACGGTAGACAATTCGACCGACAATCTGGCCTTCACGGACCGGCGCACGGATGTCGGAATCAAGCTGCAACTCCCCTGAGAGAAGCGACACGTCGGCCCGGGGCAGTATCATCTCCGGGGGCACGACCGCTACGGGAACCGTCGAAACTTCCCCACCGCGCACGCGAACAGGGTCAAGCGCGGGATGGCCGGGTGTCATGACATCGTAGGCGTCGTAGGCATGATCCAGCAGCGCAATGGCATCGTCGGTACGCAGTCTGCTTCCGACGCGTGCGTTCGGAGCATCGACACCGAGAACGACTGCGGCAACCCTCCTGCCGCCTCTGCGGGCTGACGCGGCAAGACTGTATCCGGCGCTGTACGTGAACCCGGTCTTGAGACCGTCTGCATCCGGATACTCGCGTATGAGGATATTTCGATTAGGATGTGTGACGGAAACCGGGTTCCATCTGCCTGCATAATCCTCAAGGGTCGGGAACACGAGCGATGGTACGGTATGAAAACGTTCCGGAGCATCGGGAAACCGTCTGAGATACTGTGCGACAAAGCGTGCAAAGTCTTCCGCACTGGCACGGTTTCTCCCGTCTATACCGGAAGGTTCAACGAAGGAGTGCGTGGTAAGACCAAGCTCATCGAGTGCTTCCTCCATCCTTCGGGCAAATGCGGGAACGGATCCGTCGATGTGATACGCAAGTGCCGTCGCCGCGTCATTACCGGATGCGATTGAAAGGCCGAGAAGCAGCGTCTCGATTCGGACGCGCTGATCGACCCCGAGAAACAGGACGCTTGATCGCGCCGGCATCTCGTTCCAGAAGGCATCAGGGACAGGCTCGATCCTGTCGTCCAGTGACAGGGCGCCGTTTTCAACAAGATCAAGGACGACGTACATGGTCACGAGTTTCGTGAGCGAAGCAAGCGAACGAATCTCCCCGCTCCCGTGTGAGTACAGTACTGTATCGGTGTCCACGTCGATCAGAACTGCTTCGCGCGCGTGCAGGCGGAGCGCATTGTATTCAGTGGGTACGAACACAGGTGCGATGCCGAAACTGCGGTCGGTAACTATGGACGCGGATTCGCTGTCAGCGGCGAACCATGCCCGGGATACATCCAGCTGTGCAAGGCCGATGACGAGGACGAGGACAACACCGGCAGACAGAACCATACTGCGTGGACGGAACATAGACTGAAAAACTGTGGTTGCATGCATAACCGGCGAACCCTATCACAGTTTCGACGACAGGATACATACACTTTTTGCGAGATGGGTCATGGACGGCCAGGTGCACGTTTCATTATTGTAGCGGGATGAGTGAGACCATCATTGACGTATCCCACCTGTACAAGAGCTACGGTTCCTTCCGGGCAGTGTCGAACGTCAGCTTCAGAGTCCAGAAGTCAAGCTGCGTAGCGTTTCTGGGCCCGAATGGAGCCGGAAAAACAACGATCATGAAAACGCTCTACGGGCGTGCCACACCCGATGCACACAGCGACACACGGATGCGGGTTTTCGATTTCGACCCCCGTACACAGGAGCTGAACATCAAAGCCCGTACCGGAGTGGTTCCGCAGGAAGACAATCTTGACGTGGAGCTCAACGTCGCCCAGAATCTGTCGATTTACGCGGCATTCTACGGTCTGTCGCGTTCATTCACCGAGCACCAGATTGACTATCTACTTGAGTTTATGGAACTCGGCGACCGGAGGAAGGCAAAAGTCCGGGAACTGTCCGGTGGAATGCAACGCAGACTGATTATCGCGCGTGCTCTTCTGAATAACCCTGAACTCCTGATCCTCGATGAACCGACAACCGGACTCGATCCGCAGGTCAGACAGGTAATCTGGGATAAACTGCACGGACTGAAAAGGAACGGGACGACAATCCTTCTTACGACACACTATATGGACGAAGCCTATCAACTTGCCGACGACGTGATAATCATGGACAAGGGTGAGTCGGTCATGGCTGGTACCCCTCGCGGCCTGCTTGAGGAGCACATGGAGTCGCATGTGTTTGAGCTTACCGCCCCTGAACTGGCGGATTCACTGGAGTCGTCGCTCGCACCCTCCGATGTATGGAGGCGTGAAGATTCGAGCGCCCGCATCCTGTACTATTGCAGCAGCCAGGACACGCTGACACGCATGACACACGCCGTTCCGGCAGGCAGATATATCGTCAGACCAGTCAATCTTGAGGATCTTTTTATTCACGCAACGGGGAGACGACTGAATGAACTCCAGTAGATCACATGTAGACGGACCCGAGCTCGAAGAGCACGACGGTCGAAAACGATCGTCAACATCCCGCGCTCACCGCCACCTGCCTCCGCGCTTCGTGCACAGGGTGTACAGTGTCTGGCTGCGACACGTGCGGGTCTACTCACGGAACCTGTTGAGCAATGCCCTCCCGCCTTTTCTTGAGCCACTTGTCTTCCTCGTGGGCATAGGACTCGGGCTCGGTGAGTTCATTAGCGAGATGGAGGGACTTCCGTTCCTGCAGTATCTCGCAAGCGGACTTCTCGTAACCGCGGCCATGTTCACCGCTGCGTTCGAATGCACATTTGGCACCTTTATCCGGCTCGAGTTTGACAAGGTATATCAGGGAATGCTCGGCTCGCCGGTTACCGCGAACAACCTTATACTCGGCGAAATGATATGGGCCGGGACCAAAGGTTTTACCTTTACGCTGAGTGTCACCCTGATCGTCGCCGCGTTCGGTATACTGTCGCCGCTTCGAATCATCATAGCTCCCTTCATAGGTTTCCTGACCGGGCTCATGTTTGCCTGCCTTTCACTCCTGATCACAAGCTTCGTGAAGACGATCAACCACTTCAACTTCTACTTTTCGGCGTTCATCTCACCGATGTTCTTTTTCGGAGGCGTCGTCTTTCCGATCGAAAACCTCCCGGCCGTCACGCGACCGATCACGGAAGCTTTGCCGCTTACGCATTCAGTGCGACTCGTACGCGCATTCGCCTTCATGGATTTCGAGATGATACATCTCTGGGACCTCGCCTACATCGTGCTGTTCATTGGCCTGGTCGGGACTGCCGCAATGGTCCGGTTGAAGCGGCGGCTCATCGACTGAACAGAGGGTCACGTCAGACGCACGGTTCTGATCTCGAAAGGTTTAAAGGTCATCTTCAATTGCCCGTTTCTGAGGGACACGGTGCCCGTTTGCGTCTCAAGAAGGTCGGTCTCTACGGCGCTGTGGTATGTGTCCGGAACATGAATTACGGCGGTATCCCGACGACCAAGACATTCGTAGATTCGAAGAACGGTTCCCTGAAGGTCTTCAGCCGGTTTGGCAAGTTCAAGTTTCACGCTTTGTGACTCCACCCGGAAGTAGGACGCCTGCGGCAGAGCGGGCACGGATTTTCCGATATCAGCTACGAGTGCTGGTGCGTTCAGTTCGTGCGCGCGTCTGACGACTGCCATCTGGTCCTGCCGTCCGGCGTGCGGGTAGTACGCGAAGGTAAACGCGTGAACAGCGATATCGGCTTCGGGATCAGGGTCTTTCGGGCTTCGCAGGAGCGTCAGCTCCATGGATGTTCCGTGTATCCTGTGGCCGTACTTGCAGTCGTTCAACAGAGCCAGTCCGGCGTCTTCGCGGCTCAGATCCGCATAGCGGTGAGCGGCCACCTCGAAACGAGCTTCATCCCAGGACGTGTTCATGTGCGTCGGCCGGTTGACCTGCCCGAACTGTATCTCGTAACGGGCGGTGTCCGCACGGATCGCCGTTTCGGCTCCGACTCGAAGCATGCAGTGTTCCTCTTTCCAGTCGACGACGCAGGACACATACACGACCGGACTGCCTGCCTCGAGATAGATGGTCTGATCGATCGTCGAAATGCCGATCCGGAATTTCATACGAACCGATGCTGAAAAACCTGATTCCTCGCCGACCTGCATCGTTTCAAGTACGGCGAACTCGGGAACGGTCTCACGATAATAATGGCTCACATCCCAGGCATCATACTTGTAGGGTCGGTCCTCCCAGAGGGTATATACGGCAGCAGGACCCTGCAGATATTCCTGATCCAGGTCTTTCCGGAAAATCGACGTAATGCTGCCATCTTTCCCGATAGAGACTTTGACAAACTCGTTCTCGAGTTCTTCAGCGCGCGCGCTGACCGGTCCGTGTTCAGGGACAGAGTCTGCGGCAGACGAATGCCCGGGATCGGACTCAGCATCGGTGATCGTGGTGTATCCACTTGCCGGTACAGGAACCCTTACCTGCACGCCTCCATCCGATCGCCGGACAACAGGACAGGGAGTTCCATCTCCCGTCATTACCGTCGGCAGGGAAGAGCCTTCCTCACGGAAGGTAAGCAGGACGACGCGATCCCATGACAGGGTATTAAACACAACGAGGGGACGGCCGGTCTCCAGAACCTCTCCTGAAACGAGTTCCCGGACCTCTGCATTTTTCTGACTCAGAAGGCTCGCGAGAAGGCCATCTCGCATTTCCGTCAGCTCCGCGACGGCCGAGATCGACTCCCGATGAGCGTCGCGATACACCCAGTTGATCGATGATCCGGGAAGAATGTCGTGAAACTGGTTCAGGAGCGTCTGTTTCCAGATGCGGTCGCGTTCGGCGTTCCCTTCCTGCGCCGTGCCGGTCAGTGTCACAAGCAGCTCAACGTCGTGGAGCAGATGCTCGATTCTGCGATTCAGTTTCTTCATCAGAGCCTGAGTCGTATACGTGCCGCGGTGAAACTCGAGGTACAGCTCACCGACCCATTTCGGCAGTGTATGCGCGGGAATCTCGCGCAGGGTCTCGAAGAAGCGCTCGGCAGGGGCCATTTTCACCCGGGGCATCCCCTCTGTGTCTGAACCACGCCGTGCGCGTTCAATATGCTTCCTCGACGGCCCACCTCCACCGTCGCCGACACCGTACAGATTCAGGAACCCGTCGAACTGCGGCGACTGATGAAAGCGCTGCTCCGACGCGATGAGTTTTGCCGGTTCGTTGGAGAGGTTGTAATCGTTCGTCGGCAGGAAGTGGCTGCGTATGGTCGTCCCGTCGATCCCCTCCCAGAGGAAGGTATGATGCGGGAACACGTTTCGCTCGTTCCAGGAAATTTTCTGTGTCATGAAAATGTCGACACCGGCTTTCCTGAGAATCTGCGGAAGAGCAGCCGAATAACCGAATACATCCGGTAACCAGAGATTACGCACATCGATATCGAACTCGTCGCGATAAAAACGCTTACCGTGTACGAGTTGCCGGACAAGCGACTCACCGGAGGGAATGTTCATGTCGGGTTCTACCCACATCGCGCCCTGCAGCTCCCATCTCCCCGTTTGCACCGCCGTTCGGACCTGTTCATACAAAGCGGGATAATCTTCTTTGACCCAGGAGAACAGCTGTGGCTGTGATGCACCGAATACGTAGTCGGGATACTCATCGAGCATGCGCAGGACGGTTGCAAAGGTGCGACCTCCCTTCCTGCGGGTTTCCCGGACCGGCCACAGCCACCCGAGATCGATGTGCGCGTGGCCTACCGACCAGGCAGTTGGTGCACTGTCGACAGCGGAATGCCCGAGAAGTCGTGAGGTAATTGCACGCGCCTCTTCCAGCCCCTTTCCGTCCGCCCAGACATTCGCGACCTCGTTCAGCCCGTGGAAAATTTTACGCGCCCGTGTGGTCTGCTCAGGGATCGCTTCGGCGAGGCCAAACAGAAACTCGAGATCGAGATAGAGCTGCCACTGCTCCGGGTCGAATAATGCAATTTCAGCCTGTCGGAGCACGAAAGGCTCGGGAGCCCGGCGAAACCCGAACAGACCATTGGCCGCCGCTTCAACGAGCAGCTCAACTCCTTCGCCTCCCCGAACCGTTCCCAGAGGGACGCGTCGCTTTACTTCAAGGACATCGTCGGTCCACTTGTAGGTCAGTCCCATCCACGGTACACCATCCCGAAACACACAGCCCTCAGCACCGACATCAACGAGCGCGACAGCAGTCTTGCCAGCCCAGTCGGTGGGCACCGTTGCGCGAAACCTGAACCAGGCGCTGTCCCAGAGGGCACCCCACTCCTGGCCTGTCTGTACAGGCGTGAATGTCGTGTCGTCAAGCTCAAGAATCGAAATCGGATCACGGCTGTGCACAAACGTCGCTTCAAGTGGTCGATGGTCCCGATAATAGCTGGTCCGTATCCGTTCAATCAGTTGTGCGACTCTCTGTCTCGTAATTGATAGCTTATACATCTGTTACTCCGTTGGTTCAGGACTTCGTGCCGTTTCCGGATGATTCGACCACGGTCTTTGCATCAGCGGCCATGAACCGTACAGTCTTCACCTTCTTCGGCGACAACCGCGTTCCGAGCGCTTTTGCACTTTTTATCAGAAAACCGTCGACAGGAAAGCTCTCTTCGGTTACCTGCATGCGCGGGGTCGCGACGTAGCGAACGTAGGCAGCAATGTTGTCCCGGGTCGTCACAGCCTGTATCTGTGCTCCCCTCGGTATCAGCTCATATGTCTTTTCGAGTATGTACTGCTCGATACGACACCGTTTCAGATACGCGCAGCCGCTCTTCCGGTCTATGTAGGCGACGTTGAATACTTTCTGTGCAAGAGAGTCTTTATCCGCTATTCCACAGGAAAGCATACCTTTGTCGACGAACAGTTTCTCCGGCACCCGGATTACCTGGTAGGTGCCTCCCGCCCTGACGACGAGGATGCGGTCAAACTCGTTGACCTTGAAGAGTTCCTTGCCGCCGTGAACACCGTAACCGAGATAACCCGTTGCGTCGTCGTATCGAAGCGACAGGTTACGTCCGATGACTTCGCGGGCATCAACCTGCTCGAAACTTGCAATCTCCGTCCGCCTTTCGTGCAGCGTTTCCTGCTCGCTCACAAGGCCGTCAAGAAAACCTATTGCATACGTGACAAGGTCTGCGAGGTGTTTCCTGACGGTCTCGAGCCGTTCCTTGATCTTCTTCATTTCGTTTCGCGCTTTATCTATGTCATAGCGCGAGATGCGTCGGATCGGAATGCGAAGCAGTCGCTCTACATCATCTTCGGTGATAGCCCGTCGGATCTCTTTGTGAAAGGGTTTAAACCCTTCGATTACGGTCGCAACGATTGCTTCCTGAGATCGTTCTTCTTCGATGCGCTTGTACAGGCGCTCTTCGATGAAGATCCGTTCGAGTGTCCGGGCGTGAAGATCGTCGAGCAGATGCCCTTTCTCAAGTTCGAGCTCCCGCTTGAGAATCTCGACGAGACGAGCGGCGTGGTACTCGATTATTTCGGTAACGGTCATGGAGACGGGTTTGTTATCCCGAATCAGAAGAAGATTTGCCGAGATTGACTGTTCACAGTCGGTAAACGCATACAGCGCGTCGACTACGTCGGCAGCGTACACACCACGAGCGAGTTTGATTTCCAGTTCGACCTGCTCGGTCGTATAGTCCTGTATGCTCTGTATCTTTACCGACCCCTTACGCGCGGCATTCTCAATGGACTGCATCAGTGACTCGGTCGTTGTTCCGAATGGAACCTCCCGGATTACGATGCGTTTCGGGTCTGATGTATCGAGTTTCGCACGGACACGGACCTTGCCCTGACCGTCGGCATAATCTGATACATCGACCAGTCCTCCTCCGGGAAAATCGGGAAAGAGCCGGAACTCATCGCCACGGAGACAGGCCTGCACCGCCTGTATTACTTCAATGAGATTATGCGGAAGGATGCGTGTCGACATGCCGACCGCGATACCTTCGGCACCGAGCGCGAGAATAACCGGAATCTTGGCCGGAAAGGTAACCGGCTCCTGGTTTCTGCCGTCATAGCTCGGCTCGAAATCGGTCAGCTCCGGGTTATACAGAACCTTTTTTGCGAACGGAAGGACTCGACATTCGATATAGCGCGCGGCGCTCGCTTCATCACCGGTCAGGATGTTGCCGAAGTTACCCTGTTTGTCGATGAACAGATCACGCGAGGCAAGACCTACCAGTGCTGCGTAGATCGACGAATCGCCGTGCGGATGATACTTCATGCAGTGCCCGACGACGTTAGCCACTTTATGAAACTTACCGTCATCGATCTCAAATAGACTGTGGAGAATGCGGCGCTGTACCGGCTTCAGTCCGTCGTCTATGTGCGGTATAGCCCTGTCCTTGATCACATAGCTCGCGTACTCAAGGAAGTTATTGTTAAACAGCGTGTTTACGTATGCCATAGGGTCAGATCAGGTTTTCCATGATGTAGTCGCGACGCTGCGGAGTATTCTTTCCCATATAAAACGTCAGGGTTTCGCGTATACTCTTGATGCTCTTGAGATTGACGGGAACGATCCGCATGTCTTCCCCGATAAACTGACCGAACTCGCTCGGAGAAATCTCACCAAGGCCCTTGAACCGGGTAACCTCGGGGTTCCTGATCTCCGTGAGCGCATGATCACGCTCCCGTGCGTTGTAGCAGTAACGGGTTTCTTTCCTGTTTCGCACCCGAAACAGCGGTGTTTCAAGAATATACACGTGGCCTGCAAGCACAAGCTCCTCAAAATAATTCAGAAAGAACGTGAGCAACAGATTGCGGATGTGAAAGCCGTCGTGGTCGGCATCCGTTGCGATCACTACCCGTGCGTAGCGAAGATCTTCGATCGTGTTTTCTATGCCGAGCGCCATCATCATGTTGTAGAGCTCTTCGTTCCGGTACAGGTCTGCGCGTTTACGACCGAAGACGTTCTGGGGCTTTCCTCGCAGACTGAAGATCGCCTGTGTGTACACGTTTCGCGCACTCACCATACTCCCCGAGGCGCTCTGACCTTCGGTAATGAAGATGGTCGACTCCTCGCCTTTGGGTCCATCCTGCAGGTGGTTCTTACAGTCTTTCAGATTCGGAATCTTGAGCGCAATCTTGCGCGCGTTCTCCTTTGCGTCCTTCTTGACCGCCTGAAGCTCCTTGCGCAGCCGCTCGTTGTTCGCGATCTTATCGAGAAGGCGCTTCGAAGCGGTCTTGTTCCGGTGCAGATAATCAACCACCGCCGACTTCACTTCACCGACAATCCAGCCACGGATCTCGGTATTTCCAAGCTTGTTCTTTGTCTGGCTCTCGAATATGGGAGCCGCAAGCTTGACCGCGATCGCTCCCGCGATACCTTCGCGTACGTCCACACCGTTGTACTGCTTCTTGTAGAATTCGTTGACGCCTTTCAGAATGCCTTCCCGGAACGCAGACAGATGCGTGCCTCCGTCGGAGGTATACTGACCGTTTACAAAACTGAAAAACGTTTCTCCGTAGTTGTCGGTATGCGTGAAGCTCAGTTCGATGCGATCTCCGCGAAAATAGCCGATGTCATACATGGCTTCCTCGCCCACCTCTGCACTGAGCAGATCGAGCAGTCCGTTCGCACTCTCGAATACCTGCCGCCCGGAAGGTGCACCGATGCTTTTTGCATTCAATACAAGCGTCAGTCCGCTGTTCAGATACGCATAGTTCCACAGGCGTTGCTCGATGAACTCATAGTTAAAACGGTAGTCATCGAAGATATCCGTGTCAGGAGAAAAGACGATCAGCGTTCCGTTCTTCTCCTTTTCTGCCTTCCCTTTGGTCTGCTTTTTCAGTTTGCCGCGTTCAAAGAGCGCTTCCGCGTACTGCCCGTCACGAACAGCACGCACACGAAAACTCGTTGAAAGAGCATTGACCGCTTTCGTTCCCACGCCGTTGAGCCCCACGGAAAACTGGAACACTTCGTCGCTGTATTTCGCCCCGGTGTTGATGACGCTTACGCATTCAACGATCTTTCCCAGAGGTATTCCGCGACCATAATCGCGTACGGTCACCTCCGACCCATCAAAGGAGATCTCCACCCTGCTGCCGTGGCCCATTATGAACTCATCGACAGCGTTATCGATCACCTCTTTCAGAAGGATGTAGATCCCGTCGTCCTGATTCGATCCGTCGCCGAGGCGTCCAATGTACATGCCTGTTCGCAGCCGAATGTGCTCAAGTGAACTGAGCGTCTTGATCTTGCTCTCGTCGTACACCGCGGCGCTATCTGTCTGCTTCGCGGATTTCTGGGCCGGCCTGGTTCCGGCACTCGCTTTGGTGACGGTTTTTTTCTTCGCTGTTCTCGCCATGATCACCGCGGATACTATCAGAAACCGCGCTTGATGTCCTCACCCCCGGACAGACTTGATTAACGCCCGGAATCATGACAACACTGTTGCTGTGACATCCTTCGGAAATGCGATCGTCAGATGTACGCTCCTCGGTGCTTTACTGTGCGGTCTCATCGTGCCGTTGACGGCAAACGAAGACGCCGAGGCGCTTCGGGAACAGCTGAACCGCGCCGAGACGCTCATCGAACAGGCGCGAAGCTATTTGCGGGACGGTCAATACGCAGATGCCAACGCAGCGGCACGACTCGCAAACAGCATAGTCCAGTCGCTGCCTTCGGATACCGCGTTTCGCCTTCGTGCACTGCGTGTTGACCCGGAGCGACACACGCGTCGTGACCCACCGGCGTTCACGGCTGTGCCACAGGCGCGTGTTCCCGCCCCACCAGGAGCTCGTGGAGCGGCCAGTCGGACCACCGATATTCTTACCGTTGAGGTTACTCCCACCGTAATTCGCAGCTACGACGCGCAGCGCAATCCATGGAATGGGGATCAGATATATCTGTACAACGAAACAGCAGCTCGCGGTTCCTCGACCGGTGCACACCTGATTGCAGCGATAGACGTGCTTCGACCGGTTTCCGGGGCACCGTTCGATATTCGTGCGATGGAAATCCGTATTGGTAATGAGCGGTACCGCTTCGGCTTTCCAGACGAAACCGTAGCTCGTACACGCGACTCGCGCTGGTACCTCGAGTCTGTGCGAATACCGGTTGACGAGCAGTTACACCGGGAGATAGAGCGCGCACTGTCAGCACCGACAATCACGATAACGCTTGAAGGTAACGAGGAACGCGTCCCCCTCGTCTTCGGAAGATCGGAGCGGGACGCGGTTCGTCGCATGCTAAACTGGGCGGCGGATTCGCCCGAGTCTGACTAATTCGGGTTTGCCGCGCCGCTTCCTGCGAGTTCGAGGGATGTTTCCACCGCTTTACGCGGCCCCTGTTTGAACGAAATCGAGCCACTTCTGAGGTACACGATAATGTGATCTCCGGCCTCGAAGCGTCCCTTGAGTATATCCATTGAAAGCGGATCTTCGATCTCGCGCTGTATGGTCCGCCGCAGGGGTCGAGCTCCGTACTTTGCCTCGTAGCCGTGCTCGATAAGGTAATCCTTCGCGCTGCGTTTGACCTCGAGGATGAGCTCCTTGTCGGCAAGCCGGGTCTGGACCTCTGCAAGCTCGAAGTCGAGTATCTTTCGCACGTGATCACGGGTCAGGCTGTGGAAGACGACGATTTCATCGACCCGATTCACGAACTCAGGGCGGAAAAAGCGTTTCAGCTCGTTCATTGCCGAGGCCTTGATTTCACGATAGTCGAACACGCTGTCATCTCCGCTCTGGAACCCGACGAGGCTGTCGCGCGTAATTTCACGAGCACCGGCGTTACTGGTCATTATGATGATCGTGTTTCGGAAGCTGACCTTGTGCCCGAGGTTGTCCTGAAGCTCACCCTCCTCAAGAACCTGCAACAGCAGGTTGAACACGTCGGGATGTGCCTTTTCGATCTCGTCGAGAAGAACAACGCTGTACGGTTTACGCCTGATGCGTTCGGTCAGCAAGCCGCCCTCCTCGTACCCGACGTAGCCCGGAGGTGCACCGACAAGGCGACTCACGTTATGTTTCTCCATAAAGTCGCTCATGTCTATGCGCAGCAGCGCGTCAGGGCTGCCGAACATGAACTCCGCGAGAGTCTTCGCCAGGAGGGTCTTTCCGACACCGGTGGGCCCGAGAAAGACGAAGCTTCCCATAGGTCGGTGCGGTGAACTGAGCCCGGTCCGGCTGCGTCGTATCGAACCCGCGATGACTCCAACGGCGTCGTTCTGTCCGATGACCCGTTTGTGGAGCTCCTCTTCGACGTTGAGCAGCTTCTCCTGCTCGGTCTGAGCGATGCGCTGCAGCGGAATTCCGGTCATATCGGAGATTACGTAGTGAATGTCTTCGGCATCCACCACGTTGTGCTCCGTCTTGAGTGTCACTTTCCATTCATTGCGCATGGTCTCCACGCGCTCTTTCAGCTCTCGAACCTGATCCCGCACTGCGGCCGCGCGCTCATAATTCTGACTGTTCACAAGCGCAAGCTTTTCCTGCGTGAGGCTCTCTATCGTCTGCTCGAGTTCGGCGAGCTCGGTTGGCCTGACGCTGTTATGTATACGCTTCCGGCTGCCTGCCTCATCGATCAGATCGATGGCTTTATCGGGAAGATACCGGTCGGTGATGTAGCGACGCGAGAGCGTCGCACTGACCTCGAGTGAGCCGGGTGTGTAGCTCACATTATGGTGATCCTCATACTGTTTCTTGATTCCACGAAGAATCTCGATGGTTTCTTCGACGCTCGGCTCCTCGACGAATATGGTCTGGAACCGTCGCTCAAGCGCTGCGTCTTTTTCCACGTACTTACGGTACTCGCTGAGCGTCGTCGCCCCTATGCACTGTATCTCGCCGCGCGAAAGAGCGGGCTTGAGCATATTCGATGCATCAATGGCGCCCTCGGCACCTCCGGCCCCGATGATCGTGTGGAGTTCATCGATAAAGAGGATGATATTCCCGGCGGTCGTGATTTCTTTCATGACCCGTTTGAGACGTTCCTCGAACTCACCACGATACTTGGTACCGGCGATCAGAGACGCAAGATCAAGCGTCAGGACGCGTTTTCCGGTCAGCACCTCGGGAGCGCTGCCGTCGATGATCTGAAGGGCGAGCCCCTCGACGATGGCAGTCTTCCCGACGCCCGGCTCCCCGATGAGAACCGGATTATTCTTGCTTCGGCGGGCAAGGATCTGTATGACCCGCTGTATCTCACGAGCCCGTCCGACAACCGGATCCAGCTTGCCCGCCGACGCGTAGGCGGTCAGATCCCGGGCAAAGTCGTCGAGCGTCGGAGTGCTCTTTTTCTGACCCGGCCCACCTGCCTTCCGCTTCGCCTGCGATGCCGAACGCATACCGGACGCGGCTGTCGGCGAGGTGCCGGACAGTTCGGCGATTTCCTGCCGTAAGCGGTCCACGGTAACGTCAAAGTCGGCCAGAACCCGGGATGTTTCACCGTCTTCTTCACGCGCACACGCGAGAAGCAGGTGTTCGGTGCCTATGTACTCGTGACCAAGAAGACGAGCTTCTTCGGCCGAATCTTCAAGTACTTTCTTGCCGCGCGGAGAAGGAGGAACATCACCAAGAATGAACCCGCTCTTCTTACGGGGGATCGATTTTTCCAGTTCAATCTGCATCTTTGCAGGATCAACTATGCACTTCTGAAGAGCCTTGTAACCCAGACCACCGCCCTCTTTGAGCAGGGCCAGGACAATATGCTCCGGCAATAACTGATCCGAGTGGAAGCGTTTCGCCTCATCTTGAGCAAGAATGGTGAGTACCTTCTGCGCTCGCTGCGTAAGTCCTTTGAACATTGCGCTCTGCTCCCTGTTGTGGCTATTTCGGCGTACCTGCCGGAACAGCCAGTTAATCGTTTCGCCCACCGCCTTCACGGCAGGCCCTGAGGCCGGTCGAGCCTCTTGCGTTCAGTTACAACAACCTGCGTACCAGGTCCGCCCGGTGCGCAGCGACCATGCTGTCGGTAATACCGGAACTGTCCCCCCTGGTCCCGATACTGCCTCCGCCTGCTTCTATGCCCCTCAATATATGGCTTTTCTGTACCTCGAACAACAAGGGAGTAATCTGCTCCGTGCTCGACCCGGGAATCAGTCCGACCGCCGCTCCGACCCGTAGCCAGAGCACCGTCCGCAGCGCGTCCTCGGTCTCGAGAGCCGTAGCCATTCTCATGAAACTGAGCGCCTCGTCTATGTGCCTGCGGAAATCAGAGCTTTCCTGCTCAACAAGCTTCAGACGGCTTTCCCGCTCCACCTGCACGATCTCCCCTGTCACCGCCTCGAGTTCACGAATAACGGTTTCCTCGCTCTTTCCGAACTCTCCGCGGTCAGAGATCTGGTACACCGAACCGAGGCTGCTGTCCTGCGACGATGCAAATCGCTTTACTCGAAATCCAGCCGCCTGAACCCGTGAGAGAACATCCTGCAGTTCACCGGTTTCCGATATCGCAGGAACATGCAGAAGCGTTCCACATCTCATGCCGGTGCCACAGGAGGCGATTTCGCTGGTAAGGAATCCGAAGTTCATGTCCACGGCGAAACGAAGTGTTTCGTCAAGCTCCTCGTCGAGGGATCGGACATCGGCGAGCACATCCTGAGCGCGCAGACCCGTCCTCAGCCCTACAATGCGTATGTGATCAGCACCGTTCACCGCGACGCTGACCTTCTGGTCCCTGCGTATGCAGAGCAGAAGAGGCCGTTGCTCCTTGTCATCGCCTGCGAGAAGGTTTCGCTCCGTGAGATACCGCAGTTGCGAGAGCCCTGTGGTGTTTATGTCGAGGTGACGATAATGAGGCCTGGCGAGTACATCCGCGACGACCGGGACCATACGGACGAGCAGCTCGTTGCGATCCTGCTCGGTCATTCGCGACGGAAAAGCGAGTCCTGTCAGGTTTCTGGCGAGACGGACACGGGTAGAAATGACGACATCGTCGTCGGGGCCGGATTCTGCAAACCAGGCAGGATCATCGTATATGGTGTCAGACATCGTTCTGCTCACTCGAACCGTTCTCAAGACGTCGCATATCTTCTCTCAGCTTCGCTGCGTGCTCGTAATCCTCCTGCGCAACGGCTTCTTCGAGTCGCTGTCGCAGCTGTTCCCTGGTGACAAATATCCGCCTCAGAGCGTCAACACGCTGAGGGAGTCTCCCCCCGTAGTTCAGATCACTGCGTGTAATTTCAAGCAGATCACGGATACCCGACGAAAACGAGGCATAACAGGAGGCACAACCCGCAGTTCCCGAGCGCCGTATATCCCCAAAGCGGGTACCACACTGTCGGCATCGACTTTCGTCGAGCCGTCGGCGCAGCCGGTTAGATCCACGCAGTATCGACTGATACAGATCATTCAGAACCGGGGTGTGTTGCTGATTCGAGTGTATACCGAGTTTCTCGGCACACACTTCACAGAGAGAGAAGTCATTTCTGGAAGTGCCTGCGGCGACCGAAACCTGAATTACCGCCTCAGCGCTTCCGCACTGTTCGCACGATTTCTGCATATACCCTCATTGTAGCGCACTACACATAAAAAGATCAGCCCATCAGTGTTTTCGCAGTATCTCAAGCGGGCGAATACGGGCAGCGCGTCGCGCCGGAATGACCGAGGAAACGGTGGCAAGCGTTACCGCGAGCGCAGCCGCAGCAACGGTCGCTACAGCATCGATGCGAACAGGAATCTCTTCGAGATAGAACTCGCTCGTTATGATGTCTACCGCGCCTATTGGTGCAAAACCGAGCGGGACGAGGATACGATCGAGCAGGTACGCTGCGATACTGATGACCCGTTCAATGATGAACAGAAGCTCATTCACGTGCACGGCGAGCGCAAGACCGAACACGATGCCCGCGAGCGTGCCGATGGAACCGATCAGAAACCCGGCAGACATGAACATGAGCCGGATGTCGGCCGGCGACGCTCCGATGCTCTTGAGGATGGCCAGATCCTCCCGTTTCTCGATGCTGAGTGTCGCAAGCGTCGAGGCGATGTTTACCCCGGCGACACAGACAATAATAAACATTACCAGTACCAGAAGGTTTCTCGTCGCGACAAAACTCATGTACTGGGAGCGTTCGATCTCAAACCAGTCCTGCTGTATCCAGCCTTCGGGCAGCGACGCGGCTACGGCGCGTCTGGTCATTTCGCCTTCACCGTCCCCGCTGAACAGCGGATTATCGATCCCGAAGGGGTCATCAATCTTGATAGTAATCCGTGTCGATGAGCTCTCAGGCGAAAGCACACGACGACTGCGATCATAGCGGACGAATACCCAGAGACGATCGAGATCCTGATAACCGGTCGATACGATCCCTGACACACGGAATGTTGAGACTCGGGGAAGGACGCGATCCGAGCCCATTGTACGGACGGTAAGAATTCTGAAGGGATCTCCTACCGAAACTCCAAGGCGCCGGGCCATGTCGCGTCCCATTATCGCATCCTGAGGATTCTCGAGGTCAAAGGAACCTGCATCGACCCTGATCAGTCGCCGAAACTCTGAATCAGCGTCCCAGAGCGATGGGTCTACGCCACGGACCGTCGCGCCTGCCCGACCGATGTCACTGTATGCGAGTGCCAGCCCCTGCATCTCCGGGAATGCGGTTCGGACTCCCGGGATATCGCGTATCCCGGCCGCGATACGGTCGAAGGACGTCTCATCTGCGGAAAACCGGGGCCGTGCCTGTATGTGTCCGGTCCCGGCCTCGATAAATCGCTCGGCAATTCCGAGTATCATCCCTTCGGCAACCTGCAGAACGAGAAGCAGGGGGAGAAGACTCAACGCGATACCGATGACGGCCGACCGCACCCGCCGAACGCCTCCTGTGCCGCCACCGATAAAACGATATCCGACGAACAGAGACACAAATCGTATGCGAAAAAGGGAGGTACGGGTTTTCATGCCGTTTCGACACGCCCGTGCGAGAGCTTCAGTGTCCGGGCACAGCGCTGTGCGAGGTCCTGATCGTGTGTAACCAGCAAGAGCGTAGCACCAACTTCTTCTACAAGCTCGAACATGAGAGCTTCTACGGTGCGACTGTTGTTCTCGTCAAGATTTCCTGTCGGCTCATCCGCAAGCAGGAGCCGGGGGCTGTTCATGAGCGCCCGTGCGAGCGCGACACGCTGCCGCTCTCCTCCACTGAGACGCGACGGTTCATGATCTTCCCGGTCCTGCAAACCAACCCTGTGGAGCAGACTCCGCGCCCGCTCACGAGCCGCGTGCACGTCCATACCGGCAACCCTGCCCGGCAGAGTCACATTCTCGAGCGCGGTAAAATCGCGCAGCAGATAGTGAAACTGATATACCAGCCCGACCGAACTGCGTCTGTATTCGGTGAGGTCAGATTCGGATGCGTGGGACACGTGGTGGCCGTCGCAGTACACTGAGCCGGCCGAAGGAACATCGAGGCCTGAGATCAGATTCAGAAGGGTGCTTTTGCCGCTTCCGCTTTCACCGGTAATGCCGACGGTCGTCCCGTAATCGACCGACAGCGTTACATCCTGCAGTATTGTAAGACGTTCTGCCCCGCTCTGGTACTGCTTGTACACGCCGTCGAGTCTGATATGGCTGTCTGTCTGTTTACTGTTCATGGAGAACCTCATTCATCCCTCAGCACGTCTGCCGGTCTGATTCTGCTCGCTCGCAGACTCGCGAACCAGGCGGCGCTCACCGAAGCGATGATTGCGAAGAACACGATACCGAAAACTTCACGAAAAAACAGCTCGACCGGGACATCTCGAAGGAAAAACATGGTCGAAGAAACCGCACCGCCAGACGGTGCTGCCAAACCGAAGGCCGCGTCAAGAACTGATAGTGCACCCGCGACGAAGGACTCAAACACGCCTACAAGCCTGTTCACTTCGTTCGCCCCGAGCAGGCCTATCACCAGGCCGGCAGCGGAACCGATCGTACCTATCACAAAGCCTTCTATGACAAAAACTGCCTGCACATCCAGCGGGGCCGCGCCCATGCCTTTCAGTATGGCTATCTCGTCGGCCCGTTCATGCACGCTGCGTCTGAGACTCTGGTAGATGTTCGCACCGACGACCACAAAGATCAGTCCCAGCAACAGCGTCATAATGAGCTTTTCGGTACGCAGGGCGCTGAACATCGCACGATTATACTCGCGCCAGCTTCTGACGTCGTGCATATCCTGCCCGCCCGGCAGGATAGCTATCTGCTCCCGTACACGAAGGTCGGAAAAGCGGTCCGACAGCTTGATTCCGATGAACTGATCCTCACGACCAACTGAGAACAACTCCGATGCGGTGTCGAGACTGATGATGGCGAGACTCAGATCATACTCATAGAAACCCGTGCGGAAACTACCGGTGACTTCGAGTGACGCTTCGCGCGGTAGACGTCCTCCGCGCTGCGACTCTCCGAGGGTGATAACCGGAATGGTATCGCCTACGCGAACACCCAGAGCGCGTCTGAGTTCCTCGCCGAGGATCACGGTGCCGGGTCGGGCGAAATCGAGCCGACCCGCGACGGACTGCACCGTCTGCTCAAAACCGGGATCGCGATCGAATACATCCACCGGTAGACCACGGAAGGCCACTCCCCGAGTTGTTCCGAAAAACCCGTGAACAATGCCCTCCAGGTCCGCCACCGGTACCGCCGAAATAACGCCGGGCAGACCTGTCAGTGCCTCCGCATCGCCGTCGTTTTCCGGCCACTGCGTATCGTACACCCGCAGATGATAACTGTTGACCTCGAGCATCGCCTCTATGGTCCCGAGCTGAAATCCGTTCATGATGCTCAGGATCATGACCAGTGCGGCAACACCGGCAGCAATGCCAAGCACGCTGAGACGCGAGGCGGTATTTCCGTCGCTTTCCCGTCGAGACTGTATATGGCGCCCGGAGACCAGGAGCAGCCATCGCAGGCGATTAAAAATGCCGTTCACGGACAACCTCCCCGTCTTGAAGCACCTGTTCGCGCACGCGATTCTCAGCGATAAACTCTATGCGAAGCACCGGTTCTCCCGCGATAAACCGCGTTTCCCAGACACGCTCATTTTCCCCGTATTCGCGAAGTCGCACCATGCTTCCGTCCCGCAGACGTTCAGATCGCGTCAGCGAGCCATCTTCGTTGTGATAGTACCTGATGACTTCGTCGGGCCCATCACTTCGCGTTGTTTCCTCGGAATGCAGAAGTTCACTTTCGTATGTCATCCTGCGCGATATAAGGACCTCACCTTCCCGCGATGTCGTATGGGTCACAACGCGCCCATCTCCGTCGAACGCGTAGGTCTCCGTTCGCCCCGTGCCGGCATCCCAGGTGACTCTACCACTCAATACGACAGGCCCGGTTCCAGCCGGCCTCGCCCACTCCCAGCGTTCCCACTCCATGAGCTCACCGCCACGATACGCCTCGGCGCGCACGATCTGCCCTGCACTACCGTATCTGATCAGAAGATCCTCCCGCCCGTCGGAATGCCATTCTTCAACGAGGGTCGTATCGCGGAACAGGTACTCACTGAAACGGCGGGTACCGGTCGCGTCGACGCGAGTGACCGAACGCAACCTCCCGTCGGACGTGTAGCGAAACGTTTCGCGATACGACGTGTCAGGATCTCGATGATCACTTCTGAGTCCGAGCAGGCGGGGACCTTCGTAGGCGTATGAGCGCTCTTCAAGAACACCCCGGGAATCGTGAACGGTAACACGTTCTACGAGGCCGTCGGAGTTGAACACCCGTTCTTCATAACCGTCGTCCGTGTACTCGGTCTCCCGGATCCGTCGTCCCCCACGGGTCTCAATTACGGTTCGTGCTTCGACACCGTCGATCCCTTCAAGAATGCGTTCATGGCGCACTGTTCCGTCGGATGAGGATGACAGGCGGCGCACACGAAGCACGTAGGGTAATTCGTCATCCAGTACTCGATCGGCGTCGGGAGGCCCGAGTCGCTCGAGCTTCATGCCGACGGTATTTGAGCGATAAAGCCCTTCGGTGAGTGCATGCAATACGGGCGCAGCACACAACAGGAGCAGCAGAAACAGTATGTGCATCTCTCGCACAATTCTGATCATCCGGGTACGTCGTCATCCATACCGGTTGAGACCGGATCCCCGATGAGTCTGCGCAGGTAATCATCGACCGAAAACGGCTGAAGGCTCTCATAGGTTTCGCCGGTACCGAGAAACGCGAAGGGAATACCGAGTGAGCGTGAGATCTGTACGGCGATGCCACCTTTGGCAGTCGAGTCGTACTTCGCAAGAATCGCGGCGTCCACGCCGACAGCCTCGTGGAAGAGTTCCGCCTGCCGGTAACCGTTCTGACCCGTTGTTGAATCGATGACCATGACTTTCCGGTAATGCGCAGGATCGATCTGCCTCCGCACCACTTTATCTATCTTGGCGAGTTGTCCGACCAGATCGGCGCGGGTGTGCATACGCCCCGCAGTGTCAGCTATGACCAGACGTTCTCCACGTGATTTCGCGCTGGCCAGGGCATCGAAGATAACTGACGCGGGGTCGGCGTTCTGGCCCTGCTGCACGACGCGTATACCGAGCCGCTCTCCATGGGTGACGAGCTGCTGTACGGCCGCTGCTCGAAAGGTGTCGCCCGCGGCGAGCACCACTCCGCTGACTCCAAGTACGTCCCGGTAGTAGCGGGCGAGCTTCGCACATGAGGTCGTTTTTCCGGTCCCGTTCACGCCGAGTATCAGATACAGCGTCACGTCAGCTTCGGGATCCGGCCTGAGATCGACAGCCCGCAGACCTTCGGATACCCGTTTCGCGAGAACATCCATGACTGTGTCACGATCGGCACCACGACCGGCCATTGCCTCAACGTCGCCGACGATCTCCGCGGCAAGCCGCGATCCGACATCAGCTTCAATCAGTATGTCTTCAAGATTCTCAATAAGGGCTTCATCGATTTTCGAGCCTGTGAAAAGAGCCCGTATTTTTGCACCAAGACCGGTTTTTTTCATGGTTCAAGAGCCTGCTGTCAGTCGGAATGATAGTATCTGCCCGCCTGAATATAGCGTGACAGTCGCCACAGGGAGTGTACCAGAAGGCTCGCGCTCACGGCGACCCCTAGAGCCTGAGCAGTCTGTATCGAGGCCAGATACGCTCCGCGGTCTTCCGCGGCGGACTGGGGCACGGCCGGATTACCCGCTATGTAGGAAACCTCGCTCTGAAAGATGCCCCCAAGCATCAGCGGCACCGGAACGCTCACCGCAAACAGCCCGAGCGAACGGTAGAACCCTTCCCGGCTGTCGATCAGCTCCTGCCGAGGGTCACGCTCAGCGGCCGTCAGCGTGAACGCAAGGTTTGAGTCGCCCTCGGTATCCAGCACGAAGCGCCGTGACAGATACCCCTCGTGTCTGAGTTCGGCGGTTCGCGGTCCCACAGGCCGGTCGAGGGAGACCGGGGTCGTCCCGACAAACTCCGCTCCGACAAAGAGCTGCGCTCCCGCCGGTTCGGTGACGACCTGGACGGACGTGCGGGGATGTGGAGCGAGGTCTACCGACAGTTCCCGCCGTTCACCGGAGGATAGATCAACGTCGCTGCGAAACCCCCGGAAACCTGCGGCAGAAATCCGTATCGCCCTCGTGCCGGTCTGCGCGTAGGGAATGACAAGGCGTCCGAACCCCTCAAGCCGACCGTCGACGTAGACCGCCGCGCCCGAGCGACCGGGATCAACGATTAGCGACGCGAAGTCGCGCCCGAGCAGCAGCCGGGCAAGCCGATCTGAAAGCGATTCGATTTCGTCGTTCACGTCTTCGGGACGGACGAGTACCGGACCAATCGTGCGAACATCCTCCGTCAGCGTGCGATACAGGCCCAGCGTGATCAGAAGATACTCGTCCTCGTACGCGAGTGTACCCGAGACCAGCAGATCAGAGTCGGGCGTTTCGCCGGGTGCGGGAAAACCCCGCAGGGATGCATCTGCATCTACGTGCCGGACGGGAAGCTCTGACTGCACGGCAATTTCCTCAGTCCGTGACTGTAACAGAGCCGCACGCAGCTCGCGAAGCTCCTCGAGCTCGGCGGAAAACCTGTCGCGACGAGCGGAGGCCTGCGCCGAGCGATCAAACAGCACGGCGTCGCGCGACGCGACCGCCGAGCGTATTCGCCGCTCTACGTCTTCGAGAGCGCTTGCACGCAGGGCCGCTGCGTAAGCCTCTCGCTCATCCGCATCCTGAATACGTCGTTCTACGCGTGAGAGCGTTTCCCGTAAAAGCCCGGGTATACTCAGCGAGAGATACTGATACTCCGCCGGCACCTCTTCGACCGAAAGTGCACCAAACGACAGGCTCAGGCTGTCCCGCGTGTCGACCGGGAGATAGTCCCCGGCAAAGACACTCGAGGGCATCGAGGGGAGCACGGCTCCGAGAAGAATCGCAATGACTGCAGATGCGTAGCGTCGTCGGCTCATATCCGCTCCCGGTGGCCACCGGCTTTCCGCACCGCACTCACGATCCGTTCCGGCCGGAACGGTTTCACGACAAAATCACGGGCACCAAGCTGTATAGCACGGATAATCAAACGCTGTTCGTCCATGGCGCTGCACATGACCACCCGGGCGGCCGGATCGATGCGCATGAGTTTCCCCAGAGCCGTAATCCCGTCCATGTGCGGCATTGCGATATCGAGCAGAACGACGTCCGGTTTCGCCGTCTGATACATGGTCAGGGCATCGCGTCCGTTCTGGGCCTCGCCAATGACTTGTATCTCAGTTTCCGAAAGTGCATCCCGAATCGCCTCACGCATGAACGCGAGGTCGTCAACAACGAGGACCCGTATAGGCTGCTTGTCTGATCCCGTGACGCCCGTGTATTTCATGCCTACCCAACCGTAGCGGGCTCCCAGGTCTCACGCAACCAGGCTTCAATGAAGCCGTCAATATCACCATCCATAACCGCATCCACGTTCGAGGTCTCGGCCTTTGTCCTGTGATCCTTAACCATGGTATAGGGCTGGAAGACGTAACTGCGAATCTGGTTGCCCCAGGATATATTCTTTTTCTCGACTGCCTTCGCATCCTGCTCGGCTTCCCGCTCAAGACGATAATACTCGTAGAGACGACTTCTGAGAACTTTCATTGCCGTTGCGCGGTTCTTGTGCTGACTTCGCTCGCTCTGACACTGAACGACGATGCCGGTGGGAATGTGAGTCATGCGGACCGCACTGTCGGTCTTGTTCACGTGCTGGCCACCCGCGCCCTGAGCGCGATACGTGTCGACCCGAAGTTCGTCGGGTTTGATATCAACCTCTATGGTGTCTTCAATGACGGGACTCACGTACACCGACGCAAACGAGGTATGTCTGCGCCCGCTCGAATCGAAAGGTGAGATGCGGACGAGACGATGGACTCCGGTTTCGGCTTTCAGGTATCCGTATGCGTAGTCGCCGTTCACTTCAAGGGTCACCGACTTGACCCCCCCCTCGGCCTCAAGAAACTCTATTGTCTGATACGTGTAGCCGTGTGAATCGAGCCAGCGGGAGTACATGCGCAGAAGCATAGATGCCCAGTCACAGGCTTCCGTACCGCCAGCACCCGAATGTATCGTGACATACGCAGGATTTGTGTCGGCCTCGTCGCTGAGAAGCTCAAGCAGCCGGAGTTTCTCGTAACGTTTCTGCATGCCCGAGAGCTGGGCCCGAACCTCGTCGGCAGTGTCCTGATCGGCTTCATCCTGCGCGAGCTCAAGCAGCTCAAGAAGTTCCTCGCTTTCAGTCTTCATTTCCTGCCAGGGAAGCAGACGGTTCTGCAGGCGTTTCAGATCCGACATTACCTGCTCGGCCCTGTCCCGATCGTTCCAGAGATCCGGAACCGCGCTTTTCTCTTCAAGCTCCTGAATTCGTGACCTTATGCTATCGGGGTCAAAGTGACCTCCAGGTTGCAAGAATTTCTTCGTTCAGACGTACCGCCTGGTCTTTCAGTTCTTCAAACATAGAACTCGCTCCTGTTCGTAATAGTGCTACCCTGTATGATATCGAAGAGTGGCTCGGAGGACCACTGCAGGAATGGACAGTTTTCGCCGATCTACAAGAAAAGGAGTGTGTCAGTGCGCATCGTCATCGTGTTGTCTCTGTTTCTGATCAGCATCGTTCCAGGACAGGCTGAAGAATCCTCCCCCATACCGGAACGACTCGCCATCGGGGTCAGGGCCGGCGAAGTGCGGATCAGCTGGCAGGTACCAGATGAGTATGATCGACGTTTTTTTCTCTTCATGCATAATGAACCGATAGACACTGAGACCGTCTCAGAAGCGCAGCTCATTGCAGTTCTTCCTGCCGGAAGCGAACAGTACACCGAACAGATCTCACAAGCCGGTGATTACCATTTCGCGGTCGTGACCGAACGGGAATCCCGCGAGCCGAGTACCGATATCATACCCGGTCGAAACGCTACGCAGCGTGCGATAACAGTCAGTTTTGACGATCCGCTTCCTCCGACCCCGGTCGGTGAGATCCTTTCACTGAGGACAATCACACAGGCAGGTCAGGCTCGAATCAGCATCCGAACGAGCAGCGAAGACATGCGACTCACCATCATCCGGACCCTCGCTCCACCTGCGGCTGGACCCGTTCACAGGCACTCATATCACGTCGTTGGAGTCGTCGAGGGCAACAGTCTGCAGGTGACCGACGATCTTGTTCCGGGAATAAGCGTTTACTATACGGCAATCGAGTCGGAGGTGTTCGATAGCGGAGATATACCCGCGTTGAGGCCCGGTCTAAATACGAGTCGTACCGCAGTGCAGATCGCGGGTACCCGCACACCGCGCATCGTGGATCTGACCGGCCCTGGCGCTTCGGACGCTCGACGGCAGACCCTTCCCGACGTACGCATAGAAAACACCCTGCTCTCGGGAGTTCGGCTGGCGCCACCGGCTCTCGAGCGGGCGCAACGGGCGGTGCTCGATGAACAGACGCAGCGCGCGGTCACGCGAACGCTGACTCGAATCGAGTCGGAGCCCACACGGCCTGCACCAATCCTGGACGCACGCCCCGACGAGGGGGAAATCGACGAACTGCACGACAGCTACCTTCGGCAGATCCTCTGGCTCTGGATACACGAAGGCGGAAACCTGCAGGCCAACAGCAATCTTCGACACTTCATCGCCTCAAACACCGATCCTGAAAGCAGCTCTAAGGCCCGATTCTACCTGGGGAGAAATGAGTACGAGCTCGGTAACTACCGCGAAGCGCTGTATCAGTTCCTGCTCGCTGAAGACAATCTGATCCCACAGACGCGCATCTGGATCCGGGCAACGCTCGATGCGAGACGGTTGTCCCAATAGTCAAGGAAGAATTGACGAAGACTATCGTCAGGAATTACTGATTTTGACGCTGACCGAGTACACGGCCGACGCGCCCGGATCGATCTCGAACTCCCAGACCGGGACCAGGCTTGAGCCCTGGTAAATGTTATCGAGATGGTTTTCGTGCATCGAATGCGTAACGACCGGCATGCTCCAGACCTCGACGGGATCACGAAACGATACCGCCAGATCGAGCCTGTTGACCAGATCCTCATAAATCACGGTGCCGACCGCCGACAATGCCTGGCGGGCAGGACCGACTTCGGTGTGAGCAGAGTCCGGGTCCTGCTGTGTGCGCGTCCTTCTCAAAAGAGCCTTTCGTGCGAGAGCCGGATCGGCTTCAGAAAACACATGTACCCTGAGCGCGTCGACCTGATCCGAGACGAATCCAAGATTCAGTTCGCATCCATAGGTCCCGCGGAGTGCAGCACCGGAACGGTTCTCAAGCGTCACTTCGACGCCGACAGTACTGCCTTCGAAGTGATATCGCTTGCGTAGTCGCATAGCCTGAGGTCCTGCTTCGGTCTCAATTTCAAAGGTGCAATCAAGAATCAGGTGGTTGCCTGTCCGGTTGTACTCCACAATCGAAAACAGACAGTTGTACACCTCCGCTCGTTCCGCATAGTGCATCGAGTCGAACTGTTCGATTGTCGTACCGGGAGTAAAGAAATGGTCGATAAAGGACCTGCGGGTATACCGGTCAAATACCGTGTCGTCACCGAGTTCCTCGTGATACCGTTCCATGTGGCGCGACATCACGTCCATGTAGTTCCACGGCTCGGGCAGGTAGTCCAGCTCGACAAGACGCCCGCCCTCACGGTGAACGTATGCGTTCATCTCCTGACCCTGATAGAGATACTCCTCAAGCCCGTCCATATCGTAGTCGACGGACACGATGGATGGAATGAAAATCCCCTTTTCCCGGGTTACCTTCTCCGCTTCGATCAGTGAGCTATACACCGCTTTTCTCAGATGATTGTGGTAGATGCCCCCGGCCGCACCGTGCCAGTACGCGGTGTGCGACTGTCCTTTCCAGAGTTCTTCTCGAGCAGCCTGCTTACGGTACTTATCCCCTCGTATCTGGTTTACAAGCACATGTGCGTACTGCATTTTCGCGTACAGCATGTTGCTCTCGGGATAGCGGGTCAGAAAATCACGAAAAAACCCTCCAGCAAGATAGCCGTCGTCCTCGTCACTTCCGTTCAACACCGAGCGAACATGCAACAGCGTCCGCTGACGCCGGGGGTTGAGTGTCCAGAGCATCATGTCATCGTGGCTCGTAGCCGGAAAGTATGCGCGTTTCCTCGGCTGCCGTGTCCGGAGATACTGAGAGGGTGATGTCAGCGTCAACCATTCCGACTCCTTCTGAGCCAGGGTCAGGAAGCGCTCGAGCCAGCGGTCATCGTAATCCGGATGCGAGTTAGCGCTTACGTTCGCATAGCGCCTCCCGTCATACATCATGGAAACGACACCGGCACCGTCCTCCGTAGCGAGGTTCCGTATAGTCTCAAGAACCTGTTCGGGAGGGGTTACCCCGATATGTTCTTCGAGTTCGCGACGAACGGGAAAGACTACAACGATCTTTCCCTGATCCTCGGTCAGACACGGTTTTACAAGTTCTTCCGAGTAGAGACCCGCGACCCTGAAGTGATGATCGTCGAGGAAGATGTGTTCGATCCCGCTGTTCTTCAGGGTAGACGCGAGAAATGGTTCCCATACGTGCTCGGTGATCCATGCGCCGCGTGGACGCTTTCCGAATCGCTTGCGCAGAAAGGTTGTCAAACCTTCAATCTGTCCGAGTGAATCCTGCCGCGGTATGAGGCTGAAAACCGGATCCCAGAACCCTCCCCCGAGCATTTCCAGCTGCTTGCGCTGAACCATTTCTCCGAGGACGTCGGTAAACTCTGAATGAGTCGAGTCAAGCCAGGTAAGCAGGGTCCCGGAGTAATGAAGCGTCAGGGGAACGTTCGGCAGGTTATACAGGACCCTGAGAAAGGGCTTGTAAATGCGCTGGTATACACGCTCGAATTCCTTCTGCGGGGTGCCAACCGGGAGACTATTCGTTGTTCCGAAGATAAGCGATATCGATTTCAACAGCAGACACCCGCGATCGTGTTTTAATTGGCCATGGAGCCGAAAAGCCGGAAGAGAAACGTGATTTCGCCACAATAGCATTACCGCCACGGCTGCTGCAAGCAAAGCATTCCGCCGACCGCTCAGCCGTGATATCGGTCGGACCTATCGCAATCCGCCCGTCAGCAGATTGCTGATATCTTTCAATGTCTTGCGCGACGCTTCCTGATAGCCCGTTGGATCGTGCAGCACGGCAAGACCGAAATAGTGGCTCAATCCCATAAGTACGGTTCCCGCGAACCACGGGCTCTCTATCCGAAGCCCGTTCGCTGCCTTTGCATAGCCTTTCGCGAAGTCATCGTAGTAGCGCCTGACTGCTGCCGGTGTGACAAACTCGGCTTCGCGGACTATGTTGTAGCAGCTCGGGTCAACATTGCTGATATAGAAGGCAAACAGCACCATCCCCTGGAGTTCTTTCTCGAGTCGACTGAGATCAGACCGGAGATTACTGCTGATGAACTGACGGATCTGATGACTGATGGTCTCGATGATCCTGACGGTGAACTGTTCTTTTCCTTCGAAATAGTTGTAGAAGGTTCCGACACCGAGTCCGATTGCGCTGGTAAGCCGGTAGATATTCATACCGTGAAAGCCGGTCTTGCCGAGAATATCCTTCCCGCTGTTGACGAGTTTTTCGGGGGTGCTTTCCTGAAGTTTAAGCGGAAGCGGACGGACATCGATACCGAACACGCGGTCCCAGTCGAGCTCATCCGGTTGGAAGACACCCCGGAGAATAACGTCGAGTACCTGCTCGGGCTCGATTGCAACATCGTGGTAGGTACGTCTGAACGCGGAAAAGCGTATACCCGCCATTACGTATATCAACTCACCCGCGGTCGGAGCCCGTCCGAGCGTGCGGGTCAGATGCTGCTCGTAGAGCTGATTGATCTTGACCTCGTAGTCGTAATACCGGTACTGGCCCTGCCGGAATATCTGCGTAATCTCCCGCTGTTCCTCCGAAAGCCGGAACACCACGCGACACAGATCCGCGAGACGCTGCTCGGTGGTTGCCCCTGTTACCGAATCGAGCGCCTCGACTAACATATAGTGGTACCGGTTCAGAATTTCGAGGAATATCTCTTCACGCGAAGAAAAATACCGGTAGTACACGCCATTCGACATACCTGCGGTCCGGCAGATGTCAGCTACCGACACCTGACTGATCCAGTTCCGGCTGAAAAGCTCGATCGCGGCTGAGAGTAGCCGTTCTCGCGTGACCTGTCGTTGCTGTTCACGTCCCACCGTATACCCTCGCGATGAGTGAGAAATGATTCACTCATTCAATCGCTGAAGTATATCCGCGTCTTTCAGAGGCGTAAAGTCAAAATAATATCCTTCAACACGGAATATTTTGCTTGACGGCAGCGATTTTCGGCGTGAGAATGCGTAATAAATGAGAGTTGATTCACCATTCACTCTACACAGTATCGTTGGAGCATAGCACGAATGAACGTTGGAATAATGGGGATGGGCACCTACATACCGGAGCACATCATGACCGCGGCGGAAATCGCAGCGAAAACCGACATCCCCGAACACATCATTCAGGAAAAATTCGGTGTTTACCAGAAACCGATACCCGGTCCTGAAGACACGACCAGTGCAATGGGGAAAAAGGCCGCCTTAAAGGCAATCGAAAACGCCGGGATTAACCCGGGTGAAATCGATCTGGTGATCTGGAACGGCGCACAGCACAAGGACTTCCCGTGCTGGCTGGCAGGGCTCGCTATTGCGGAAGAAATCGGCGCGGTAAACGCCTGGAGCTTCGACATGGAGGCCATGTGCGGCTCAATGATGGCCGCCCTCGACACAGCCAAGTCCATAATGATCGCCAAACCACGAGTGAACACTGTACTTCTCGTCAGCGGGTATCGAAACGGTGATCTTATTGACCTGTCGGTGCCGGACACCCGCTTCATGCTCGACCTTGGAGCCGGTGGTGCCGCAGTCGTCCTCCGTAAAAACCTGAATCGCAACCTTGTTCTGGAAAGCAGCTTCAAGGGTGACGGGTCCTTCGCGCGGGACTGCATCGTTCCGGTACTCGGCACCGAGGCCTGGCCACCAAAGGCGGAAGACATCGGGCACGCACACTTTGAGGTGAAAGACTCTGAGGGTTTTAAAAAGAAACTCGGTGAACGCACCCTGCCGAATTTCTACGCGGTTGTCCGTGAAAGCCTCGCCGACAGCGGCTATACACAGGAAGACATTGACTATCTCGCGATTCTGCATTTCAAGAAGTCCGCACACGACGCAATTCTTGCTGAACTGGGTCTTTCGGACGATCAGACGACCTATCTGAACCAGTACGGTCATCTCGGACAGAACGATCAGGTTCTGTCTCTGGAATTAGGGCTTGAGAGCGGTCGCCTCAAGGACGGAGATATAGCCGTCCTTGTCGGAGCCGGTCTTGGATTTGTCTGGGCTTCCACAGTCGTACGCTGGGGAGCAGCACAATAAACAGGAATCAATCGGGGCTCAAACCCGACTGAAATTCAGGAGGTATATATGAAGAAGTCAATGCTTATTGCAGGCTTTCTTACCATTATGATGCTTCTGCCGTTCACCGCCTTCGCTGGTGGAGGTACAGAAGCTGCGGTTGAGGACGAGATCCTCATTGGCGGGCTCACATCGCTCAGCGGTGTGTTGATGGATTACGGTCAGCAGATGCAGCGTGGATTCGAGCTCGGTCTCGAGTATGCCACCGACGGTACCATGCAGGTTGCAGGGCGTTCGATCAGAGTCATCTGGGAAGACACCACCACCGTACCCGAAGTTGCACGCGAGCGTGCGATCAAGCTGCTCGACGAAGACGGCGTAGATATTGTCGTCGGACCGACTTCATCTGCAGACGCATTCGCAATCCTGCCCCTCTTCGAGGAGTACGAGCGGATTCTCGTGATGGAACCGGCGGCAGCAGACTTTCTGACCGGTGAAAACTCCAACCGCTTTGTGTTCCGAACCGGCCGCAACACCGCTCAGGACTCAAACGCAATGGCAGCGATCATTGTGAACGAGGTTCCCGGAGCCCGCGTCGCCGTATTTGCACCCGAAGGTGCCTTTGGCCGGGGTTATGCCGAGCCCTTCCGCGCCGCTCTTGAAGCAGACGGTGGCGAAGTCATACTTGAAGAGTTTGCGCCAGCCGACGCGACCGACTTCACTCCGTTTATCACCCGCATTCGCAACGCGAACCCCGACTACGTCTTCGTGATCTGGGCCGGTGCGAATAACCCCTGGCGGCAGATGTCCGAGCAGGGCCTGTTCGAAGACTTCCGTGTCTCCACCGGAGCCCCTGAAATTGCAGCGCTCCGCACCATGCTCGAAATGGAAGGAAACACAGGCTTTACGGTGTATTACCACACCGTCGCACAGAATCCTGTGAATGAGTGGCTCGTCGAGCAGCACCAGGCGCGGCACAACGCACCACCCGATATCTTCGTCTCCGGCGGTATGGCAGCAGCCATGGCAGTCGTCACCGCTCTTGAACAGACAAACGGAAGCGCCGATGCGGAAGCCCTGATTCAGGCGATGCGTGGAATGGAGTTTGACTCCCCGACCGGCATGCGCTACTTCCGCAGCGAAGACCATCAGGCACAGCAGTCTCTGTTCGAGATCATGTTCACCCGTGTCGCTGGCGTAGACCACATTGTTCCCGAGCTGATTCGTGTTATTCCTCGCGACGACGTGTCTGATCCGATTCAGACGACCCATCCCCGCTGATTCTCCGGTACGGAAATCAACGCGGACTGACCCTGATGCACACCCGACCTCGGGTGTGCATCAGCCTTCACAATATACAGAAACGGACCAGGAAGGATCATTAACGCCATGTCGGACATGATTTTACGAACCGAACACCTGGGGGTGAGCTTTGGTGCTCTCAAGGCCGTCAATGACGTGAGTCTTGAGATCGAAAAAGGCAAGTTTACCACCATATTAGGACCGAACGGAGCGGGTAAAACCACCTATTTTAATCTCATCAGCGGTCTCCTGAAGCCGACAACCGGGAAGATCTTCTTCAAGGACGCAGATATCACATCCTACAAGGCTATTGATCGTATCGCGGCCGGCATGGGTCGATCGTTTCAGCTGACAAACGTATTTCCCATGCTTACCGTGCACGAGAATATTCGCCTCTCTGCGCAATCATACAGCAAGGTCGGTGCACGCCTGTTTCGCAGTCACAGGCGGTACGATGCGGTAAACAGTAAGACCGATGAGATTCTCGAGCGGGTACTTCTTCCGCACCGTCGAAACGCACTCGCAGCCAGCCTTACCCACGGCGAACAGAGAAAACTTGAGCTCGGGATGGTACTCGCACTCGAACCGGAGGTACTGCTGCTCGACGAACCGACGGCAGGCATGGCAATCGAGCAGGTCCCGGTCATGATTGACATAATGCGGGACACCCACCAGCGCGGAACCACCGTACTGCTGATCGAACACAAAATGGATCTCGTGAAACAGCTTTCCGACCGGCTCGTAATCCTCGTAAACGGAAAAGTCCTGGCAGACGGAAACCCAACCGAGGTTTCACAGAACCCGGAAGTCCTCAAAGCCTATCTCGGGGGAGGAGTATTAGATGCAACCACTGCTTAAAGCCGAGAACATAGTCTCGTACATAGGCCCCTACACCATCCTTCACGACGTGAGTCTGGAGGTAACACGGGGCGAGGCAGTCGTCATCCTCGGACGCAACGGCGCAGGAAAGACCACCTTCCTCAAGACGATCATGGGCCTCGTTCATACCCGCTCGGGAGTTCTCGAGTTCGACGGTGAGACGCTCGTGGACAAGGAAACGCATGTCATACAACGGAAAGGAATCGGCTACGTCCCGGAAGATTACGGTATTTTCGATCTTCTGACCGTAGAGGAAAACATGCGTATTGCCATGTGGAAGGAAGACCCCGAAACAAAAGAGCGCTGTGACTGGGTACTCGACCTCTTTCCCGACCTCAAACTCGCGTACAAGCGATTTGCAAAAACGTTAAGCGGCGGTCAGCGACAGATGCTTTCGGTCGGCAGAGCGCTCGTAAACAATAATCGCATTCTGCTCGTTGACGAACCGAGTAAGGGGCTTGCGCCGGTCATTATCGAAACGCTCGCAGGAGCTCTCAAGGAGATAAGCAAAACAACAACGGTACTGCTTGTGGAACAGAACTTCGCGATGGCCTGTGCCGTCGGTCAGCGTTTCTACATTATCAACGAGGGCAAGACGGTTGAATCCGGCACTATGGCGGATCTCATTCAAAACAAAGAACTCCAGGCCGTTCACCTGGGCATCTGACCTGCAACGGAGGCACAGTGTGGGTACAATCGTAACGTTAGTCGTCAACGGCCTGGCGCAGGGAGCCTTGATCTTCCTCATGGCGTCCGGTCTTTCAATCATTCTTGGCATGATGGGAGTCATAAACTTCGCACATGGAACACTGTTTCTGTGGGGCGGTTACATGTACGTCTGGTCGTACTATGCGATACGGCTCAGGGTCGTCATGGCGTGGTTTGAAGCAGCAGTTCCCGTAACCAGATTCGGAAACATCCTGACCATTCAGGGCGTGCAGCTGCCACCGGGTGAAACCCTGCCCTTTCTGGCAGAACTTGCAATCTTTGTTGCGGCCCTTGTTATCGCCGTGGGCTTTGTGTTTGTCATGGGCCTCGTATTCGAGAAGCTCTTTATAAACCGTGTCTACGGACGGGTACCGGCACAGATTCTGATTACCCTGGGTATTCAGGTCGTGTTTACCGACATTGTCCGTGTGATCTGGGGACCGAACCCCTTCCCCATCGACCGACCACCCTTTCTCAACGGTGTTTCGACGATCGGTACGGCCCGTATCGTCCACTACAACGTGTTTCTTATTCTGGTTGGTCTGGTGATCGCAGTGATCATACATCGCATTCTGACGAAGTCCCGCATCGGCATGGTCATCCGCGCCGGCCTGCAGAGCCCCGATCACGTGAGGGCGATCGGAATCAATATCAAACGCTACTTCACGATCGTATTCGCCGCCGGAGCGGCCCTCGCAGGACTCGGAGGAGCTCTCTACATGCCGCTCGTAGGTAACGTTGTCTCGACTGCCGGTATGAGTAACCAGATTCTCGCGTTCATCGTCGTTGTTGTCGGCGGACTCGGAAGCTTCATGGGTTCGTTTCTGGGAAGCATTTTCCTTGGCCTCATGGGCGTCGGGATCGCCATGACCGTTCCGGGACTTTCGGTCGTCGCAAACGTCCTGATCATGGCACTCGTACTCATGTTCCGACCGAACGGACTGTTTGGTCTGGCCGTCTCACGGGCCGACTGAGGAGAATCGCTCTATGGGATCAAACGTACGTCTTTCTTTCGACAAAAAACCCGAGTTGCCGAAACTCATCGCGCTCGCAGCTCTCATTACCGTTTTTCTCGTGATTCCACAGTTCATGAGAAACACACAGCTCATCATGATGAGCCGAATATTTATTCTCGCGGTCTATGGAATGAGCTATGACATCCTTCGCGGGTACACAGGCTTCATTAACCTCGGCCAGGCGATCTTCTTCGGCAGTGGCGTCTATATGGGAGTAATCTTCCTCAACATGCAGAACGATCTCTGGTTTTTCATGATGGCGGCCGGATCGATCTTCGTTGCCTCGGTCATCGGTGGCTACGTAATGAGTAAGATCGTACTCCGTACCGGTGGCGTCGTCGCCGCCGCAATGGTCACGCTCGCCCTTGGGGAAATCGTGCGAAATATCGCCGAGCGCTGGCGAACCGTTACCGGTGGCCAGGATGGTCTGCCTCTGCGATTCTCCCGGGTTGCGCTTGAACCTCTGTTCACGACCCGGCTCGGGGCATACTACTTCGCGTTCGTCTTTCTCATCGTCATGACCTTCGCCCTGCGCGCGTTCGTCCTCAGCCCGACAGGGCGGGTCCTTCAGGCGATACGCGAGAACGAACAGCGAGCGCGATTTCTCGGCTACGATACGCAGAAGTACAAGACGATTGCACTTATTGTGTCCTCGGTCGCCGCGGGCTTTTCCGGCCTGGTCTTCGCTGTCATCGTACGCTTTGCCAACACCGACTACCTGAGCATTACCTACACGCTGAATGCGCTGCTTATTACGCTGGTCGGAGGCACAGGGACTCTGTACGGGTCCATCCTCGGAAGCGCATTCGTGACGTGGATACAGAACTTCCTGCTCGATCTTAATCGCAGCCTGGGCTGGGATATCCTCCGATATCCGATGCTCTTTGTCGGATCACTTTATATTCTGCTCGTTATTTTCATGCCGGCAGGGCTGCTCGGAGGATTCTTTCAACTGAAGAACTGGTGGGACAGAAAACGGCTGTCCCGTGCGACAGACAATACACCCGAAGCCTGAACAGGCGAACAAAAAGGAGTTATGGACATGGTAAACGGAAAAGTATGTGTGGTAACCGGCGGTGGCCGCGGAATCGGTAAAACGATAGTCGAAACCCTGGCTGCAAACGGCGCTGAGGCTGTCTACGCACTCGATATCAACAACGATGCCCTCTCGGCGCTCTCCGGAGATGCTGTTCACGGTGAAGTTGTGAACGTACTCGACAGCGAGAGCATTAAAACTGTGGTAGAGAAAATCATAGACGCACACGGCCGCATCGACATCCTCGTGAACAATGCCGGCATAACGAGGGACGCCGTCATCAACAAGATGGATGATGAGGCCTGGCAGGCGGTCATAGACGTGAACCTCAAAGGCGTATTTCTCATGACCCGTGAAATCGGCCCCCGCATGATGGAACACGGCTCGGGCTCAATCGTAAACATATCATCCGTTGTCGGACTCGACGGAAACATGGGCCAGACCAACTACGCTGCAACCAAAGCCGGTGTCATTGCCATGGCGAAGACCTGGGCGAAGGAGTTTGCCCGTAAGGGAGCCGCGGTTCGTGCGAACGCGGTCGCACCCGGGTTCATCAATACACCTATGCTGGAAACGGTTCCCGAGAAGGTCATAGAGGGCATCAAGGCCAAAACTCCTCTGAAACGACTCGGCGAACCACAGGAGATCGCAAACCTCGTGCTCTTCCTCTCGAGTGATCTCGCTTCTTATATTACCGGTCAGGTAATCCGCTGTGACGGCGGACTCGTCGTTTAGCACGCGGAACACATTTCTAGGGGAGGCCTTTTATGGAAACAAAGTCAGTATCAGTCCGAGGAATAAGGATCTCGTATCGTGAGGAAGGTTCTGGAGCACAGGACGTACTCTACGTACACGGAAACACCGGGTGTAATCTGTGGTTCGAGAAGGTCATGTCTCAGGAAGGTTGCAGGGTGATCGCAGCAGACATGCCAAACTTCGGTGAGTCCGACCACATAGATACAGCCGACATCGATCTGTATGCGGACTACATGGCCGAATTCTGTGCGGCCCTCGAGCTCGAGAACCCGGTCGTGGTCGGTCACTCCCTCGGTGGAGGTGTCGCTATGAGCCTGGCTGTGAACCACCCCGCACACGTCGGTTCGCTCATGCTCGTCGACAGTTGTGCTCCGGGTGGTTTACACACGCCCGAGGAACACTACCCTGTCATAGAAATGTTTCGCACAAACCGGGACCTGCTTCTGCAGGGGCTTGCAGCAACGACGCCTACTCTGAATGAGCCCGAATTTCTCGACCGCCTCGTCGACGCGGGTATGAAAATGAACGGCATCGCGTTTGCCGGAAACGCCCGTGCGCTTGATGCGTTTACGGTCGAGGGCAAGACCGCCTCGTTTACCGGACCAGTGCTCGTCGTCCATGGTGCGCGTGATATCATTATCACAAGAGAGATGGCGCAGGAGACCGCAGACGCATTTCCGAACGGAACTGCCGCGTTCCTCGAAGACGTCGGTCACAGCGTCATGGTCGAAGATCCGGACACGTTTACGCGCCTGTTGCAGGAGTTCAGAACGAAAAACACCTGACGGACAGAATCAGGGGAAGGCATGGTAATCGGAGGGCACAGGCTCTCCGTGCTGCCAGGTATACACCGCGCCGTTTGATCTGAGACCGATGATCTGTGTTTCGGTCACAAGCACTCGCACCCAGCCGCCGGGGTCCTCTGCGACCCTTGCCGGCTCGCCCGTCGCATCGTC
The DNA here is from genome assembly GCA_007694005.1 of Spirochaetaceae bacterium. GTDB lineage: Bacteria > Spirochaetota > Spirochaetia > DSM-27196 > SKKC01 > SKKC01. The sequence continues at coordinate 116,635 of RECN01000104.1, forward strand.
CCAGAAGTAGAGATATCCCGCCCGTGATACACCGTAGCTGACGGGCCTCACAACGGCCGATGCTCCTCGATGACGCCCTGATGCAACCGTGAGCCAGCGATACTGAGGAAACAGGAGCATCGGCACGTCCTGGACCTCGTTGGCCGACCCCGCTCCGCTGCGAATGCTGCCCCATCCGTACAGAAGACCGGATTCAGTGATTGCAAACGCGGTGTCCTCACCTGCGGCGATCTCGGTCACGGACTCAGGTAAGGGAATGCGATCTGGTTCATACCGGTTTATGCGATCCCCGAGGCCAAGCGATCCGGAACTGTTACGCCCCCAGCCGTACAGACGCCCGTTTCCGTCCCGGGCGATCACGAAATCCCTACCCGGTGCAAGACTCTCAATGTCGGTAAGGCTCGCTATCCTTTCAGGTACCGCGACTGCGAGCTCCTCCACCCGATCGGTCGGGCCCCAGAACTCAAACAGTGTCAGTGCAGGGTTGTCGGCTGTAAGGTCTCCGATCCCAAGGGCTCCATACGCGGGGTTACCCCAGGCAAAGACATGTCCATCACTCGTAATTGCATAAGAGCGATCGCCGAAAGCGTACGCGTCGACCCAGTCGTGACTGCCGGCAATTCGATTCGCGTCAACAGAAAACCTGACGTGTGAAAACCCTTCTCCGAGCCCAAGGGCATTTGCAGCATTGTTTCCCCAGGTAAAGAGTTCACCCTGCCCGGACACAAGCACCAGGTGTGCAGCCCCTGCCACCGCCACACTCCACGTTCGGTTCGTGAACATTGCGACCGGGTCGCGATGCAGAACCGCCCCGGCCCACGGAGGACTTCCGAGTTCGGCGTCCTGTGCACCCCAACGCCAGACCTCACCGGTAGAACCTGTAGCGACGACGAGCGACGCGTGCCCCGAGACCATATGCACCACTGGTGCGCCGTCCGGCAGCGGCCGCACTTCGACGAGCTGATCAGGTTCTGCCTCGACATCGGCCACGACTTCCGACGACAAGTGTCTGTCGAAATCCGGCAGGACGGCACATGAGGCGATACTCGCCGCCAGAAGAGTGCCTGTGATCCACGTGGGTAATCTCTTCATTTCGCTTGGAACTCTATCACAGTCCCGTGCAAACGACTCACTCCCTTCGGGGTGGGCGTCCCCCTGGATGCGCTATACCTGCTCGTTCCATGAGGGAAGGTCGTGCAGGAATGTCTGCACCTCGAAACGCCGTCCTTCAGGGTCACGGGCGTAGAAGTTATAGATCTGATAACGGGGGTTGTCCTGTGGAGGAGCCTCAGCTCGTTCCTTGAGCTCGCGGTACAGACGATCGACGTCGGCACGCTCGTTCAGGAATACGGTGATCAGACACCCATCGTCCTGATGCACATAGGTGTCCACCTGCACAAAGCCGACGAGCAGGTTCCCGTGTCTCAGGATGCTGATGTCCGGCTGTTCGAGCCACCGATTCATCCCAAGGGCATTCTCGTAAAACGCTACAGCCCCCGCGCGATCTGAGGTTTTGAGGAAGACTATACCTGCCACACAATTCTCCTTTTCATCCTCAGTCGAGGAGTCCGTGTCGTGCCTTGAGCGTCAGCACCCGCTCCAGGCCGCGGTCAATCTCGCCCATGCTGATACTCCCGTCGTCTAAAAACGATTCGACCCTGTTAACCATATCTGTCAGGCTGTAGCGGTCATACAGCAGAATAAGATCCACCCCCGCGCGCAGGGCCTGCAGCAGCGTCGTATCGATATCATACACTCCCCGGAGAGCTCCCATTTCCAGGCCGTCGCTTATCACGACACCATCAAATGCAAGTTCTTCCCGGAGAAGCTCGTGAACAAAGCGGGGAGAAAGCGTGACCGGATAATCCGCGTCAATGAGAGGAAACAGAATATGGGCAGTCATGATCACCGGGACCCCGGCGTCTACCGCCGCCTGAAACGGTATCAGGTCGCGGGCAAGGAGGTCTTCCATGCGAAACTCAACGACAGGCAGTCTTCCGTGACTGTCGACACGGGTGACTCCGTGACCCGGGAAATGTTTCGCCGTCGAAATGACCCCGGCCTCCTGCATTCCGCGCACGTAAGCGGCCGCAAACTCCGCTGCCTCAGTCGGGTCATTCCCCCAGGCGCGATCACCGATGATTGACCGATCGGGTATCGGGGTCAGATCGAGGACGGGCGCCAGATTCATGTTTACACCCATCGCATTGAGTTCCACGCCAAGTACGTACGCGAGTCGCTCAACGAAGACCGCATCCCCATGCCGTGCGACGTCTGCCGCGGAAGGAACACGGACAATATCCGGGAATCGGAAGGCGGCTACCCGCCCTCCTTCCTGATCGGCGGAGATCAAAAAGGAGTTACCGGGAGAAAGAAGGCTCGCGACCGTTTGCAGATGGCCGGTCAGTGCAATGAGGTCGTCGCGCGAGTCATAATTCCACGGATATACGATGAATCCGGCCGGCGTGTCTGAGGAAATGCGCCGTATGAATGTCGGTGTGACGTCGTCGTGACGGGGTTGAAGCGCTACCGAAGGATCGAACCCGCGGGGAACAAAGGTCATGAATCGCTGGGCGATCCGCTGTCGTTGTGTCATGCGGGCCATGTGCGAATGTACGAGATCAGCAGTCTCATCCACCGCAACGTCAATCTCAGCGGACAGGTCGGTCGTATCGATGTCCACAACCGGCTGCGGCGCCGGGTCGCTCTCCTGAAAGTCCCCGGGGGGAACAGAACGACAGGCGGTCGCGGACGCCACCACGAGAAGGACAAGAGCTGCATCCAACATCACACGCAAGGTTTTCAACGTGCAGAGTATACCACGAACCTGTAGAATACAGGGATCATGAATACACAGTACAACGATACAAAATTCCGACTTCTCCATCCTCGGGATCAGATTGTCATGATTATGGAACGGATTTACAGCTACCGCATGACAACAACCTCCGGAGGCAATATATCCGTTCTCGACGAAGATGGTGTGCTCTGGATCACCCCTGGCGGGATCGACAAAGGTCGGCTGAGGCCTGAAGATATCATCGCGGTTCACCCGGACGGCACGATACACGGACCTCACAAACCTTCCTCCGAGTACCCCTTCCATCGCGCGCTTTTTCGTGCACGACCCGATCTGCGGGCAGTACTTCACGCACACCCACCGGCGCTCGTCGCCTTCTCCGTAGCAGGAATGGTACCCGACACGGATATGTTGCCGAATGCTGCGACTGTGGTTGGTCCGGTCGATTTTGTTCCATACGAACTTCCTGGCAGTCAGGACCTTGGAGACAGAATAGCCGAGTCATTCGTGAAGGGCTTTAACACCGTTGTGCTGGAGAATCACGGAACGGTCACGGCAGCAGACGACCTGTATCGGGCATTCATGCAGTTCGAAACGCTGGACTATGCGGCACGAATACAGATCAAGGGTTCGCGACTCGGAACCTGCCGTAAAATCACTTCGCACGAGCACGAGCAACTGAAACATAAACAGAACGAGCTGCCCGAGTTTACGCCCGAACGTCATTCGTCGCGGGAGAGAGAGCTTCGCTCCCAGTTGTGCGAAATAATACGTCGAACCTGCCGGCAGCACCTCTTTACCAGTACCGAAGGTACCTTCTCGGCACGGGTCGATGAGACCACGTTTCTGATTACCCCCTATGGCTACGACCGCATGTATCTGGAACCGCGGGATCTGGTCCTCGTGTCCACCGGCCGTCGGGAGGCGGGAAAACTGCCCTCACGGTCGGCGCTTCTGCACGAACACGTGTACGCATCGAATGACTCGATAGAGGCGATCATTATTGCACACCCACCGACTCTCATGGCCTTCAACGTATCGGAGACGCATTTTGACTCACGAATCATACCCGAGGCGTACATACTCCTGCGAGACCTCAAGACCGTAGCATTTGACGCGCCCATACACGAGCACGAGCATATAGCGCAGCTGTTATCAGCGAGCAATCCCATACTTCTGATACAGAACAACGGTGTCATCGTGACCGGAGACTCACTGCTTCAGGCCTTTGACCGTCTTGAGGTTGCCGAGTTCAGTGCGGAAGCGATATTCGACGCAATGACCCTCGGAAAGGTGAACGCAATACCCGACCACCACATCGAAGCGCTGATCGACGCGTTCGGGCTTACATAGGTCAGAACATGAGGTCGTATGGCCGTTGTATAGCCTCTCTCAACTCTTCAATGCCAAACACCCGCACCTTGCGCAGGTGTTCTTTCCCCTCAAAGAAACAGAGGACCGTCGGAACCGCGGTGATCATGAGATCTGAGGAAACGTCCGGACTCTGATCGAGATGGATGGGAAGCAGCAGCAGCTGCGGGAACACGTCCCGCTGCAGCGCCTCAATTTTCGGGCGAAGCACCGTGCACACGCCACAATCGGTCGTTGTGGCGTACACGAGCACTGCAGGGTTCGTTCCAAGAATTTCTGACAGTTCATCTGTACTCATTTTATGTTATCTCTCGCACCAGCCTATTCGCGGCCGGCAAGCTTCAGGATCTTATTGATGTCTTCGTGTCGATGATACCGGGGATCGCTGCAGCTCCGATGATTCGACGAATCCAACCACACAAAGCCCGTCGGCGCGCAGTGAGAGTCTGCTGTCAAGTCGCTGCAGATCCCCCGGGTAATCTGATGTCAGCGGCTCGAATGATCTCGTCAGTCCGTCGATCAGCGGATCGATCTGTTCAGCGTATGCCATTCGATAATATGACCAGGTCCCTTTGCGCTCCACGCGGACGAGCCCCGCGGTTTTCAGGACTCCGAGATGACGGGAAACCTGATACTGAGGGAGCTCAAGGGCCGATACCAGCTCACACACGCAGAGACCGGCATCGGCATGCAGCAGCAGTCGGACGATACGAAGACGGGTTTCGTCCGAGAGTGCCCTGAAGACATGTGCAAATAACTCAATACTGTGTTCGTGTGACTCCATGAGAACCACAGGATAGCGCATATGTCGAAAATTGTATACACGAAACCTGTGTGCAGGCAGCTTTACGCTGCGCGACCAGGGAGGGACGTTGCTGCCACGGTGCGTACCTTGTCGACACCAGGGAGCCGCCGAATGTGAAGATACCGTCCTACGAAGAACACGAGACTCAGGAAAGCAAGTCCGGCTGCAGGCAGGATTGGCAGCTCAAGGGATCTTGTCACGAAGCCCCCGGGCTGAACCGGACGCTGATCGACGATCATGGGGCCAGGCTCCGACAGGAAGAGCCGCACGGCAAGGCTCGAGGAATGATCAAGGGTGGCATCGAACCAATGATCGTCAAAGACAAAGGCGTCTTCGGTCCAGCCCCGGAACCCGCCGTTGGGAACCCGCTCAAAACGCGGTCGTGCGATACTGCTTCCTGGTTCCGGAACAACAAACTCCAGCTGACTCAGGTCTCTTACGTGCGACACCGAGGTCTGGAAGTGCCGGTGGGCAACGTAGGACCCGAGGGAAGGATAATGCGCGCCTTCGGGACGAACCGTGAACTCCGCGATGCTTCTGAGAACCGGGTCGTTTTCGACCGCACTTTCAGACATGAACCGGACCGGAACCGGGACACGAAATACCGGAGTATCCGCTGAGCCGGCGAGAAGACCCGCTGAAACACCGAGCACGAGCAGAAACGATGCCGAAAGCAGAGGCCTGACTGACGGTCGTTCCCGCACCATCGGTACGGCGATGAAGAGTCTATGGTCGGTCGTCTGAGGACGCACCATGCGATTCCATATCACGTATGCGCTGAACACCGAACCCGAGACCGTCAGGAGAAACGCAATGCTGTGCCCGTAATGAAATGCGGTGAACGCGCTGCCGATGGCACTGATTAGCCAGAATACCGCGACTGCAGCCGGAAGCATCCGAAACAGTACAGGCCGGGCATGCAGGTGCTGTGTCCGAAACGTCCTGAGCACGTGAACGAACAGCATGACCGCGAACAGCTCTACGACCCGATAGAACAGAATAAACGGCAGGAGCGCGATAAACGGGATAACCGTAGCGATACCTAAAACCGTTATGCGCAGGAACATCCATCGGTCCCGACGTTGAAGAAACAGCATTGCCGGCAGGATCAGCACGGGTCCAAAGCGAAACAGATCACCGGTAGAGGCGTCCTTCGCGTATAGAAGGTAGAAGTCGTCGTAAGTGGCTCCCTGCGTCTCGCGTGCGGCATATTCGAGAGCCTCCCCGATCTCAGCGGACGTGGGTTCCTCGCCATTCAGCAAAACATACACGAGATGAGCTTCCTGATTATTCCACTGCGCCTCGAACAACTGCCGGGCAGCATCCATGAAGGGATCTCGTCGTGGATCGTCCGCGAGAAGTCTGTCTCCGATTTCGCTCAAAGGCACCTGGTGCAGCTCGCCGTTGAAGCCGGAGACATACACGGGAAAGGAGAATCGTGAGACCACCGGTCGTCCGGTAAACGCCTCAAGCTGCGCGGCAAACTGCTCGGAGTCCGCTGCATTGCGAACCACAACTGGCCGGGATGCACGCCATCGGGAGGCAGCGTACGGCGTGGAAAGCGTGTTATGCTGCTCGGAGGCATCAACCCCGTTGGAATACAGGCCGGTCGGAACGACAAGCTGCAGCGCAGCTATCATTACACAAAAAGCAAATACTGAAACACCGGTCGAACCGCAGGATGAACTCACTATTCCATGCTTCTTAAAGGATACTGAAGGCGACAGCAATAAAGAAACCCAGGAGTATTCCGACGCTGACTTCGGCCGAGGTGTGACCATTGATTTCGCGGACTGGTGAGAATGTGATTTCGCCGCTTTGCGCTACCTGTTGTCCAAGCCGATTTAGAGCCTGAGCCTGCAGACCAGCCGCTCTACGGACTCCGAGTGCATCCCGAATGACCACAGCACCGTAGCACAACGACAGGATGAAAATCGAACTTCCTATACCCTCCATAAAACCGATCGATGTCGCCAGTGCCGTCACCATGGAACTGTGGCTGGAAGGCATTCCACCGGTGCGCCAGAAAATCGTAACGATTGCCTCACCGGGACTCCGCGAAGGATTACGAACCGCACTGATCACCGACTTGATCAGTTGTGCGATAAGCCAGCTGAAAAACGCGCTGAGGAAAACGGGGTGAGCTATAAGTACATACACCGAACGCAATAATGTCTCCTGAACCTCCGACAGTTTGTGGCAGGGCCGCTACTGTGTCAAGGTTCGCACGCATTCACAGAAGCATCGCCAGCACGCGCACTGCGACAATATAGTTCACAAAAACACTTGCAGATAGAACAGCCACGGCCGCAAGCTCGTATATAACTGCACGCCGTTGATTACGCCGAATACCTTCGTTGTGCTCTGTTGATGCGAGATACACACGAGACAGGCGAAGTCCGTCTCGTGCTGCACGGTATGATCTGCCGTTCCTCCAGAGTCGACGGTACAGGAAGTAGCCGGGGACAGCAGGCGGTAACAAGGGCAATACGGGAATACCGGCAAGCCCAAGCGTCAACAGCGCGTCAACATAGGACACGGCCATCACCTGCATCGAGAGGATGGACAGTGCAAACATACCGGACAGCAATGCGACTGGGGTCACCAGACTCCAGTACTCGTTTCGTTGTCTGCCGGTCCAGACCGCGCGCTCAAGAACGTGTTCTTCCGGGCCGTCAAAGAGGAGCACGAGCGGAACCGAGTCGTGTACTCGCGAGTACACGGCATTTCCATCCTGCCAGGTCAGCTGTCCCGCAACAAACACATCGCTGCCTTCAGTCAGGCTTGTGACGCGTCGCCACGGGATCATGTGTGGGGTCTCATTCGGGAAATCGACTCTGTTGGTGGGCGGCAATGACCGATACGGGTCCTGATACGGCGGGAGAACAACCAGTTGGGCGTCGGCCATATCAACTTCCACGCTCGACGAACCGTCACGAAGCCATATCCGGTTGTCACCGTGTAGCGCTTCAAGCTTTCCGAAGAAACACCGCTCGCGTGCGGCGGGGTCACCTTCACGAATTGCCCTGATGTCACCGTAGGACGCTCGTGGCAGTGATGCCGCATGGTACAGGGCCCGCCTGAAGCGCCGCCACTTGGCCCGCACGAAGACCGCACCCGCTCCGGGTATGATCACGTAAAAAACGAATGCTATAAGAAGAGCGAGATAAAAACTGGACATGATTTCGACTTGCGGTTGCCTGCGTACTCGAGTATTGTGAAAAATGAGCATAGCATGATTGAGCGAATCATAGTAGGACCTTTTCATACCAACACATACATCGTGACCACCGGGAAAAAGGAATGTCTCATAATTGACCCCGGAGCGGAGCCCGAAACCATCCTCTCGAGACTGGAAGTGCTGAACGTTCGTCCGGTTGCCGTCGTGCTGACCCATGGTCACATTGACCACCTTTCAGCCTGCAACGGGATACGTGCAAAATACGAGAACGATGCGCTGCAGATCCCTGTATATCTGCACGAGAAGGATATGCACTTTCTGGAAAACGACAGTGCCGATCGTGCACGCAGCATCTTTGAACCCTTCGGCGATGAGGGTCTTTCCGCTTTCGACCGCCTCTTTGACCTGCGGCCGGACAATGTTACCGCGATGAGTGACGGGTTTATCATCCCGGATACTGATCTGACCGTGATTCACACTCCCGGCCATACAGAGGGCAGCGTTACGATCTACAGTGAGACGCTTGCAATGGCGTGGACCGGCGACACGGTGTTCTTCAAAGCAATCGGGCGTACCGACTTCGCCGATGGCAACGATATGACGATAGAACAGAGTGTTCATGAGAAAATTTTCGTGCTGCCGGAAGAGACCCGGCTGTTTCCCGGACACGGGCCCGACACCACAGTCGAGCGGGAGAAATCAAATAATGATTTCTCCGTTGATCACTTAATGATCTGACCGCAGGCCTCGTTTACGCGCTGAGGCTCAGAGACTCTCCGGCGATGTAGTTTCCATACGATGATCCGTAGACCGACTGCTGCAGGCTCGAAGCAAGTCGCTCCGACGCCTCGTCGACCGATGCGGGTTCGGGCAGACTTCCGGAGGCGGTCATGCGTTCGAGTATGCTGTTTATGATCTGAAGGCGACTAACCGAGTAGCCCCCGCCTTCTTCCGGTGAGGGGACGCCACGCACATGATCGAAACTTGCATAGGTATGCATGTTCGATACCGGGAGGCTCACCTTACCTAAATGAAATCGGGCACCGATGACGGTAGCAGGGCTGACCTGTATTGATGTCCACGCTCCATTGACAGACATACGCATACCACTCCGATACTCTTAATATCGGATACACGTACGTTCAAGTTTAGTTTCGTGTCCGTTTCAGCCCTGGCTCCTATCGGTTACGGCGTTCGAGTTCGTTCTGGTAGTCAATCGTGTACAACGCGTACGGTATGGCTTCCAGCCGCTCTTTCGGGATGGGCTTACCGGTCTTCAGGCAGGTTCCATAGACGCCGTTTTCGATGCGCGACAAAGCGCTCTCGATCAGGCGCAGGCTTTTCATCTCCTGATTTCCGAGTGTACTGAGCACGTTCTTGTCTATGTCGGTACTGGCTATATCGACGATATCTTTCTGTTCGCCGGTTGCCACGATTTCCTTGAACTCTGCACTTTCCTGGGCAAGATTCTCAAGAATCTCCGTCTTCATCTGGAGCAGTCGTTCTTTCATTCGCTGTGCAAATTCCTGATCCATTGCAACCTCTCCCTCATCGACTATGCAGATATGGTGTAAGGTCGGGTCTGCATAAAGTAAAGTGGGGTTATGACACATTTTGTAATAACTGTCCACCACTCTGGTGATGGCGCGAGCCTAAGCCGATGCATATCATGGACTTAGCCTGGGGTTTCTGCGATTCTCCGGGTCCGGCGTCGGCGGTCGAGGACAGTCAGGTAGGTTGACACGATGACGAAAGCTCCATAGCTTAATCACCTACCAACACACAAACGTTGAAAAGGAGATGCTGTGGCGAAAGAAGAGGCGATAGAAGTCGAAGGAATTGTGAAGGAATCACTTCCGAATACGATGTTTCGGGTAGAACTGCCGAATGGCCATGTGATTCTGACACATCTTTCCGGCAAGATGCGAAAACACTACATACGCATCGTACCTGGCGACAAAGTTAAGGTCGCTCTGTCTCCCTATGACCTCACGCGGGGGCGAATCATCTACCGCGAGAGATAGTCGCGAATCAGTACCCAGACAGCACCTGATCCACCGAATTTCCTCGGTGGGCACATTGTCTTTCCTGCAAAGGGACTCTTCTCGAGTTCCCGGTATACCACAGAACGCAATCGGGACACTCCCTCTTTGCTGTGATTTCCCTTGCCGTGAACGATTGTGACTTTTTTCAGACCCTGCTGAGCCGAGGTCTGTAAAAAGTCACGCACAAGCTTCTCGGCTTCCACAGAGGTCATACCATGCAGGTCGATCTTCGCTTCAGATGGCATCGAAGCGAAATCAGTCTCGAACTGCGTGGGGGCAGGATCTTCCGATCTGGCATCAGTGGGTTCGGGCAGATATTGGTCTAAGGCTCTCTCAAACGCGTCCCGCGTATTACGATCACCTGTTCGAGGTCGCTTATTCTGATTCCGCTCCCATTCATCCAGAATGCGTCCGAAGTCGTTACCAGTCATTCACGTCGCTCCGGGGCTGGACTTCATCGCGAACCCGGAAGCGCTCGGCATTGCGTCGCTGTATTTCTTCGAGCAGCGATTCCGCGGTGGAAGGAATATCATCGCGGCGTTCGGTCCTGCTTTCCGCCTGTGAAGGTCCGGACGCCTGCCACCGACTGAACGAAAGCTCGAGATTATGTTTTGCTTCCATGTCTCCGGGTTGAACACGGAGGGCGGAACGGAAGTTCTCATACGCCTGCCGATAGCTGCCCTGCTGAAAGAGCAGGACACCCAGGTTGTACACGCTGCGAAAACGCACGTCCGCATCGTCCGTATCTCCTGCAGCCGTCCAGTATTCGACGGCCAACTCGATATCGCCAATGGCGTACCGGACACTGCCGAGATTGAAGTCAAGGAGACTCTCGAAGTCGGAGTCAAGCGAAAACTCGCGTGCTGACTCGTAGCGCTCAAGCGCAGAGGAGAAGCGGCCCTGCGAAAACTCGAAGTTTCCGTACGCAACCGCGAAGTGGCGGCCTGCAAAGCTGCATCCGCTGAACAGCACGAGAATGATCGATATCAGAACAGATTTCGCCATCGAATCACCCGTACACTGAGATACATGAATAAGAACACTACCGATAGACCGGCAAAGCTTGATGACCTTCTCACTGCTTCTTCGACAAATGCAACATCCCCTTCACTGTGAGCCGAAAGATAGCGACGGATGGTATCGTAGGCGTCCGGCTCATCGATCCTCACGTAAACGCCCTGTGTGAGCTCGGCCATCCGACGCAGATTGTTCTCGTCGAGTACGCTTTCGACTATATTGCCCGACGCATCCCGAATGAGCTCACCGTCCGGCAATCGAATCGTACTTCCTTCCATCGACCCGACACCTACGGCGAGTATGGGTATGCGCGCGTCCGCGAGCATGCGGGCAGCTACACGATCATCACCTGTTAAAGACTCACCGTCACTGAGTAGAAGGATCGCGGCGAAACGATTACTCCCGGAAGGTATGGCTGCACGTCCCTCGCGCAATCCGTCTGCGATGCTGGTTCCCGGGGTAGTGATCATGTCAGGACTCAAGGCCTGCAGTGCGTACTGCATTGCCACATCATCCCGGGTCAGCGGCAGGAGTCGGCTCGCCGCTCCGCGAAAGACTGTCAGACTGAAACGGGAGTCCGGCAGATCCGTCAGGAGTCTCGCCACAAAGTCACGACCCGCGATCAGCCTGCTCGGTTCGATGTCCGATGCATACATGCTTCGACTGACGTCCATTACGACACTGATGTCGAGTCCGCTTCGGTTCCGTTCGATCGCCCTTTGTCCGAACTCCGGTCCGGCAAGTGCCAGTCCAACCGAGACGGTTGAGAGCAGCAGAAACACGGTTGCGAGTATCCACTTCCAGACCAGAACGCGTTCTACCGCGCGTGTATTCTGCTCGTGAAGCAGCATCCGCAGATCGAATCGTGCTTTGATAAGCACAAAGACCTGTAAAAGGAATACCAGACTAAAGGCAATCACCGTGAAGCCTATGACAGCGGGATAGTTAAACGTCACAGGACCTCCCGCAATATCAGACTCCGTACGAGATACGACATAAAAAGGACAAATGCCGCAAGAATCAGAATCTGGCGGTCGAGCGGTCGAATACGTACCGACAATCTAGTCCTGCGATCTGTGGTCTCGAGACTGTTGATCGTTTCAAGGATCTGGCCAAGCCCGCGTTCACTTCTCGCGTGGTAGTACACGCCCCCGGTTCTCCGTGCCATATCGCGCAACAATGCCTCATCGAAACCCTGATCAATAACAGCCTGGTACCGGCTCCCTGTAGCCGGATCGACAAAATCGAGGGTCGTTTCAGCCTGCGTACCTACACCTATCGTGTAGATTCTGATCCCGAGCGTCTGCGCAATATCAGCTGCCTCTTCCGGTTCGATCAATCCGGCGTTGTTGACTCCGTCGCTCAAAAGGACAACGACACGGGAAGGTGCGTCCGAGTTACGCAGATGTAACGCAGCGACCCCCAGTGCATCCCCGATCGCCGTACCGTCGCCAAGATCCATGATCTGCAGCTCCTCAAGGCGCTCAATGAGCATGGAATGATCGGTCGTCAGTGGCATTCTCAGAGCTGCGTCCAGTGCAAAACTCACCAGTCCGATGGCGTCTCCCGGGCGGGCCTGCACAAACGACACAATCGTTCGCTTAGCTCCCTCGAATCGACTCTGACCACCAAAATCCTGTGCGGCCATGGTCGGCGACTCGTCGAGCACGATCATGATATCAATGCCGCGTCCGAGAAAAACCCGCTCGTTTTGAACCTCTATCGGGCCACTTGCGGCCAGGATAAGAAGGACAAGTCCAAACCAGAACAGGATTGCTCCGATCGACCTCACAATGTGCAATGCTCCAAGTGCCGGTCGAAATCCTCTGCTTCCGTAGACGTGGAAGGGGAAGCGGATCTTCCCTCCCCGCCCGCTCCAGAAATGCCAGGCGTACACGGCAAAAGGAACGACAAGCAACACCAGTAGTACAGCAGGACGTTCAACGCTCCACATCGGGCGCCTCCCCTGCTCTTGCGGGCACGATCAGTGGCCCCGATGAGTCCTCCGGTCCTGCGTTCGGTTCCTCACCTGCAAGTCTGACAAGGTTTCTGCGTAGCGGCCGCTGCGAGCGATGAGCCACCTTATGCGGCGGTTTCTTTTCTATTGAAGCAACGATCTCGGCGAATACGATCAAGTGTCGAAACCGTTTGTCCTTGTCACTGCTCGCACCGGCAAACTTCACAAGGTCCGCCTGTCGGAACATCGACTCAAGCTGCCTGGCCCGCTCGACATCCTCTATTTGCCCCCGGATGACAAGAGGAATCTCTGAAGCCGTCGCCGACACGACATCCACGCCAAGCCGGCCGCTCAGATACAGTCGCGCCTCATCGATCAGGGAAATGTAGAAACTTTTCGGTTCGAGCGCGTCGAATCTGGTATGAATGGTCCGAAGCACGCGTATTATGCGTCGATACGGCTGATTTTCCTTCCAGGAAGTGATGGTCAGATGTACGTGCCGGGCTGTATGGACAAGCCCCCGGTACAGGGCAAACGGAGCTACGGTCACCAGAACCAGAATTACCAGAAGCAGCACCTGACTACCCGGAGCAAACAGCGGGCCACGTACAGGCATGACGGTCGCAACCCCGTCGTCGGGCAGGACGCTTTCGACGCGGGCCTGCCCGGTCTGCAGGCGTACCGCATCAAGATCAATTTCCGGAAGATTGACGATCCCGGTACGATACGCACTGAATCCGATTACAACCTCGGTTTCGTTATCGCGATCGATGATGCGAACAGACGAGACTTCCACCCATTGCGTTTCCGGTAGCGTTGCCGGTATCTGGAATTCAGCATCCGCCGGCGTGATGAGTCGTATGCGCAACTCCGCCGGGTCCCCGACCCTGAGTGAGGCGGGCACGATGCGGCGATCCAGCACGACGACGTCTCGAGCAGTCAGCGATGCAACGGACAGCAAGCACAAGATGAGCATGCTGCATAGCCGGACAATAGGCTTCATAGTCTCCCTGTACTCACCGACGTCGCCTGAAAAAATGTATCAGACGCCGCGCGGGATCTTCATCAGTCCGGACCTCGAGCGCAGACACACCGCGTCGGCTGCATTCACGAAGCCACTGCTTACGATGTATCTGCCAGAAGTAGCGATAATCGTTGCGATAGGCCTTCGAGCCGGAAGCAAGAATTTCGCGGCCGCTCTCCGGATCCTCCAGCTGCAGGATACCCGATTTCGGAAACTCTACGTCAAGGGAATCCACAATCCGAATAGCTACCGTATCGTGCCTGCGTGCAAGGAGCCTGAGTTCCTGATAGTAGTTTGAGGTCTTGAAATCGCTGAGGACGACACAGATTCCACGTCGCGGAAGCGATTCACCAACGGTCCTCAGGGCGAGTGAGAGATCGCTTCCCCGTCCCTGCGGCTGTACTGACAGCAGATCCTGTATGATCCTGAGCCCGTGCTTTTTCCCCTTCAGCGGTGGGACCCAGTGCTCGATACGGTCGGAAAAAAACGCTGCCCCAACCCGGTCATTGTTTCGAACCGCGGCGAATGTCAGCAACGCAAGCAGCGTCGCCTCGGTATCGAAGCGGCTTTCCATGCCTTCAAAGGGCCGCAGACTGCCCGAGACGTCGACCAGGAGAAACAGGAGCATCTCGCGCTCTTCCCGGTAGGTTTTTGAGAACGCACGATCCATGCGCGACGTCACGTTCCAGTCAATCAGACGCGCATCATCTCCGTCGGAGTACTCACGCACCTCGTCGAACTCTATCCCCGGACCACGAAACACCGACCGATACTGTCCACTAAAAAGATTGTCGATAAGTCGGTTCGAGGTCAGTTCGAGACGTCGGACTCGTTGAATAAGCCGTGCGTAGTCGGAGTCGGTGCGCGCCATTATCAGGGAACCGGAACTGCCTGCAGAAGCTGCGAAATGACATCATCCGTCGACAGCTCTTCTGATTCAGCCTCGTAACTCAGCACAATTCGATGCCTCAAAACCATGTGTGCCACAGCCTTCACGTCTTCAGGCACAACATAGCTGCGACCCGAAAACAGGGCCTGCACTTTCGCACAACGATACAGAAAGATCGTGGCTCGCGGACTGGCCCCAAAATCGATGTGTCGACTGAAACGTGCCACTGACTGACCTGTCTGGCGACTCGCGATAACGAGACGGACAATGTACTGTTCGATGCGTTGATCCATCGCAACGCGTGCAGCGACATCACGAAGGCTCTTCAGATCGGGCTTGTACAGGACGTGTTTCAGAGAAATACGCTGTTCGTTCCCGATTCTACGAAGAATCGCGAGTTCTTCTTCGGCTGTGGGATACTCAACCCTGAGTTTCAGCACAAAACGGTCGAGCTGGGCCTCTGGAAGCGGATACGTGCCTTCCTGCTCGATGGGATTCTGTGTTGCAAGTACGAAAAACGGGTCAGGCAAGGGGTATGTTGTATCGCCAATGGTGACCTGTCGTTCCTGCATCGCTTCCAGAAGTGCCGACTGCACTTTCGCCGGGGCGCGGTTGATCTCGTCTGCCAGCACGATGTTCGAGAACACCGGTCCTTTCCGAGGCACAAAGTCACCCGTCTGCTGCCGAAAAACAAGACTTCCCGTCAGGTCGGCCGGGAGCAGATCCGGCGTAAACTGCACCCGCTTGAAAGAGAGGTCGAGAACATCTGAAAGGCTCGTCACCGCGCGCGTCTTGGCAAGTCCGGGTACACCTTCGAGCATGACGTGCCCGCCGACGAAGAGTCCCATGAGCAGGCCGTCGATCATACTCTGTTGTCCAATTATGGAGCGGGCAAGCTCTGTTCGTACCGCTGCAATCTGTTCCCCGGCTCGTTTGACCTGAGCCTTGAACTCCTGCCCCGCCCTGTCCTGTCGATCAGCTTCGGCTGGATGAGTCCTTCGGATATCCGACTGCTCGACTGTTCCATCTGTATCGTGTTGTTCCACTTGACCGTCCTATGTTCGGTAATCGGCGTTCTCATGCACGTATTCGTCAGACAAATCGCTGCCCCAGACGGTTGATTCGGCCGGGCCCAGCCCGAAGTCTACAGATATCTGCACACAAAGATCATGCTGGGGATATCCCCGTACGCGTGGATTCATGGCCGCTTTTGACAGGTAGGAGGATAGAGTAATCTCCTTTTCGCGGTCAAGGCGAAAGCTGCCACGAGCGAACACAAGCTCTCCACCGATGCGAATTTCGAGCCGGTCTGTCTGCACGGGTATTCCTTCGCGTGACGCATGATCTCCAAGCGCGCCGACGATACGGCCAACATTCGGATCGTTCCCGTATATCGCCGTCTTGATCAGCGGGCTGTTGACGATCGCTTTACCCGCCGCTCTGCAGGCACCTTCGGTTGACAGTCCGGATACCGTAACCTCGATGACGTGAGCCGTACCTTCACCATTTCGTACGACCTGCAGGGACAGCGTCCGGCAGATCTCACGAAGGGCGCTCGCAAACGAGTCTTCATCGGCCGTGCCAGCCGCGCCGGAGCTGAGCAGAAGGGCCATGTCACTCGTACTCTGGTCGGAATCGATAGAGATATGGTTGAAGCTCTGATCTACGGCATCGGCGAACATCGCCCGAAGCTTCGCTCGCTCCACGCGTATATCCGTCATTATGAACACAAGCATCGTGGCAAGATCCGGTTCCACCATGCCCGCACCTTTGGCTATGCCGAGGATACGTCCGTTCCCGACTTCTGCATGAGCCACCTTGGGATACCGGTCAGTTGTCATGATTCCCTGTGCGAATCCGCGCGCTCCGTGTCGCTGAAGACCGTCACAGACGGCAGGGAGCGCTCCGAGCATATCATCGACCGGCAGTTTCCAACCGATGATTCCGGTACTGACAGGAAAGATCAGTGCCGGATCACAGCCGATCCTGGCCGCAGTTGCTTCCTGTATGCGGTGGGCATCTTCGATGCCTTCCGGTGCACATACGTTTGAGATCCGGTTGTTCACGATGACACCCTGTGTCTGCCTGCCCTGGAGAAGCTCGCGCGCGATGACAACAGGTGCTCCGACGATGGCGTTGCGGGTGCACATACCCGCGAACATGTCCGTCGGTTCATCGAGCAGAATCATGCTCATGTTCATGCGATAGGGCTCGAGGGTCGGCCGCTCGCGTGGAACGAACGTCAGAGAGCTGCTTGAAACCCGAAAGCCGTCCGGGAGCCGACAATGTTTGTCCATCCAGGCTTCATATGATTCCTGATCGGGGAAGTGTTCCATGAGTGACTGTTGTACCCTTTTTAGGGTTCTTGAGCAAAGCGCTCAGCGGATCACGCGCGCTCCGGCACCTTCCACCATGCGTTTTACCTCGGCGAGACTCGCCATCGACGTATCGCCCGGTGTCGTCATCGCGAGCGCCCCGTGAGCGGCCCCGTACTCAAGCGCTTCGGACGGCTCAAGTCCGGTCAGGAAACCATAAATCAGACCACTCGCAAAACTGTCGCCACCACCGACCCGGTCGTATATTTCAAGCCGCTCGCGCTGACTGGAGACATGAAAAGCCCCTTCACTCCACAGGATGGCAGCCCAGTCGTTGACGGTGGCGGTATGTACGCCTCTGAGCGTAGTTGCGACCGCGCTGAGGTTCGGATAATCAGCCGTCACGCGCTCAATCATGCGTTTGAAGCCCGCGTGTTCAAGGGCTGTCAGATTATCATCAACACCTTCGACCTCGTATCCGAGACAGGCGGTAAAGTCTTCTTCGTTGCCGATCATGACATCTACGTAGGTAGCAATGTGTCGATTGATCTTTTGCGCCGCTTCCTGCCCACCGAGCCGGTTCCACAGACTCGGTCGATAGTTCAGGTCATAACTGATGATAGTACCCGCGTCGCGTGCCGCTTCCATCGCCGCGAGAATTACCTCCGGTGCCGATGCGCTGAGCGCTGCAAAAATCCCCCCACAGTGGAACCATCGAACACCCTGATCGGCGAACAGACCCTTCCAGTCTATGTCTTCCGGCTTCATGGCGGCCGCGGCACTACGGGCCCGATCCGACGTGCCGACCGCGCCCCGCACTCCGAAACCCCGTTCCGTGAAGTTCAGACCGACACGCACGTTCTCGCCTATCCCGTCGTAGGGAACCCACTGTATAAAATCTGTTGCGACGCCACCCTGCATGATCAGATCCTCAAGAAGTCTGCCGACCTCGTTTTCGGGGATGGCGGTAACCACGGCTGTCCGAAGCCCGAAACATTTTCTGAGCCCTCGTGCCACGTTGTACTCGCCACCTCCTTCCCAGACCCTGAACGAGCGCGCGGTACGCACGCGTGAATCACCAGGATCCAGACGAAGCATTATCTCTCCGAGCGAGACCTCATCCCAACGGCACTGTTCAACGGACCTAATGTTCATAGCGGCACAGCCTCCTTACCTTTTTCCAGGACCTGAAACGAATACGGACTACTTGCTGTCCATGACCCAGACACCGTTCCAGGGTTCCGGAGGATCATTCATGAGTGCTTCGCAGCGCCCTGTATATGATACCGCCGGTGGGTCATCGGGCAGGGATGCAAACAGTTTTGCCGCATCCCTGAAGTCTCCAGCGTAATAGGCTTGTAGCGCTCGAGCAAACGTTTCGTATCCGGTCCGTCCATTTTCGTAGACTTCATGTCTCATTGGCTGGAAAATGCGCACCGCTTCGGCACGCCCGACGACACCGACCTTCCCGAGTTCTCTCAGCGCGAACTCGTCGCGCAGCTGTCGCGCGGTCATTTCCGAAATCATCGTGTACGTTCCGAACTGCTTGTTCACGCCCTCGAGGCGCGCACCAAGATTGACCGCGTCGCCGAGCATGGTGTAGTCGAAGCGCGTGCGGCTGCCGAGATTGCCGACGATCGCAGCACCGGTGTTCATCCCGATGCGCATAAGCAGATCGGTTCCTGAACGCTCCCGGAAAACGGGTCTCAACTCTGCGAGGCGTTCCTGGCAACGCAGTGCAGCGCGTACTCCGCACACAGGGTGATCGGGGATGTCCATGGGCGCATTCCAGAAGGCAATGATCGCATCACCCTCGTACTTGTCCACGGTTCCACCTTCCTCCTGAATGATATCGGTCATCTCACTGAGATAATCGTTCAGAAGCGCCGTCAAGGCATCCGGCGTGAGCCCCTCGCTGAGGCTGGTAAACCCCTGCAGGTCCGAGAAGAAAATCGTAATCTCACGTCGTTCACCACCGAGTTTCAGTCGATCAGGATCGGCGACCAGACGTTCGATAACAGCAGGGCTCAGATACTGGCTGAATGCGTTTCGGATGAAACGCCGCTCCTTACCCTCCGTCGCGTAGTTTGCTCCACCGGCTGCCAGGGCACCGACAAACGATACGGTCACCGGAATCACGACCGGTATCCAGATACCCGAAAGGAAGGCTACAAGCGATACAACAACCGGTACGACGGTCCAGAGAACAAGCGAGATCACCGACCAGAGCGCCGTCGCTCCGAATGTTGTGAGGACCGATGCAGCCCCTCCGAGCAGGACCGCGTAGACGGCAGTCAGGGCTGCAGGCGGGACACGAACGAAGCTCCGGTTCAGGATGTTTTCAAGCATCGCGGCGTGGAACTCGACTCCACTCGTCTGGCCTCCGATAGGAAGGGGGCGCTGATCAAAAAGACCGGGAGCGGTAAGACCGACAATGACGTGCGCTCCGGCGAGCTCTTCCGGGGCAATTACCGGTTCATCATCCTCACGAAGCAGAAGCTCGCTCTGTATGACCGCAGCGGCACTCAGACGGGTGCGATCCTGAGTACGCCGGTCAAATCGAACGACCATGTTTCCATCCGCGTCCAGCGGGATATCTGTCCCCGAGATCGACAGGGATCGGCGCGAAAACACCGGTAACTCAAGAGCCCCTGCCTCGAGCGACCACGCGGCGATTGCCGGTGCCGGGAGCATTCTGTCGTCGAAACGGTAGTACGGCTGCGCCCGGCGATACACTCCGTCGCGATCGGACGCAATTACGACATTCGAGAGGATCCCCGAGGCTTCGGCGATCTCTTCCTGTGGAAAACTCGCGCGCGCGAAGGATCTGATCTCTGAGCGCAGTTCTTCGGTCACCGGAGTCCCCCGGGCACGCAGGAAATCCGGCCACTGATCGGTACGCCCGGACTCGGTGCCCAGTGCGACGGCCATGACGTTCCGTTCCTGGGACCGCAGCGCATCGGCAAAGTCTTCATCGTCCCATACACCTGCCCGGGAGGGATCAATAAACAGCACATCGAACGTAAGCGAGCTCACACCCGCTCGCGCCATAAAATCGGTTATTGCCCCGTAGAACACCCTGGGCCAGGGCCAGCTCTGTGCAAACTCCTCTTCCACGAACTCAAGATCAGATTCGCTCACCTCTATGATAATGACCTCTTGACCTCCGACAGAACCGGCGAACAGCTGTGTGCGCCAGTCCCAGGAGGCGAGCTCCGCACCCTCAAATGCACCGCTTAGTACGATTACGAGCGCAAACACCATGACCGAGAGGCCGATAACGATCGCCCGCGTGTATCGCTGCTTCCGCGTAGCCATTATATGCCTCCGAGATACCGGTGGTACCGTTCGGTGCGCTCCCGTGTTTCCCGAGGATCATCGGGTCGGATCTCCGACCTGATGTCGTCAATTCGACTTTCAGGTGAGGGGTGAGTCTGTGCAAAACCGGGCCCGTCGGGATTCCACTGGTCCTGCATGCGTTCAAGAAAACGCACCAGGGCTCGCGGATCATAGCCCACGCGGCGCATGATCTCGACGGCAGACACATCGGCCTCGGTTTCGCTTCGGCGCGAATACCCCGCCGTAAACAGGGTCTGCGTGACGTCGTCGATGGAGTCCTCGAACACGGCCGTCAGCTCACGAATCTCGGAGCTCGTAGCGAACTGGGCACCCGTCAGGGCGGCGCTGGTCAGAGCAGCGGTCACCCGCGAGGTACGGATGCTCTGCAGTCCGTGCCGGTGCTGTATGTGTGCAATCTCGTGCGCGAGAATGGAGGCAACTTCGTCCTCACTTCCAGCAAGGCGGAGCATGCCGCGGGTCACAAAAACCAGTCCACTCGGTGCGGCAAAGGCGTTGAGCTCATCGCTTTCGAGGATCTGGAAGCGATAATCGGCGAAAAGCTGCGGGCGATCGGAAGCGTACGCAAGTATCATTCCTATGTTGTTGATATAGGCATTCGCCTCTTCGTCTTCATACAGGTCGTACTCGGCTACGATCCGGGCCGAAACCGCCCGTCCAAGATAGTACTCCTGCTCCGGCGTAAACTCCTCGAAGGAGCGCTCGGCAAGTTCACCCGTCCGCCTGATCCCTTCAGCCTGGCGTTCGTCAATAACACCGGTCGCGACACCGATGGTCGCTCCGACCGATGAAATCGCACCGAGAGATGAACACGTGATTGCGAGGACGCCGACGAGGACCGAAGCAAAAACAGTCTGCATTATGCGCGAAATCATGATTCATCCCCTTCCGGCATACGCAGATTACCTTCTTCGAGAAAACGCTGCAGTTCATCATGGTCTACCGCACGCGCCTCGAGGCGGTCTACGACGGAAAAATCAAGCCCGCTCTGCGACTGGAATTCTTCTTCTACCTGCTGATTGAAACCACGACCGGCGAGCGCGACCTCCCGTGAACCGGCATCGCGATCGACATCCCGATCACCTGCCCCGAGAACGATGCGTTCCTCACTCACCGCGTCCTGATGCAGCCACCCTTCGGTACCGCCGGTGCGAACACGGAGCCAGTCGCGCTGCGAGTCTATCAGCTCCACCTCATCCGCATAGTTCAACCGCAAGACCACCCGCGAAAGGTGATTCGGTCTATCCCTGAGTGCAGCCTCCCTGACGGCAACGCTGAGCATGTCTGAACTCTGCCCGTAGATGAATCCTGAACAGAACAGTAAAAGAGCGACGATCACTTTGCCCATTTCACACCTCCCTACCCTTTTCTTATGTGTCAGTGCAGGCCGAACGCCCCGCTTGCAATGCCAGGTTTCATTGTCCATAGCGTTTCCAATTGTTGTCAACCCGGCGCTGAAACCGATAGCATGCTGCCCATGCAGCTGCCATTCGGACTCGTCGCGGGAAGCCTCGCCCTGACCCTCGTTCTTGTGATCCTTGTCATCGTTCTGACCGTACGGGTATTTCGGCTCCGAGCGTACACCTCGGATCGCGATGCAACGACAACCCTCGCGCTTGTAGAGGAGCGTCTGAAGGCCCTTACGACCATGTCGGAGCAGCTTCAGGACCTGAACCGTGTGTTTGCCGTTCCCCGGACCCGGGGCGAGGTCGGCGAAACCATGCTGGCAGAGCTGCTCGGGCAGTATCTTCCGCGCGATGCCTTCGATCTTCAGTACGGGTACCCTGATGGAAGCCGCGTGGACGCCATCATCCATCTGGCTGACGTACACATACCCATTGACTCGAAGTTCCCGCTGGAGGCGATACGAACGTTTATCGCAGATAATCCGTCGGCCACAGAAATACCAAAGGCCATCCGTAAAGGCTTTACCGATCACGCAAAAGCCATACAGTCACGCTACATACAGCCTGAGTCCGGGACAACACCCTATGCGCTTATGTACGTACCGAGCGAAGGCCTCTACCACAGACTGTTCGTGA
The DNA here is from genome assembly GCA_007694005.1 of Spirochaetaceae bacterium. Lineage (GTDB taxonomy): Bacteria > Spirochaetota > Spirochaetia > DSM-27196 > SKKC01 > SKKC01. Next base: position 139,438 of record RECN01000104.1, read on the forward strand.
CCGATGCGTCCGACACGATGCGGGAAATGCTGACGATGCGGGTCATACCGGTGAGTCCTGGAACGCTGTTTCTGTATCTGTTGACCATTGCCCACGCGATGCGGGGCATATCCTTCCAGTCGCGTGTGTCGGAACTCGCAGATCTCGTAGCCGCTGTGAGACGCACGCTCGAAGAGACCGAACAGGCCCAGGCTGTCCTCCGGACCCATCTGAAAAACGCCCTGAAAGCCGCCTCCGAGACCGACAGGAAATTTGACCGTCTCGGTACCGCGCTCGACCGCCTCGAAGGCCGATAGAACTCTTCAGTTCAGTCGCCTCTCAGGCGTATCCGTGCTACAAGCGGCAGGTGATCCGAGTAACCCGAAGCCCTGTCGCTTCGCCATCGCCGCGGGGCTCCACTGGCGGTCAGCATGAACGCTTCGGCAAGCACCCGGAACTCTTCAAGCTCGAGCATTCCGTCTGCCCCGAAACCGGCCCCGAAGAGCATATGGTCGATCGTGTTCCATTCCTCCCGAAACACATAGCTTCCCGGTCCGGCACCGTTCTTCCACGGAGAATACAGCACGACGCCGTCGGGATGGTGAACCTCGGCAGGATCACCGCTGAGGAACAGTGCACTGCGTCCGTCATAGGCGTGGATTCGCGAAACCGGCATGAGTGCGGTCTGATAGCTTCCGGAGGCCCGTGCGTAGTCGTCGTGGTTCGCGTTGAGGTCACCGACAACAAGAATACCGGTCCCGACTTCCCCGCTACGTGCGGTAACCCGGCGCGCGACGAGAGCGGCGGCAAGACGCCGCGACGGCTCGGTCTCCACCGCGCCTGCTCTGCGGGAATGCCAGTGGTTCACGAACAGCACAAGCGTCAGTTCACGGTTCAGAACGATGTCCAGCTCAAGAATGAGCCGCCCAGGGGCCGCCCAGGGCATCGACAGCGCGTGCACCCGTGCATCGGCTATTTCGTAGCGGCTGAGGACCGCATTGTGGAAGGGTCCGCCGGTTTCATCGATCATAAACCCGTAGCGGAAGCGGTGACCGACGAGCTGATCCCAGAGATCAGAGAGGACACGTCTGTTTTCTATCTCCTGCAGCGCAAGAACAGCGGGGCCTTCGGATGAGAGCTCATCGATGACCCGTACCGTATTCGTGAGCTTCGCGTGATACAGCCGCTCGTTCCAGCCTCCTCGCGCGGGGTCGAACCCTTCGAACTCGGTTCCATCGGACACCGCGTCAAAGAGGTTTTCCACGTTCCAGCTTGCAACGACAAACGAGTCGCCTGGTGACAACCCGTCTGTCCGACACGATACCGACATCAGAAACAGACTGAGGACAGAAACTACGACAGAACGCGTGTATCGCTGCCGAAACGACAGGATTCTTTGGATACCGGGATTTTCCATCTGAGGCCTCCACCGGTATATACGCCTCGGAAGTGCAGTCTGATTGGGAAGCTTGTCAGAATTCGGCTGTCCGCGACTCTGGTGATAAACCCGTCAGCGTTCGGTCGCAACCGAGAGAATGCGGTCAAACTCCCGGTCCGGGTCGGCGGTCATGGGCTCGAACTCGGCTCCGGTCAGTCGTTCGATCGCCTCCACATATCGCCCGGCGAGCTCGAGGATCACGTCTTCCGGAATATCGGGTATGACCCCGTCACCACGGAAGCCCTGCTCCATGAGATACGAGCGGAGGTATTCCTTGTCGAGATGTAATGGTGCAGTCTCGCGACCGACGAATCCTTCCCCGTCAGGAATGACCTGGAAACGCGAGCTGTCCGGGGTGTGAAGCTCATCCACCAGGACCAGGCTTCCATCGGGTTTCAGGCCGAACTCGTACTTGGTATCGACCATACGAAGTCCTGCCTTCCTGGAGGTACTCTGACCAAAACGGAAGAGCGCCAGAGCAGCTTCGCGCACCTGTTCCCAGACCACCTTGTCTACGAGGCCTCCTGCAACCAGGTCGTGTTCTGATATCGGCTGATCGTGCCCCACAGATGCCTTGGTGGAAGGCGTCACGATGGGTTCAGGCAGTTCATCTCCCTTCTGCATGCCTGGCGGCAGCCTGACACCGGATACCGGGAGCCCCGCTTCATAATCCCGCCAGGCCGATCCGGCAAGATACCCCCTGACGACGACCTCCACGGGAAGCACGCGTGCTTTTTCGACCCGCATGCATCGCGGAGTCACCATCTCGCGAACGTGGTTGGGGACAATATGTGCCGTTGTGGAGAACCAGTACAGGCTCGTACGCGTCAGCACTTCGCCTTTACAGGGAACAAGCGCAAGCACCCGGTCAAACGCACTGACCCTGTCGGTGGCGACAATAAGCAGATCGTCACCGAGATCAACGACATCCCGAACCTTCCCGTGGGTGACCTTCACGCCATCGGGAAGACTCTGATCTTCGAAGCCTGCAAAACAGTTTGGCAGAAAACGCCGGAGCCAGTGCGGATACATGTGGATATCAGCCGGAAAGCTCAGCGCGGCCTTTGACGATGCGCGACACGAGACCGTACTCAACCGCCTCGCCAGCACTCATCCAGAAGTCACGGTCGGTATCTTTTTCTACCTTGGATAGCTCCTGTCCGGTCTCGTCGCTGATCAGTGCGTTGATGCGGACCCTCATTTTTTCGATCTCTGCGGCGTGAATCTCGATGTCGGTGGCGACGCCCCGCATTCCCGAAAGGGGCTGATGAATCAGGTAATGGCTGTTCGGCAGCGCCACACGGTCCTCTTTAGCCGCGCCCAGCAGGATCAAGGCACCCGCACTGGCGACAAGCCCCATGCCGACGGTAATGACCCGCGGGGTTATGAAGCGCATCATGTCAAAAATAGCGAAACCGGCGTCTGCATCGCCTCCCGGGCTGTCGATGAACATGCGAACCGGTTCATCACTTTCTGATTCGAGCAGTAGAAGCTGTCGCACCACCCGCTCCGCGAGGCTCTTGTCTACCTCGCCTGAGAGCAGAATCGTGCGGGTTTTCATCATTTTCTGCATGAGTCCGGCAGAGGCTTCTTCGTTTGCGTCCTTCCTGTCGTCCGCGTCATCCTGCGATTCAAACCTGCGATATGTATTCAGTTTCATAGAGTCTCCATTTGTTGTTTCGGGTATTGTAGCGTGAGCTATTGTGCAGAGTATACTGTAAGGAATTATGCATGAGCAAATCGGGCAGCAGGCAAGTGCCTTTGTGGCAGTCGTAGGGCGACCGTCGGTCGGCAAATCAACGCTATTGAACACCATATGCGGACACAAAATCTCCATTGTAAGCCCCGTTCCGCAGACAACGCGGAACAGGGTTCGCGGAATTTATACTGATGAGCGGGGACAACTCGTATTTGTCGACACTCCGGGCTTTCACGACAGCGAGCGGAAGTTCAACAACCACATGACGAGTCTCATCCGGCAGACAGTGGAGGATTCGGACCTTATTCTTCGGGTCGTCGACCTGACGCGCGCCTCGGGAGCCGAAGAAGAAACGCTGTCATCGCTTCTCGAGTCAGCGGCCGATCGCACCGTGGTCGCCCTGAACAAGGCAGATCTGGTCACTGAGAGCAGCCTCGCTGAGACACCTGAGAACACCATCCGCGTCAGCGCAACAAAAGGCGACGGCATCGATGCGCTCCTTGCCGCTCTCTTCGCGATGGCCCCCGAGGGTCCGCACATGTATCCGGATGAGTTTTACACCGATCAGGAACCGACGTTCAGAGTCTCCGAGATTATCCGGGAACAGGCGATGCTTCGAACCCGGGAAGAACTTCCACACGCCCTCTACGTCGAGACCACCGACCTTGAAGAACAGAACAAGGGCAGTGTGCTCGTGGCCAACGCCACGATTTATGTCGAACGCGAGTCACAGAAAGGTATACTCGTCGGCAAGGGTGGCGGCATGATACGACTCATCCGCGAGCACGCCGAGCACGAACTCGGCGACATCTTTGAACGAAAGGTCCGTGTACATCTGAAGGTAAAGGTTCACCCGAAGTGGCGGACACGCAGCGAAGTAATCAAGAAGGTCGTCACATAGGATAGCGCGGGGATCAGGGAAGCGTTACGCTGCCGTCCGGCTCGACGGTAAAGAAGTCAAAGGTTCGTCTCGTAAACAGTCCAACCTCGACGACCCCGGGTATTTCAACCAGTTCCGACTCAAGCAGGGCAACATCCTGCGGCTCCCCAAACACGACATCCAGGATCACGTTCGCGTTATCGGTAATGAGCGGACCCATCTTGCCGCTACCGGTCCGGGTTGTTACCGAAAACCCGTAGCGCTCCAGCGCAACACGCACGGTGTACGCGGCGAACGGAACAACCTCCACGGGAACCGGAAAGGTCAGACCGAGGTCCGGTACGTGCTTGTCACGCGTTACTACGATAGCGACCCGGGAAGCAGCGTAGGCCATGACCTTCTCCCGCAGGAGCGCTGCCCCGCCGCCCTTGGTTACACGCCCCGCGGTGTCGACCTCGTCTGCACCGTCGATCACAAGATCGAGTTCCCCACCGATGCGGGGGTCTTCAAGGGTGAGAACCGAAAGGCCTACGGCATAGCACTCTTCGGCAGCCTGCGTGGATGACGCGACAACAGCAATGCCGGTCAGCTCTCCGGCCGCGATGCGTTCGGCGATACGGTGGATCGCAAAGCGCGCGGTACTACCGGTACCCATGCCGATGCGCATACCGCTTTCCACAGTGGCGTCTGCTGCCGCAAAGCCCGCAATACGCTTCAGGTCCTGTGCCTTTACCTGTTCCATACGCCTCTACCCTTTTCGATACGGCTTCAGTATATCGAGTACAGTATCGCGTCCGAGTGTGATGAGAAAGCCTGAAAGACGGGGTCCCTTCTCTTTTTCAACGAGAACCTGGTACATGGCAGTGAAAAAATCGGCCGGCTCCAGGCCGTTTTCGCGCGCCGAAGCATAAATGAACTCCTGCAGACTCTTCTCATCGTGATCATCGAAGTTTGCTTCAAGTTCCTCGGCGAGACGCCGCACGCACACGAGCGCTGCGTCGTCGATATCGACGGGATCATCTGAACTACTCCTGAGGCTGAAGCGAAAATCCTCGGGAGCGTGATTCTGAGTCCAGTTCCACGCGCACGCTGCCCGCACGCGATGCCGCTTGAGGTCTTCCTCCGTGAAATCTCCGAAACGCGCGAGCGCTGCGTCAATGTCGCCGGCGGTAATCAGTAGCACATTGCACAGATGGCGGAAGGGAATCTGAACCGGGGCTTCTTTCGCCACGTCTCCGGTCTGCGACAGCTCGTAGATTCGCGACTCTTTTGCGCGCTTCTTCTCGCCAACCTCGTCGAGGCCGTAGTAGACCCGCTCGCAGCGGTCATAATCCTCGTAGATCTTTATGACGTCCAGATCAAAACTGATGGCAAACTCCGCATTCGGCCGGGTTCCGGCAAACAGATAGCGCACAATCTCAGGCTGATATACCGCAAGGACATCGTTCAGATCGATGACGTTTCCGAGGGATGAACTGATCTTCCCGCCCATTCCCTTGATGCTGATGAAGTCGTACTTGAAGGTAACCGGGGCACTGCCGCCGTATACTGATTCTACGATGCGACGCGCGGTGTCAAAACTCCCCCCGGCTGAATGGTGCTCCTTACCGGCAGGCTCGAAGTCCACACCTTCTTCCTTCCAGCGCATGGGCCAGTCGACTCGCCACGGCAGCTTTACACAGTCCGCTGAACGGAGGTCGACAGTCTCCTCACGACCCGAGTCATCGCAGCGGTAGGTGAGTCCCCACTCACCGTCCCAGGACAGTACCGTCGTGCTGTCCCTGCCGGTAAACCGGCTGAACACACTCACCGGCCACCATTCGGCGGGCAGCGGTTCGCTGCGGAACTCGTTGAGAATACCCCGTATCGTATCACGGTGCTCCAGAGCAACACGTATTCCTTTCGCGTAATGCGAAGCGGTGTACCGCTCCGTCTGGTAGATGTACTCCGGCGCGATTCCGAGGGTCGGAAGCACTTCCTCGAGACGCTTCTCGTGAGCCCGTGCGTAGCTGTCGTACTCGTCCCACGGATCAGGAACACGGGTGATCGGAAGCCTCAGATACTGCCTGAATGTATCCGGGTCGGGAAGGTTTTTCGGCACCTTGCGAAATACGTCATAATCGTCCCAGGAGTAAATAAAACGGACGGGAACACCCTTGTCTTTCAGGGCCCGGACCACCAGATCTACCGAGATGATCTCCCGGAAGTTGCCAATATGCACCGTTCCTGATGGAGTGATACCCGAAGCGCAGGTAAAGTGTGACTTGGTCGGTGTGAGCGGACCTCGGTCGCGAACGATCTTGTCTGCGTGTATATCTGCCCAGTGTGTGGATTGTGATCCGGTGTTTCCCATAGAACCGGAAGTATAGGAGAGAATAGGAGCATCGGCAATTGTTGTAGCTGTAATTTGTGGCCGCGGCTGCCGATACAGAACATGTGAGCGTCAGGTGTATCGTTCTGAACATATTGATGATGATGATGATCGCTGCCGGGTCCGTCGCTGCCTTTGAGACCGTCGGACAGGCGAGCTGGTACGGCCCCGGGTTTCACGGCAGAACAACCGCGAACGGTGAACGCTTTGACATGGACGCTATGACAGCCGCCCATCGTTCGATCCCCTTCGGAACCATCGTCGAAGTGCACAATCTGGAGACCGACCGCCGCGTGGAGGTCCGTATCAACGACCGGGGACCATTCGTCGACGGGCGAATTATTGACGTCTCGCGCGCTGCGGCAGCGGAACTCGGCATGATCGCTTCGGGTGTGGCGCGGGTCAGAATCAGCGTCGTCGGTGACGAGCCTTCCGCCGTCGACACCGGCGGGCTTTCGGTTACCCCGGACCCGCAGACTGTCGCTAATGTTCTGACCCTGCAGGTGGCGTCATTCGGGAGCCGACAGAATGCTCTTCTGACGCAGGAAAGCCTCAGGCGCGCCGGACTCAGGGCCATAACCGAGGACGCCGGGAGCTTTACGCGTGTCGTCGTCCGTGCGGTCCTGCCGTATGAGCTCGAAGAGACCCTCGATCTCCTTGCGCGTCTTGGCTTTCCCGACGCCTTTGTGAGACGCTCAACACCATGAGCGACTATTCGACGTATTCCGTTGTACTGACCGGAGCATCCCGAGGCCTCGGAGAAGCAGCTGCACGACTGCTGATTGAGGGAGGCGTGGGGCATCTTTTCTGCATAAGCCGCAGTGTGAACGATGATATTGTGACCCTTGCGCAGAAGCGTGGCGTCGACCTTCGATGGACACAGTGCGATCTGTCCGATGCACCCGCTGCGACCGACGTAGCCCGTGCGGTGTGCGAAGCCTGCGTAACCGAAGCTGCCGGAACTGCCGTCCTTGTGAACAACGCCGCCCTGCTCGAGCCGGTTGCCCGGGTTGGTCACCTCAACCCTCACGACCTGATATCGCTTCATACCGTGAACACCATAGCCCCGTCACTATTCGCCGACGCATTTCTCGCAGCCGTGGCTTCCCGTACCGGGGAAATTGCTGCGCGCGTTATTAATGTGTCCTCCGGACTCGGCGCCCGGGCCATGGCAGGCGTCGGCATGTACTGCATGTCCAAGGCAGCCGTAGACATGCTCACAAAGGTCATTCATACCGAGCAGGAAGACCGGACGAACCCGACCTGGGTCTGTTCGGTTTCTCCGGGTACGGTGGAAAGTCATATGCAGGAGACCCTGCGTGCAGCGGACGAAGCACATCTGCGGGATAGAGAAACCTTCCGCGAGCTCAAACGCAGCGGCACCCTCAACACACCCGAGTTCTCCGCGTCGAAGATCCTTTCGCTGTTGACCCGAACCGATATTGATTCGGGCAGCATACTCAGGGTTGATTCGCTGTAACCGCGTGTTCGGTCGTGTCGGCCTCGAAACGCAGCATCAGACCATCAACCGATACTGGAAAACTCATTTCTACCTGGCTCAGCCCTGCATACGTGGCAGCGCGCACATAGTCGCGTCTGTTCCAGAGGCGCATGACAAGCGAAAATGTGTAGTCGGTGTCGGGCGTCTGCACATACCAGCTCAGTCGTTCCAGCCCCTCAGACACCGTCCGTGATTCGAACCAGTCGCACTGCCCGGTGTCTGTCAGTTCAAACGAAGCGCGGTGTACAAGACCCCTTCCTTCGGCGACCCCTGAACCCTCGGGAAAACCATGCAGGACGACCTGACCCCCGGGAGCGAGCACGCGCCTCACCGCCGCAAACAGCCGCCTGAGCGCTTTCGTGGTATGTAGATGGGC
>RECN01000038.1 GCA_007694005.1 Spirochaetaceae bacterium
GCCACCGGCGAGATTCCCCTGATCCGACTTCGTGAGGAACGTGCGCGATTGCGTCCACTCAAGATTGATCCGGCTGATCTGGCACTGCGATACCCGATTTTCGTCGGTCCGACCGGTATGGTGATGTTCGAGGGATCCAGCTACTCCATGCCCGCGGAGGCGGTTTCTGTGTCAGGTACGCTCTTTTTGTACCGTGATCGGGTGCGAATCGTGGCTGGACGCCACACGGCGGAGCACCCACGGCTCTATACCAGCGGTACCCGATCAATTCTCCCGGGGCATCGCAGTTCAGCGGTCGCGGCCATCTCGGGGAAACGGGGCAAACGGTACCTGAAGCGAGAGCATCTGCTGCAACTCGGCCCCGAAGCTCACGAGTTTCTCACCGAGCTGGTTCATCGGCGTCCGAAGTGGTGGATCGCCGACGTTGACCGATTGCATGACGCTCTTCAGCAATATGGCGACGATCGTCTCCGCGGTGCGCTGCACAGCGCGATTGAACAGAACCTCTACGGGGCCGAGTACGTCATGCACATTCTGTTCACGACCAATACCGGGGAGGCTTCATGATGCCGCATGAAATCCCGGACATCGAGCCGCTGTTGAAGCGGCTCACCCTGGCCAATACCCGGCGCACGTACCGACAACTCATCGAGCGGGCTGAACGCGAATCATGGAGTTACGGAATGTTTCTCTCGGTCCTTGTGGGGGAAGAAGTAGCCCACCGCAGACAGACCCGGATACACCGCTTGACCCATCGGGCTGGATTCCCCTTCGTGAAAACGATCGATGAGTTTGATTTCTCATTTCAGTCGACCCTGCGCTTGAATCTGCTCGGATCAATCCTCTCACCGGATTTCATTACCGACGGGAGAAATCTCATCCTTCTTGGGAAACCGGGCCGAGGAAAAACACACCTCGCTGTTGCGGTAGCGTACCGGCATATTCAAAACGGCTTCGAAGCGCTCTTCGTGACGGCTGCAAAAATGATAGACCAGCTCTCGGCTGCCGCGAGGGATGGACAGTTATCCGCCATCCTCCCGAAGTTTACCCACCCTCCGCTGCTGGTTGTCGATGAACTCGGATACCTCAGCTATGGAAACGATGCGGCGAATATGCTCTTCCACGTGGTGAATGATCGATACCTCAACGGGCGCTCGATGATCTTTACCACAAACAAGAAACTCACCGAGTGGGGATCGGTGCTCCACGACGGCGACCTCGCCGCCGCGATCGTTGATCGCGTGCTTGAACGCGGGCGGGTTATCCTTCTGGATGGTCCTTCAATGAGATCCCGCCACCTTGCGCTTGACCACGATACCGCCTCAATGCTACCAGTTGAACCGGACAGAATATCCGGAAATTACCGGCCAGATTTTCCGGGCCATAGACCACCCTTGGAACCACCGAAATCCTGAATCAATTGAGGAGGGAAATACCACAACAAACTGACGCACAAATTACCGGATGTGTGCAATTTTCGTCCGCACCCCCAAGTGTGTAGTTTTCGCCTGGAATTGACACCTCGTCGCGCAGGTAATCTTTTCACTGGATGCATTCGCATCTCCGTGAGGGATCAAGCTGTTGAGCCTTGCGTTCGTAGTATGATAGCGGGCCTGGTCGTTCGCTCCGTGCATTGTCCGGCTGAACATCCGATGCGATCTCAAATTCACGACAGATCGATTAATACTGGAACTTGCGAGCAATCAGGAGAATGTCTTCGTCTTTCGCCGACAAGCCTGGACTAGTCAGCCTCTATGCGGCTTGCGCGCCCATGCGTCTCCGGGTCAAAAAGCCGATGCTTTCCGCAGAATCTCGTTCGAGCGTTTCAGTTCACGGTTCTCCCTCTGAAGCTCACGGCGTTGCTTCCGTTCATCAGTTTTCAAACCGCCGCGCTTGCCACTATCCGTCTGCGTTCGACGAACCCATCTGGGACGCGTTTCATGCGTACATCCGATCCTGGCTGCAACCGAACTAATCGCCGCTCATTCAGATTCATCATCGTTTATAGACTCTTTAACGAGCCTGACTGCTCTCTCTCAGCTCTTTCGGATACTGTTTTTCCGTTCCCATGACACCATACTCTCAAACTTCGGTGTTTCCTTGAAACTCGGGGCGATTCAGGCGCTTATGCGTCGCCAGACTGGCGCAGTAGGCACGAGAAGCCCGCCGGCTGCGCCGGCCCCAACCCACCGAGGGAGAGATTTCGCAGGCCAGCGCACATTGCACTGCAATCAATCACCCCAAATCGCGGGTCAAGTCCAACCAGCTCTTAAGCATGCCGCCCAAAGCCTCTCATGCAAATCCCTGGTCCTGGCCGCGACCGTTCGGATGGTCCCGATGGCGACCTGAAGCTACATCCACAGCATCGCACGACTCCGACCGGCGGCAAATTGTCTTTCTCAGTCCTTCGTTTTCCCCCAGAAGTGTTCCGCGTGAAGATCAAGGTGATCAAGTTCGCACTTCGTGAACTGAGCTTGCCCGCACGCGAATAACCCGAGGTGCCCACTTGCAAAGTCGTAGTCGGCGCGAACTATGACAAGTTCGCCATCCAGATATACTTCAAAGAACTCCCTTTTTGCGAGTACTTTCAACTCGTACGGACCTTCTTCAGCTATTCTTGTCAGTGTTCTTTCCTGAATCAGCTCTTCTCCGTTCTCATGAATCAATTCGGAACCAAACTGTGACTGCTTCGCGAATGAACCATCGAAAGAACCGGTCACTATCTTTTTGAAAAACCGAATTTTTTTTGATTTGGGAACTAAGGTTACGAAATAACCCGAATCTCCTCGCTCGTCCAGTCTGAACGAAATCCCCGCCTCGTCGCCTTGAATTCTCACCGTTACACAGCAGGACAAGTCCACACAACTCACATCGCTTACCAGCAACTCGCTGTCCAAATGCAATGAAGCAGTGATTGAGATTGATCTGACGCCTACCGGATCTTCTGTACGGTCGAAGCTGTAGAAACGACTAAAAGTCGCCTTGCGTCGTGGGACGCTCGTGGACACATGCTCTTCAAGACGGACCGTTCCATCCTTCGCAAACGACATGCGGACGGGATCGCTCACCTTCCCACGGTGAAACGCAGTCCTCACTTTTTCGTACAATATGAAGAGCATGTAACGTTGGCCATCAAAGATTGGTTGTTGACTCGCACAACCCCAGTCTTCCAATAATGTGTGGTTAGGCGGTTTCTCCCAGGGGCCCGTGGGCGAATCAGACCGCAGGTAGCAAATCTCCCAATGGTCTGATCGTTTTCCCTTCCCACTGTAGAACATGTAAAAAGTCCCGTTTTCTTCGAAGACAAATGGTGATTCCATTCGGTTGTATGTGCAATCGTCCTCGATGAACGTAGGGCCGGTGTCTTTCCAGTCTATCAAGTTCTCCGAGAAAGCGGTACCAATGCACGCGCGTTTGTCTCCCATTGAGGCGGTGTAATACATAACATAATGACCCGATCGTGAATCGAGAAATACCATGCCGTCGCGACAATGCGCGGGCTGGTCGTTCTCAGCTTGCTCTTTCCAATTCGACCATGTGCCGGGCACAACCAGCGGGTTCCCGGGATGCTTCTCCCAGTTGAAGAGATCTCGCGAGGTCGCAAGCCCTATGCTTTGTACAACGTATCGAGTAACTCCGGTATAGAACATGTAGTACAGCCCGTCCTTCTCCAATACGTCTGGCGCAAAGACCTTCGATTCTTCCCACGAGCCAATAGTCCCTCGAGGAACTACGGGAGCGTGCCGGTCCCATACCACAAGGTTGTCGGAAGTTGCATGACCGATATCCTCTTCGCTGCCATTGTTATGCGATCCGACGAAAACGCCCCGATTCCCTCGAATATGGAACAGATGATAGATCGAATCCTTCCGAACGATGGAAAAGTCGACTGCATATTTACCTGGTTCCGAAAACATTTATCCCTCCGATTGTAGTGCTCTCCAGTTGTCAAGCCACCAATAATGCTTTTTGCTCGCGAAACTCACGAGAGCTCAAGTACCCGAGCGATTGATGAAGCCGCTCGCTATTCTACCATTCGATCAGCCGGTTCTGCTCTGGCGTGTACGGCATGACAAACGCCTGGCGCAGGACGTAATCCCGACACGCCGCCCGGAAACGTCGGGTGCCGGCGAATGAGTTTCCGTACTCGCTTCTCCAGTGCTCTGCTGCCGGCCGTACGCTTCAAACGCTGTTTCGCTCTTGGGCTCACCGCCGAACGGCAATGTTAAACATCACGCAGATCATGCGGATCGAGACCCCCGGCAACGTCCGCTTCACTCGTCTTACCGC
>RECN01000132.1 GCA_007694005.1 Spirochaetaceae bacterium
GCGGTGAGCTGCCCGGTCTCGACACCGATCGTGACGAGTTCATCGATCGTCGCGTATGAGTGAAGTCTGACTTCAGCGCGCTCCATATCCCGGCGGCCGGTGCTGCCACGCTCAAGAAGCACCACAAGATCCTTCACAACGAGGTTCTCGGCGCGCAGAACCTCCAGAGCCTCGATCTTGCTTTTGCCGGTCGTGATCAGGTCATCGAGAAGAAGAGCGCGCTCGCCGGGTTTGAACGCTCCTTCGATGCGGTTTCCGGTTCCATGCGCTTTCATGGGAATACGCGGATAGATGAGCGGGGATCCCGTGGCAAAGGCGGCTGCCGTACCGAGCGTCAGCGCTGCTACGGGAACGGCGGCTATCCGGTCGAAAATGATGTTCTTCGCCATGCGGGCGTAGGCTTCTCCGGCAAGCGCAAGAAGTCTCATATCGGATGAAATCCGACGAAGATCGACGTAGAAGGGACTCGGCAGACCCGATTTCAGCGTGAACTGTCCCGTACGGAAACAGTCGAACTCGATGAGCTTCGATAGCAGCTCGTGCTTCAGCGCATTATCCGACAACTCCGACGGGGCAGAATCTGACCCGTCACGAACAACTGCGGTCCCTGAGGTCTCGGGGACGTAGGCACCGGTGTAGCGCGACGGTGGAAGCGTACCGCGTGAACGGACCTGCTCGGCCGCGCGTCGTATTTCGTCGCGATAACGGATCGCTGAAGCGCTCGGGTCGTCTGCTCCGGCGACCGCCCTCGCGACGACGGGGATGATGCGTCCTCCGTTCAGGTCTGCTCCGTTGGTAACCGTTTCCAGGGCGGTTGCGCCCTGTGCTCCGACACCGGGGGCGAGTATCCAGCATTCCGGATGCCGGTTTCGGACCGCACGAAGGGCCTCCCCGTCGGTGGCCCCGACTACGAGGCCGATGCGCGGTGAGATCTCGCACATGGTCTCGGCGACCTTCAGGTAAAACGGATCGTCATCCGGCCCGACCGGAATGTGTTGCAGCTCGCGCGCCGACGGATTACTCGTACGGCAGAGCACAAAAAGGGCCGTGTCGTCTACGTCGAGAAACGGCAACAAACTGTCGGTGCCGAGGTACGGACTAACCGTTATGCACCGGACCCCGAGTTCACCGAATGCAGCCTGCGCGTAGGCGGCAGCGGTTGCCCCGATATCGCCGCGCTTTGCGTCGAGGATAACGGGGATGTCCGGGCCTATGTGAGACAAGGTGCGCTCGAGCGCCGCAATACCTGCCGTACCGTGAGCCTCGTAGAACGCGATGTTGGGCTTGTAGGCGAGCGTATACTCACGGGTCGCATCTATGATGCGCGCGTTACGGGTAAATAACTGCTCTCCGGAGTCCGGACCCGTATCGACTCGCGGGTCGAGCCCGACACACAGAAGAGAATCTATATCCTGATGACGCCGTTCCAGGGTGGCGAAGAAACCTCGAGAAGTGCTGTTCATGTGATGTGAGTCTATCGTCATAGAATAGTCTCGTGCAATAATGAATGTATGAATGAAGCACGTGCTGTACGCGACCGGCTGACCCCCGGCAAATCGCTTGGGCTCGTCATTGACGTTCAGGAGCGCCTCGTTCCCGTCATGCATCAGTCAGAGCCGTTTCTGCTGAAACTCGAGATTCTTATGAAGGGAATGACGCTTCTCGGGGTCCCGTTCTGCATGAGCGAACAGTATCCGCGGGGGCTCGGACCGACAGTAGAGCCGATTTCAACCGCGGCACCCGGCATTACACCGATGGAAAAGATGGAGTTCAGCTGTATGGCTAACGAAGCCATACGGAGCAGGCTGCTCGAAGAGGACGACCGGACCATATTAGTCGCAGGTATTGAAGCTCATGTATGCGTTCTGCAGACCGTCCTTGACGCCCTGCGTGAGGGTCTGTCCGTCGTCGTCTGTGCCGACGCTGTGACGAGCAGACGCCCATATGACGCGGAACGAGCGCTCGATCAGATGCGTCAATTCGGAGCGGTCGTCGGCACCGTGGAGTCCGTCCTTTTTGAGCTATGTTCGATTTCGGGAACGGATCAGTTCCGAGAGCTGTCGAGGCTCGTCAGGTAACTTCGGGTCGGAGAAGCACCGTCTCGTAGGCTTGAAGCTCGAGACTCAACGCGCCGTTATCTTCCCTGTGCGGCAGCAGAATGTCATCAGTACACAGATCCCGGAACAGCGCGGGCTTGTCGTCGCCCTGAGGTAAAACACACACCGCGGGAATTTCAGCGGTTCCTGCTTCGCGCGAGGCATTTGCGATAAACCACAGAGGACCCTCGTCCCCATCCGTCGTGAGCGTAGCAGAATACAGGCTCTCGTCGGATTTTGCCCGGGTGTGAGAGACAACACGAAACGGCATAAAGGTTGCGACCATGGGCACTAAGGCATTATAGAAGCTGTACGCAAACGTATCTGCGGTATCGAGACTCGTCGCGACCGCATCGATGACAGCGTTCACATTGCTCAGGTCGACGTCATGGGGCAGAAAGCACCGGATATCCACCGACAATCTGCCGGTACCCGAAAGCAGGATCGTTGCGATCTGAGCAACAATTATAGCACGCTGCGCTTCAGGGAGCGCTTCAGGAGCTGCCCGGCACAGCAGATCGTGCAGCTGTTCATCTTCATCGGTGCCGGACACCAGAGGAACCGCCAAGGGAGTAACAGCCGTGCTCGTCTTCCCTGTAGCCGATGCCGGGATCCAGTCGCCAGGAATACGCCGATCCTGGCCCGAGAGAAACGATACGAGTGAAGCAAACGGCTGTGCTCCGCAAACACCCGACGTCAGCTCGTCGGGCGGGACTATAGCCTCAAACAGCCCCTGAAACACTTCTGTGAGGAGAATGTCGGTTTTCTCTTCATCGTAGGGCCGTAAGGGGTCGGTTAGCGGAATGTACAGGCTGCACTGGTAAGACACGGATTACTCGCGGTAGGTATGCAGGAAACGCCCGCGCGGTGGAATAAGCATGCGAACGAGCGTTCCTGTTTGGCCTCTGCTCAGTTGCTCACAGGGGGAATGACGATCTTCTTGAATACGGACGCAAACACTGCCGCTGCCTTGTCTGAGTCTCTCAGCGGGATACGAGCATCCTTTCTGAAGGAGTCGGCAAAGAAAGCCTGTATCTCAGCTACAATATTCTCACTGTAGTAAAACAGGTACGAGAAGTTGTTGCCAGTCGGCTGAAGTATCGTAAAGGCACTGTACGAAATAACAGGCTCTTTTGCGATCATGATCCGGTCATCCCTCGCCGATGTATGTATCTCGAGTTCCTTGAATCGATACGGGATCTGATACTCGGCTTCGCGGTAGGCAGGTTCGATATGCTTCTTCGCATAATTTCGAGGTTCCACGAGAATGTATACTTTCGCGCCTTCGGCCTGAAAGGTCAGGCTGTTCTCAGAGGCATAAATATCTTTCACGTTGGAGTAGGATACCGCTTCATACCGCGTGTAGGTGCTATTTTCGTCAAAGAACGAACTGACGATAAAACCCCCGTCCGTCGGAAAATCGCTTTCTCGGTAGGCAGCAAAGAGCTCTTTCATTTTAGCCATGGGATCTCCTTAGTCGTTTCACTCTACTGCATTCTAACGTTTTTTGTCGCGATCGTCTAATGAGAAATAGTACATGCCGGGTATTGTAGCGAAGCTGTGTTCCTTCCGATATACTTGCACTTCACCATGGATGTGAAGACTGCCTTTCGCATATTCCGTTTACAGGAGAATCCGACCGAAACGGATTTATCTGTCTCGTATCGCAATCTCGTAAAACGCTTTCATCCGGATAATAATCCGGGTAAGGAAGACTGGGCCCACAGTCGAATGGTGATAATCAATAACGCCTTCGAGATGGCGCGCGGTGCGCTGGTTTCCGAGAATTTCGCTTCAAAACCGAGTGCAGACGCAGCGACCCGAAACGGCACGCCACGCAGTACCGAAGCCGGGAAACGGAATCGACCGGTGCTGCACGTACACGATCTCGAAAATCTCATGCTCGACGGCATGTACCGCTATTATCAGTATGGTCTTGAAAATATACATCTGCGCTCGCAGGGAAGCTTCAGGTCACATTTCCGAAAGTCCCTGAAAACCCTTAAGAAGAGTATCGACGACCTGGAGACGCGGATCACCGAACACACCGGACGGTATGATGTGCGCAACGCGGTCACTATTCTTGAGTTTGCAAACTGTTTCTCCGAGTGCATACAACTCGAACGCCCGTACACGCCTTCTGCGAACGCAGCACACGCACGTGCGTATCGTAAGTATCGAAGCGCATCTGAGCTTCTTGACGCATACATACGGTCGCGTCTGTTCCCGGAACTGAACAGCACAACGCGTCGCCCGCCGCTCGGTGGTCCTGGCCTCTGCGAACAGGATCTGCTTTTCGTGATCTGCCACCACCACGATTCGGGTTGGGGTGATCACTCAGTAATGAAGCTGCGCCTTCTTGAAGTCTTTCTGGCCTACCTGAACATACAGGCATAAAAAAACCGGATGCCCAGGGGCATCCGGCTCGTATCTCGTTTCTGTTCAGAGCAGGCTTACTTCGATTCAGCCTTCTTCGCGATGTTCATCTGCGCAATCGCAAGCTTCGCGATTGGAATGCCGTACGGTGAACAGGACACGTAGTTCAATCCGATTTCCCGGGTGAACGCGATATTTTCCGGTTCAGCGCCGTGTTCTCCACACAGACCGAGTCTCAGGTCCGGTCGCGTCAGTCGCCCTCGTTCGGTCGCAATAGCGATCATTTCCTTGACCTGTTCGCCAAGCACCTTGAAGGGATTTTCCTCGAGCAAGTCGAACTCATTGTAGTCGGAGAAGAAATTGTTAAAGTCGTCGCGCGAAAGACCGTTCGTTGTCTGCGTAAGGTCATTCGTGCCGAAACTGAAGAAGTCGGCGTACCGCGCGATGCGGTCAGCATGCAGCGCAGCTGCCGGCAGTTCGATCATCGTGCCGACCCGGTAATGTACCGGTTTGCTCTTGTGTTTCTTCCGCACCTCTTCTTCGATTTCCTTGATGCCGACGATCTCTTTGCCTTCGATGTGCTTTCCGTTCCGTATGGCCTTGATTTCGTTGGCACTCATTACGAGAGGCACCATTATCTCGATTACCGCCTCGATCTTCTCTTTCTTGAGCTTGTAGGCAGCCTCGAAAATCGCCCTGACCTGCATGTTGTAGATCTCCGGGTAACTGATCGCTACGCGGACGCCCCGATGTCCGAGCATCGGGTTCACCTCTTTCAGCAGATCACATTGCTGCTGCACATCGGCAGCCGTCATCTTTGGATACTTCTTTTTCATGAAGCTCACAAACTGCTTCATGCTGTCAGCTCCGTGAGGCAGAAACTCATGCAGCGGGGCATCGAGCAACCGGATCGTGACAGGCTTTCCCGCCATAATCTTGAAGAGCTTGTAAAAGTCAGACACCTGCATTGTTTCGAGCTTCGAGAGGGACTTGACCCGCTGAGCCTTATCTCCGGCGAGTATCATCGAGCGAAACTCGTTAATACGATTGTCAGCGAAGAACATATGTTCGGTTCGACAGAGCCCTATACCTGCTGCCTTGAACATGGCTGCAAGCTCGGCGTCCTTCGGTTGATCGGCGTTCGCTTCGACGTCAAAATCACCGATCTGCTCCTGTATCAGGTCGAGGAGCTCAAGCAGACCGCTTCCGGACGGGTTAGGTTCGGTCAGCGACGCTTTGCCGAGATAGATCGTCGGATCGTCGTAGTACGGGACACTCAGGGTGACGTAGTCGCCTTCCTTGATTGTCTTGTTACCGATCTTCAGCTGTGTCTTCGCGAACGATCCACCGGGAAAAACGAGAGCGACCTTTCCAAGGCTTCGTGCAACGACCGGTGCGTGTGACGCGTATCCGCCCTCGGTACTCAACACACCCTTCGCTACCTCAATGGCCTTCACGTCCTCGGCGTAGGTAGACGGCATCGCAAGGATGAGATTGTTGTCCTCTCCAGACTGCGTTGCCCGACGGTGTTCCTTGAGCAGGGCATCAGTCGAAAAATACACTCGTCCGATTGCTGCACCGACGGCGCCAGCGATTCCACCCGCAATGTTTCCGAACTTCTTGACTGAGGTAAGGTCAAGCGCCGGATGGAGCAGTTCGCTGAGACGTCCAGGCTTGATCGCGTTGATAACGTACTCGGCGTCGACAACACCTTTTCTGTGCAAATCGAGCAGAGTCTTAATTTCTGCCTGTGTGGACCGGTTCTCGGCAGCGAACTGATCGATCACCCATAGCTTCCCGCTTTCCACGGTAAAACGTACCTGCCGTATCTCCTTGAAACGGGACTCAAGCTCGGCCGCAATACGTTCGAGCTCTTTTCGTACTTTCGGGGTAATCTTTTCTATTGGCTTACCGGCAACTTTGCGGTCGTCAAAGGCCTCGGGAAAGAACTCTCCTGAGATACGGTCTTCGCCAGCGATAATGTCGTGGGTGTAATAGCTTCCGAAATAACTCTCCTGGCCGTAGTTCCCGAACACCATCGACTGCACCATAAGCGCAGAATCTTCACTGGTTGGACGCGTCGCGAAAAGGGCCTTGTAGCGGTCTATGACCCATACAAGCTGCGCGAATCCGTCAGTCAGGACTTCTTCCGGGTATACATCCGCGTACTTTTCCATCGATTTCTCGACTGCCGCCTTCTTCTTGGCTTTCCGAAGCTCGGCTTCAAAGGCATCGAGTTTTTTCTTACGCGCTGTCGTGACTTCCCCGAGTCGTTCAAGCTGCATCATTTTTATGAGCACATTGGCGAGCTCATGGTATGCGAAATCATCTCCAACGTGCTTTGCAAAGCCAGCTATGGTTTTCTTGTGCAGACCGATGTTGTGTATGGTCGAAAAAGTGTTGACCATGTTCAGCATGGGACTTTCAACAACCTTGATGAGCATCGGATTTTCGGGATTATCAAATCCCTTCTCCATCCAGCCTTCCATTTTCCGGACAGGCTCGAGAAGAAAGTCCTTCTCGGAGGCTGGGTTATCGCTAATGCTTCCGAGCGTTTCGCTCGTGAGCACAAAGCCCGGAGCTATCGGAAGGCCGAGTGAGGCCAGCTCCATGACCCGCTTACCGCGACTCCCGAGCTCATCGAAACCGGCAGGATCGGAAAGGAATTCTTTCGAGTTAAAAGCGTGATACGTCTTCATTTATCTGATACTCCCCTACGGGTATACAATCTAGTTTCTATCGTCGGGTTCACGAGCTAAAACAGCTGGAGAACTCTATCGACTGCGCCGTGCAGGAAGGCTTCAAAACGCGGACTCGCGCCTTCGAACAAATACCGACGAAGCTTCGAGATATCCTTGGGATCCTCGCCGACGACGCTGATCATGATCGGCGTCCCGTGCTTGACCTTGCCCCATTTGAACAAGGCGTTGATATCATTGATCCGTTCATTCTCATACCAGATAAGGACGTCAAAATTCGGATACTTCGATTTATACGACTCAATAATGCGCTTCCAGGACTCTACGTTACCGTTGTGAAAGAGCTCGTTGGTCACGTTCACCGGTATACGCGCCGTCATGCGCTGTCGTCCACCGCCTCCTGTCGGAGCTGCCGCCGGAGCCTGTGGGGTCTCAGCCCCGCTGGTCGCTGGTGCCTGCTGCGGTTCTGAAGCGGTCGTTGCCGGTCGAGCCGCTACCCGAGCCTTACGTTCGCTGACGTAGGCCTTTTTGCCCTTGATCTTCGAGCCTTCGAGCAAGGCGACACAATCGTCAGCTGCCTGCTCAATCGTTGACGCTTTTACGTCTTCGCCTGATGCCGCTCCGACGTATAGTACGGCGAGTTCGTCCCTGACCATGGTCCCGATCGGCTCGAAATGCTCGAGTTTCTTGGGATTTACGACGAAAATACCGGTCTGAGGATGGTGGTAAACGAGAACAAGTTCAAGAGCCGACCATTCGTCGATTACCTGTGCAATTGACGTAGCGTCTTCGATGGTACTCCCGAGATTCCAGGCGCGAATAGCGTAGCCAAGCTTTTCTTCGAGGACAGCCGAGAGTATCGGCTTGATCTGATGTCGCTCGATTCGATCGGCATCCAGACTCTCATTAAGCAGGTCGGCGAGATTAGCACCTCGACCGACCAGCCCCACATATTGCGTTACTATTTTGAAGTGGCGCAAGGCGGAGTTGAACCCCGCCTTGCGTGCCAGAACGTTTAGTGTGTTGTCCATAGGACTTACAGCTCTTGTAGATCGTCAGTCATTGAGCGCGACGGTGTAACGTCGGCCCGACCCTTTATCTGATCTCCCGCTGCTGCCTGTGCAGCTGAGTCCACTCCGGCGACTTTTTCCGGCTCGCCTGTGAAGCTCTGGTTCAGATCGGCGCGTACCGTCGATCGTCGTCGCTTGAACTGTGCAAACGCAGCATCCTGGAAGCCTTTTGATACGCCGTGGAGGAACTCATTGAGCACGTTGGCCATGGCGTTCAGCGTGAACTTCTTGCGTTTGATGCTCGAAATATCGACGTCAAGAATCAACCCTGCCTGAATGTGGTAGGGATTAATCAGATAGTCGAAGGACTCGAACTCTTTCTCGAGGAAGTCAATTCTGTTGTCGAGAATCACACGTGGCTGCGGATTCTGATATCCAAACTGGTTGCTGACCTTTTCACGGCTTTTCTTGAGCATTTTCTTGAAGAGCTCTTTCTCGTGCAGATAGGTCTGGTTGAGTCGCTCAACATCGGTGTCTTCTGCCTTGAGCCGCATGATCTCGTTCCAGGTCTTCTGCATGTCTTCATACATTGGATCGCCGGACAGCTCTTTCTGCTTACGAATGCGTCCGCGCACGCTCTTGGCAAGATCTTCGAAGTCGTTGATCTTGAAACTGCTCTTGCCGTTCTGGTAAATCGCCTCGGCAACGTCCCAGAGGTGACCGATTTCGTTCTTGAACTGCTCCATCTGCTGGTCATACGCGTCCCGCTCGGCGTTCAGCTGATCGGAATCGTAGAACTTGAGGCGAAGCTGATATCGCTCGTCGGGAAGGCGGCCTACATCGACATCTTCGTATTCGCGGATGATCAGTTCACGGGCATTCTTGAGGTTCTCAATGTACTGATAACCCATCTTCGACGTATCAAGAATCGAGGTGATCGAGTTTACTGCCGTGTTGAATCCACGGTTGCGGATATTCTCCATATCCACGATCTTCTTCAGATTCTCACGAATGTTGATCGGGTCGAACTCTTTCTGATCGATTTCCGCGCGCAGTCCTTCGATCTTCTCAAGAAGGTTCTTGGCGAGGAAGGTGTACCGCTTGGAATTCTCGTCTTCCGAATCGTCGTCCGTGTAATTCGGGACTCGCTTCATTTTCTCGAACATTACTTCGCCGTCGGAAAGTTCTTCTTTTCCTTCGTCGATAAGTTCGTCCTGGAAACGTTCGATTTCGCGTTCAATCAGGTTCGTGATCGTGCGGGAAATCTGATCCTTGATGAGAAACTCAACGGTGACCTGATACTGGAACACAGGGCTGATGAGCTCGCTGTCAAGAATATTAACACTCAGTTTCGTGTCACTGACTGTACGCGGTTTGGAACTGGAATCCTTAAACGCACACTTGATGACTGCATAGGCATTCTCACCGCGAATGAACGCACCGACGTCTGTCTTCTGTCGAAGCAGCGAGTTGGTGTCGTTTTCGAGGTCATTCATTCCGCGCTGTATATGCCCCTGAAGATGTCCGTACATGTTGACAATGGACTTCTCGATTTCACCGGTATTGAACTTGTCTGCGCCGGCGATCTGATCGAGCATCTCCGCGATCTCTTTCGGGGAGTACCGGGCGAGAGCCTTGCTCTCTTCCTTGTCAATAAAGTTGCGAACTTTCTTCACCATTTCATCTTCAGTCGTAACGATGAAACGGTTGAACATGTTCTGATAGTTCTGGTTGTAGTAGTTGTAGAGTTTCTCTTTGAGGCCGCCCATTATGTCGAGCTGCTCAAGAACTTCGGTCGGCAGTTTGACCTCAATATCCTTGAGGATATTCTCTACTTCTTCGTCGATGAGTTGCTGATACTCACCTTTCTGATTACGCCCTTCCTGCGCCAATGAGTTCCTCGAACCGACAGCCGATGGCTTTCGGGGATGGAATACATTTGGACTTCTTGGGATGTCCGACATCTTATGCTCCTTTGCCTGGATTTAGGTACTGGTCTGAACACACGGTCCCTTCAGACCCCAATATATCACACTATAGAATAATGACAAATCGAAAACAAATTTCAAGTGGGCCGCCTTATACATTTTCCTGCCTCACTATTGCTGCCGCTGCCCGAATTCGAGCAGCAAAGGCACTGCTAAGCGCCTGTCCGGCCATCTCATCGAGCTGGCGGGCGAGGTCTTCGCGATCGCTGCTCCGAAGATCACTGAGGACGACATTGTCCATGAGTGACTCATACCTGTTAAGTATCGTCTGTATGTCGTCGCGTATTGAACGGGCGGCAAGAAACCAGATGTAGTCGCCTGACACCACCCGATAGGTGCGACTGTCAGGTAATATGAGTACGGTGTCGGGAAGAACAAGATCCGGATCCGGCCCTTCGGTCGGAGGGTCGCCCATTTCGCGAAAACCACTATCAACAGCGATGCGGTTCGTGACTCTAATGAGGTCCGCTATGCTGATCGCGAGATCAGCGTAGATCCCCGCAGCGTCAAGCGCAGGATCAAGCGAAATCCCGGACGGCGATCCAAAGCTCAGCCCCATACCATTTCCGTCGAGTTCAACGGTCGTATCCGTGTCCGGAATCGCGGGGTCTGGATCGGTCTCGGCGTCAGCGTCCGTCTCTGCGTCCGCGTCCGCGACGACATCCACGTCCTCACCAGGAGCGTCGGCGGTCGGATCCGTATCAACTCCGTCGGCGGGGATACCGTCCGGTCCGGAAACGACCCGTCCGAAGCCGTCCTGTACCCGGCTTCGAAGATCCGGACTCAGGAGAAACACTGCTCCGAGAAGGAGAATCAGAAGCGCTGCGATGCCGATGATTTTTTTTCTGCGAGAGGCATCGGCGCTCCCCGAAGCAGACGTGTTTACGATGGAAGGCCCGCTGGAAAGCGACGACGAAGTGCGGGAAGCAGAGGACGCGCTTTCGGATGAGCGACCATCAGTTCCGGTGCCCGAGCTCTTTGTCTTCTGTTCAGGTCCCGGCGACTTCTCACTTTCGTTTTTGCTGTGTGAGGGGTCTTTACTGGATTGCGCATCGGCGTTTTTGGGATCGGCGCTTTTTGCGTCGGCGGCCGATGTCGTTTTCGCTTCCGATGTGCCGACAGAACCCGCAGAAGTCTGCATGCCGCCCTTGCGAAGTCGCCTCAGCAGATCAAGGAGCTCCTTACGCTCGCGCTCGTACAGCTCGGGATCGTCGGCAGCAAGTGCGGAAAGCGAGCCTCGAACTTCACGACTGTGCTCTACGTTCCGTACCGACATGGTCGGTGAGGCGGGTTTGAAAAACACCATTCGTGCGGCAGGTGTCCAGTACAGATCGGCGCGACACGGCGCTGCTGCGACGTCGTCTTCGTGTATGGCATACGCGAATCTGGAAAGCGAGTTCACGAGGGATTGCATGGGCCGCCCGCCGTCGTGGCCCCCGCGCCGCACTCGTCCCTCAACCGCCACCGCGGCGTTATGAAGGTAAACCGCGAGAGCACCGCTTGAAGGAGCCTCGATGCTTTTTACGCGCTGTTCAATAGACTTTACCAGTTGATCCCGCGCACGCCCCTGCGGGGGGCGCGCGAAGAGCTGGTCAATCTGCTCAACGGCGAGCATGGTTGTCGAATCGACGTGCGCCCGCACAAATGGAGTCCAGGATGAAAGGTAGCGGGCACTGACTGTGCGATCGCTCGGCTCGTCATCTGCTGAAACGGTATACGGCACGGCATCGAGAAGCTCAAGCCCATCCGATTTATCGTTCGCACTGCGAAGGACCGGTCGAGGCGTTCCGTGAACCAGTACCGAAGCTCCGGGCTCCGTGTCCGATCCGATAACCACGCTCTCGACAAACAGGTCACCAGTAACCCGAATACCGCGGGTATCTCCGGCCAGGGTATATTGAAGCCCCGAACGCTTTATGTCGGCGTCCGGACCAACCGTAACAATATGTGCGGCCGGACCGTCACCGGAGGACTCGAACAGTCGGGCAAGTGGCGCTATCTCTTCCGGACGGGGGTGCAGAACCGAGACCGAAGACCGCTTGAGACGGGTGCGTTTAAACAGGCGTACCAGTTCTTCGCTTGTATCATTGACATTCCAGATAGAGACCAGATCAGGATCTATCCCTTTACTCGCGAGCGCGTAGAAACTGTCAGGCGTGAGCGGTGTGGCGCCGATCTGGCCATCGCGAAAAAACATGCAGATCTCTCCGCACCTGAGAAAGCCGGTACCCTGAAGATCCGTCTTCTGTATTCGCAGCGGGTCTTTCAGAAGTTCGCTTTTGATTCGGCGGGTGAGTTCTATGTAGTGTCGATCCCGTTTTTCAAGCTCGGCAAGCGAGAAGATCTTATCCTGGCCGACATACACGCTCA
Organism: Spirochaetaceae bacterium; assembly: GCA_007694005.1. GTDB lineage: Bacteria > Spirochaetota > Spirochaetia > DSM-27196 > SKKC01 > SKKC01. Next base: position 12,540 of record RECN01000132.1, read on the forward strand.
TGCCGCCGTCGCGGTAGAAATACACAAAAGACTGTTCGGCCTTCGGCTTTTCCTCGCGCGTAGTCGTCTCGAACTGCTCGGTCGGTAAATCCTCATGCCCGACAAAGGTCTTGAATCGCGCAACCATGTCGGGGTCACCGAGATAGCGGAGATCGCTTCCGATGCTCTGCTCGACAGTCCTGCTTTCGAAAACAGGGCTTCCGGTAAGACGGTCGGTAATAACGACGTCCCGAATCTCGTCTGTGACCTCTGAAGGGATTCGAGGACTATTACCGATACGTATGAACGGTCGCAGATCCTGTTTTGTTGCACCGATGAATACCACATAGCACTCACGGTCGATGTGAAAGACGCGCTTGTCTGTCATGGAACAGACTCTCCTACCACCGTACAGCGTTTCAATTTACCAATGGAAAATTTCCAACCGTTAAAATTGTATACTATATCGCGTTAAACGCAAAGCGGCCTTTTGCGGAGTTTTCCATTCCCCGCCTTCAGGCTATAATCATGCTAATGGCCATGACTATAAATCAGAAATCGAAGCGAAAGATCATTCCCGTGGCGAGCGGCAAGGGAGGCGCCGGCAAGTCGTTGATCACCGCCAACCTCGGCCTTCGCCTCGGAGCTGCCGGCGTACGAACGGTCGTTGTCGACATGGATCTTGGAGGATCTAATCTCCACACCTATCTCGGATACCGCAACAAGCACAAAGGTATAGGGAATTTTCTGTCGGACACGAAGACACGTTTCAAGGATATCATCGTCCAGACCCACGTCCCGGCACTGCGGTTCGTACCCGGAGATGTGCTGGTCACCGGCCTCTCCTCGCCAACGCCGGCAACGAGAAAGAAACTGATACAGGCCATTGAAGCGATCGATGCGGACGTGGTCCTCATCGACCTTGGATCGGGAACTACCCCGCTCATCATCGACATGTTTCTGCTTTCTAACTCGGGTCTCGTCGTAACAACCCCCGAAGCACCGTCGGTACTCAACGCGTACTCACTGCTCAAGAACGTGCTCTTTCGGCGCTTGCAGGAAGAGTTCGCATCATCGAAGCGGGTGGCCTCGTATCTCAAGGAAATACAAAAAGATAAGACACCCGGATCAACGCCTACCCTTCGGGACATCACTGACGGTATCAAGAAAATTGACCGGAAATACGGAGCGCGAGCGACGAAAGCCATTTCGCAGCTAAAGCCCTATCTCATACTGAACATGATGATTCAGGGAGAAGATTTTCGCATCGCAGAAAGCCTGCGCGATCTTGTCGACCGCAACCTCGGGATAGGACTTGAAAGCCTCGGCGCAGTCTTTCAGGACCCGTCCTGCTCAATGGCGGTCCGAGCGCTCCAGCCATTAACCGACTTTGCTCCTGAAAGCCCCGCAGCGGTACAGATAGACCGCATGGCGCAGAAGATTGCCCAGTCAGAGAGTTTTCCGGAAATGCCGCTGGATCTGGAGGAGTATGGGAGCAGTTATGGACTCACGTCCATAGAGATCGCGATGGATCTGGACACGTTCAAGGCGAGCGGCGACTCGCACGTCGCCGGAGATGCGAGGGATGAGGAGTTCCTTGAGGTAATCAGCACACAGAAACGCGAGATCGACCAACTGAAAGGAACGATCCGGACGCTTACGGCGGGCGCCGACTCACCCTTCTGACCCTGGTCGGACGCTATGCGTCCGTCAGGCGAAACACGAATATAAACCGGTAGACGCCCGGCCGTATGAGGTATTTCTCAAACGTGTCCGGTCCACAACTTGCCGTCCCGAGACCACGGTGCGCGTGGTCGATGTTCACGACAAGATCGTCACGCAGCGTGAGCTCATGCGCGTGGAATGCTTTCCAGAGATCATCCACCGAATACGGTATGGCACTGAATGTAAACGGAAGATTCCCTGAAATGGAAAGCTGCCGGCCCGTCTCTTCCGAACGGATCATGAGCTCATCAACATCGGTCCTGCCACCGTATTCCTGTGGCATCTCGTACGGAAGAGCACCGAAGTCCGCATCAGCCCTGTGTAGTCCGTACACTGCCGATGATTTCCGGTCAGGGTAGTTTTCGTGTGGCCCGAGCCCGAGCCACGATACCTGTTGATCCCTGCCCGGAACCGTGAACGTCAATCCGACCCGCGGATAGTCGTCGAGTACTTCATTCAGGCTCACGGTGCTCTCTACGCTCAGACTGTCAGCGAAAAACCTGTACCGCTGGCTGAGCGTGCCGAGCGTAGTAACAGGTGTGCGAAGCTCGAACTGACTGCTCAGGCCATAGTCTTCTCCAACCGACTCGCTCACAAACGCGAGCTCGAGCGAATCGAGTTCCGTGGCGCGCCATTTGCCGAGAGGCTTATGCTCCTGACCGCTCCACAGTTTTATCCCGTCGTTGTCCGTAGGAGCGCGAAAGAGCTGCAGGGCAGGCGCGGCAGCAAATACGGATACGTCTCGATGTACCCAGCTCCGCACACAACCCTTCTCGATACCAAACTCGGATTCTCCGCAACGCGCAGATCGTATCTCTTGCGAGTTATCGCGAAGGAAGACTGTAGCATTAGAGCCCGCGGACGATGACGCGGAGCTGTACCGTTCATGAACCGACACGGTTGACCCCGGCAGCGTGACTTGCGACCAGGCGATACAGTGTCCGGCCTCTGCCCATGGCGTGTCGAATGCGGTGCATACGCGAAACGTGAGGTGCGCAGCTGCGTTCCCGTGAGGTATGTGTTCTGCGATCGGAACGATCACGTCGGCCCATGTGCCCGGGAGCACATCCGGCAGAGGCATGGTGTCCTGTTGCACGATGTGCCCATGAGACAACAGTTCCCAACGCAGCAGATAGCCGTTGAGTGTCTGAAAGTCAAAGGCGTTTCTGATCCGGAAACGCCCCCGGAGTGCATCGACCGTCTCGAAATCAAGCGGCTGTGCTGCGTGCATGAACTCCCACATCGCCGGATGAGGATGCCGATCTGCCGAGACAAGTCCGTCCATACAGAAGTTGGCATCGTTCGGCGTATCTCCGAAGTCGCCGCCGTAGCCCAGGTACGATACACCGTCCACCGTTGTTTTTCGCAGCCCGTGATCGAGATACTCCCAGATGAATCCACCCTGCAAACCGTGCAGCGAACGGAACAGTCTCCAGTACTCGGAAAGGGTACCGTTGCCGTTACCCATGGCGTGAGAGTACTCACAGAGAATCAGCGGGCGGTAGTCGTCGGTTGTCCGCGCCCAGTGTTCGATCTCGTCAACCGGGGCGTACATGGGACAGACGATATCGGTAACGGAGTGGCCTCGGCTCAGATCACGTCCCCTCTGTCCGTAGGTACGATGAATAGCTCCCTCGTAATGCAGCGGGCGGGTCGGATCGTAGTGTCGGACCCAGCCGGCACATGCGTCGTGATTCGGTCCATAGCCGCTCTCGTTCCCGAGCGACCAGGCGATGATAGACGGATGATTGCGATCACGTATCACCATTCGACTTACACGGGCAAGATACGCTTCAGCGTAGGAAGGATCCCGACACAGTTCGTCGTAGTAGTGGTGATTCTCAATATTCGCTTCATCAATCAGCATGATTCCGTAGCGGTCGCACAGATCGTACCAGCCGCTGTCATTCGGATAGTGTGATGTACGTACAGCATTCACGTTGAAGCGTTTCAGAAGCAGTATGTCTTCGAGCATTCTCGCAGGGCTCACCGCCTTGCCGGTATCGGGATCATGATCGTGCCGATTCACCCCCCTGATCATGACCGGTCGCCCGTTCAGAAGCAGCTGACGGTTCCGTATCTCGACACGTCTGAAACCTGTCTGCACGGAGACAAACTCGGTCGCTTCGTCACCGCGGGTCACCTCGCACACGAGGGTGTACACCGACGGCTGCTCGGCCGACCAGTACCGTACATGGGGCAGCTCGCAGGTAATGGTAAACCTCCTCGGGCCGGACTGAGGTCTCTCTTCGAGCCGGGCCGTACCCGATCCTATTGCGTGGTCGCTCTCGTGCTCCGGTGTCGGCCCGTGGACATCTCCCAGAGTTCCTGCGTTCAGGAGCGTCCAGCGAACCAGGTGTTCTTCGGGAGGATGTGGTCCGCATACAAGCGAGAGTTCGGCCGAAAGCCTGCCCGGTCCTTCCAAAGCCGGTATGTGGAGGGGTTCCGCATACACTTCGAGGTTCGCAACGTGTGAGGGCGAGCGACGCTCGATGAATACGTCACGATGAATGCCTCCCATCCACCACTGATCCTGGTCCTCGATAAAACTCGCCGCGGACCAGCGTATAACGACAATTACGAGGTGATTCTCTTTCCCGGTTACGACACAGTCCGTGATATCGAACTCGGACGGTAGACGGGAATCCGTGGCGCACCCGACCTGCCTTCCGTTGACGTAGACATAGTAGAAGCTCTCGGCTCCTCCGACGTGCAGCACAAGCTGATCACCTGTTCCGGACTCGGGGAGCGGGAGCAGGCGGTGATACACGCCGGTTGGATTCTCATCCGGAACGGCAGGAGGCAAGTCCGGAAACGGCATCTTGACGTTGGTATAGATCGGCCGGTCCCAACCCTGCATGGTCCAGTTTCCCGGGACTGTGATCGTGTCGTGTCGACGGTTCTGGTCCGGGTCTGCAAAGTAACGCCCGCTGACGTGATCGTCAGTAAGTTCTTCGGGGCGATGAAGATACGCGAAATCCCACGAGCCGTTTAACTCGACATAACGCGTTGAGCCGCGTGGAACCATCGCAGCAGCATCCGCTTCGCTGTCGTAGCGCCAGAAAGTGACGTGTTCGCGGAGACGACCGCGAGCGGTCAGCCGTGGGTCTTCCCATTCGCGCAGGGAAAGCATTTCATCAATATTCATTCTGTATTTCCTGGTTTCGTCAAATGTCTAGAACAGGCCCTGGACTGCCCCGGTTTGCGTGTCGACGTCGATACGGCGGAACGCTGGATCAGAGGAAGTACCCGGCATGAGCTTGATGTCACCCGCTACCGGGACCACGAATCCGGCTCCCCGATAAACGAGAATATCGCGGATCGGTAAGGTCCAGCCTTTTGGCCGGCCTTTCAACGATGGGTCGTGGCTCAGGCTCAGGTGTGTCTTTACCATACAGGTCCCGAAAGCCTTCGCATCTGCGTCCTCGGCGAGCTCTTCCATTTTTGACCTGGCTTCCGGCGTGTAGCTGACGCCGTCTGCCCCATAGACGTCCGTAGCAATTCGCTCAATGCGGTCCTTCAGAGTCACGTCGTCGCCATACAGGAAATCGAAGGTGCTTTTCTGTTCGCAGGCGTCAACGACTGCCTCGGCCAGTTCCACCGCTCCACGACCGCCTTCTGCCCAGTGCGTGCTGACCGCAACCCGTGCCCCGGCTGCTTCGGCTGCTCGACGCACACGGATAATTTCATCATCCGTATCGGTGTGAAAATGATTGACACACACAACGGGCCGAATACCACTGCGCTTGACGGTCTCGATGTGGACAATCAGATTCTCAAGTCCCGCCTCAACCATCGCAGGGTTGGACTCACGATACTCCGGCGCGGGCTCGAACCCCGGCGTCACTTTCGGGCCACCGCCGTGCATTTTTAGCGCACGGATCGTACACACAATGACAGCAGCGTCCGGCACAAGTCCTGAGAACCGGCATTTCAGGTTCCAGAACTTCTCGAAGCCGATATCGGCACCGAAGCCACTTTCGGTGACGTGATAGTCGGAAAGCTTCAGCGCAAGTCTGTCTGCGATGATAGAGGACTGTCCGATGGCAATATTTGCAAAGGGTCCTGCATGGACAAAGACCGGATTGCCTTCAATAGTCTGAAGCAGATTGGGGTTGACGGCTTTGTGCATGATGGCAGTCATAGCCCCGGCAACCTCGAGATCCTCGGCAGTCACCGGTTTACCATTTTTACGGTAACCGACGACCATCTTTCCCATGCGGTCGCGCAGATCGGCAATATCACGGGCAACCGACAGAATCGCCATAACTTCCGAGGAAACGGTAATCTGAAACCCGCTCCTCATCATGAAGCCGTCCATCTTCTCCCCGATTCCAATAATGATCTCGCGCAGGGCCTGAACCGAAAAATCTATGGCCCAGCCCATCGCTGGATTTCTGGGATCGATGTTCAGCCTCGTGAGCCCACGCTTCTCGATGAACTTGTCACCGTAGTTGAACTCGTGCTGCATGCGGGCTGTAAGAGCCGTCATAGCCAGATTGTGAGCGTTCGTAACCGCATCAATATCCCCGGTAAGTCCAAGACTGAACTCGGTGAGCGGAAGGCATTGAGC
>RECN01000189.1 GCA_007694005.1 Spirochaetaceae bacterium
TCTTACCCGAAATTTTGGCATCTTTACACCCGACAACGCAGGGAAGTCCCATTCCGCGTCCAACAACGGCGGCGTGACTGGTCATTCCTCCCATAGAGGTCAGAATACCTTCCGACGCATACATACCGCCTATGTCATCGGGAGAAGTTTCGCGACGGACGAGAATGACTTTCTTGCCGTCGGCTTTCCATGCCTCTGCGTCTTCGGCGGTAAACACGATCTGACCACAGGCCGCACCGGGAGACGCGTTCAGGCCACGCGCCAGAGCTTTCACACCCTTTTTCGCACGCGGGTCGATCATGGGATGGAAGACCTGGTCGAGCAGCTCCGGTGTTACGCGGCGAACCGCGTCTTCCTTGTTGATCTTCCCTTCGGCCACGAGGTCTACAACGATTTTAACAGCGGCGACGCCGGTACGCTTCCCGTTTCTGGTCTGAAGGATATACAGGGTACCGCGCTCAATCGTGAACTCCATGTCCTGCATGTCACCATACTGTGCTTCAAGCCGCTCCTTCACTTCTACGAGCTGCTTGTAGACTTTGGGATTCTGCTTTGACAGCGTCTTCAGCGGCTTCGGTGTTCGAATACCCGCGACAACGTCTTCGCCCTGAGCGTTCATGAGGTACTCACCGTAGAATATGTTCTCACCGGTCGATGGATCGCGCGAGAAACAGACACCGGTTCCCGAATCATCGCCAAGGTTACCGAAGACCATGGACTGCACGTTCACAGCGGTTCCGATAAGGCCTTTCATGTTGTTCATCTTACGGTAGCTGTTGGCGCGCGGGTTGTTCCAACTGCCGAAAACGGCGTCGATTGCTGCCCAGAGCTGCTCAATAGGTTTCTGGGGGAAATCCATTTTCGAGTGCTTCTTGAAGACCGCCTTGTACTGCGTGACAACCTCTTTCAGATCATCAGCATCGAGGTCTACGTCCTCCTCGACGCCTTTCTTTTTCTTGATCTTGTCCATGGCTTGTTCGAAGTGCTCGTGATCGATACCTTTCACGACATTCCCGAACATGTTAATAAACCTGCGGTATGCGTCCCACGCGAAACGAGCATTCCCGCTGCCTGCGGTCAAACCGGCAACAGCTTCGTCATTCAAGCCGAGGTTAAGGACTGTGTCCATCATTCCAGGCATCGATACTGCAGCACCGGAACGAACGCTGACCAGAAGCGGATCTTTCGGATCGCCAAGCTTCTTGCCCATCTTCTTCTCAAGCCGATCAACCGCCGCCTCTACCTGTTCTTTAAGTCCCTTCGGATACTGCTTCTTGTTCTCGTAGAACTGCCGACAGACTTCGGTAGAGATGGTGAATCCCGGTGGAACCGGCACTCCGATTTTTGACATCTCGGCAAGGTTCGCACCTTTTCCGCCGAGAAGTTCCTTCATATCGGCAGAGCCTTCCGTATCTTTCTTGCCGCCAAAAAAATAAACATGCTGAGTAGCCATGAAACTGTTACCCCCAAGGTAATTACGATTGGATTCTTATGGTCGAATATTGACGTATATGACGTTAAAAGAACAGGGGCGGACTGTCAACGAAGTATCAACAATCCGCCCCTTCATTATAAAATTATGTATATTCCGCGCCACACGAGTGCTACGCGACGTATGATTCCAGCAGCGCGCTGCGGCGTGGGTGCTGCAGTCTCTTCAGCGCCTTCTTCTCTATCTGACGAATGCGTTCCTTGGTCAGATGGTATCGGTCTCCAATCTCCTTGAGAGAAAGCGGACTCTTGCCGTTGAGGCCGAAACGAAACTCGATGATCTCTGCTTCCTTGTCGGTGAGTGTGGAAAGAATCACGTTTATGTCTTCTTTCAACGAACGCTCCATGACCGCTTCGTCCGGGGACTGGTAACCGGTATCTTCAATGAAGTCACTGAGGCTGCTTGAATCCTTCTCCTGATATACCGGCGTCTCAAGACTCACGAGCTCGCGCGAGATGTTGATAAGGTCAGCAACGTGCCCTTCTTTCATGTTGAGTATGCGGGCGACCTGCTGAATCTCTTCTTCTTCGCCCAATCGTCCGTGAAGTTCTTTTCGCACCTTCTCGATCTGGACAAGTTCATTCGCCCGGTTGAGCGGAAGGCGAATCATGCGGGACTTCTCGCACACAGCTTTCAGTATGGCCTGTCGTATCCACCACACCGCATAAGAAATAAAGTGAAAGCCCTTGTCGACATCGAAACGCTCGATTGCGTTCATGAGGCCGATATTTCCTTCACTGATAAGATCCGAAAGAGGCAATCCCTGGTTCTGATACTTCTTCGCTACGTTAACGACGAAACGAAGATTGGCCTGCACCAGTTTGTCTTTCGCTGTTTTGTCGCCAGCGGCAGCGAGTCGCGCGTAATGTGTTTCTTCCTCTCGCGTCAGAAGCGGTATCCGATTGATCTCTTTGAGATACATAGAGAGAATGTTCTCGTCGTCCCGTGAGTACCGGCTGTATGAAGGGCTCCGTTCGGTTTTCGCTGTTGCTGTCATCTATGTATATCTCCTTTAGGTCGTTACGTATTGTAATGCAACTGGCGTGCCAAGCCGAAAGCCTCCTGGCATCAGAAATAAATGTCTATATTATAGGAGTTTACGCCGTTGTTATGTGTCGACGCCAGATTCGGACTATACCCATTTGTGTCGTTTTGACACATATAGTCCATTTGGAAACGAAATTGTTTCATTGTGGCGCAATTTCACCCGGTATTTCGGCCTTGATGTTCTTTAGAACCGGAGAAACGTAATTTACTCTTGACCGAGAGACCGGGAGCACGTATATTCTCGAATAATCACAGACATATATGTGTATATATCTCACTCAAAAGTAGAATAGGAGGATAGCAATGAAGGTCACACCATTAGCCGACCGAGTGCTTATCAGAATGGAGCAGGGAGAAGCAAAGACCAAGGGTGGTCTGTACATTCCTGACACTGCAAAAGAAAAGACCCAGACCGGTATTGTTGACGCAATCGGCGACGACAAGGATGCGATCACCGTAAAGGTCGGTGACAAGGTCATGTACGACAAGTACGCGGGGACGACCGTCGAAGTCGACAGTGTTGAGTATCTGATCATCAAGGCGTCGGATATACTCGCAATTCTGAAATAACCGCCGGTTTCAGCGGTTTTTTCGCATTCAACGAGCCGCCGGTAAAACGGCGGCTTTTCTTTTGTCCGAGCCTCTCGCCCCCAAAGCCTTACGTCGTCAGAAGTAGAACTGCTCAATATCCTGCATCAGCGCTGCAGCGTCCTTTGTCGCACGCGTCATCCCCGGCAGGCTGTCGATGAATATCGATCCGTAGCGTTTGCGAACGATGCGTGGATCCGTAACGACGACGATCCCCCTGTCTGTTTTTCTCCGCATCAGTCTGCCAAAGCCCTGGCGAAACCGGACAACGGCTTCAGGTATCGACAGTTCCATAAACGCGTTCCCTCCGCGTTTCTGTATGATCTCGGCACGACTGACCGCAACAGGATGTGTCGGTACGCCAAAGGGCAAGCGACAGATGATGACCACTTCGAGACTCATTCCCGGTGCATCGACTCCTTCCCAGAAGGTATCCGTACCAAACAGCACACTCGCGGTATCGTCACGGAACCTCTGTAAGAGCCGGTTTCTGTCGTCGCTGCCCTGGCGGAGAACGGCTATGCCTGCGTCAGTCAGCGCGGGAGCGACCGCATCGTACACGCTCATTAGCATGGAATAGGATGTAAACAGTACGAGCCCTTTACCCTCGGTGAGAAGAAGCAGGTCCTGAACAAATCCGGACACAAAGGGGGTGTATTCAGCGCTTCCCGGGTCCGGGGCATCGGTCGGAACGGCCAGCATGACCCGACCTGCATAGTCGAATGGCGACTCGAAACGATCTTCGAGTATGTTTCTGTCGGTACGGTCGAGACCCGTGCGGGATTTCCAGAAATCAAAGGTTTTCTCGACCGAAAGCGTCGCGCTCGTGAATACAACGGTCCGCAGAGGCTCGTAGACGGCTTCCTGCATCATTTCTCCTATGTGCAGCGGGGTACATACCAGACGAAGGCAACTGTCCCCGTGACGCCCTCGCAGCCGTTCTGCGT
>RECN01000191.1 GCA_007694005.1 Spirochaetaceae bacterium
GGATGAAGTTGGCGAGATCAATGAGATGATCATAAAGGCAACGACCGGCGGTACGCGATCGTATCCATCCGCTGCTGCTATCGAACTGAAATGGCTAAACTGGCATTTCGATTGACAATTTAGCCACCTTGAAATACGATTTCCCATGATCGCCCGACGCATCGAAGGCCCGATCCGCAAGGACGCCGCCGGCTTCCCGGTCGTCGCACTGCTTGGCCCCCGGCAGTCCGGGAAGACGACACTGGTGAAAAGACTCTTTCCCGGGATGGAGTACCGCAATCTGGAGGTACCGGCCACCCGCGAGTACGCCCAGCGTGATCCGGTCGCGTTCCTCGCGTCGGGTCCCAACGGTATGATCGTGGACGAGTTCCAGCGCGTGCCGGAGCTCCTGTCGTACATCCAGAACGAGGTCGACGCGCGAGACGAACCCGGCCGCTACATCCTGACCGGTTCGCAGAACTTCCTCATGATGGAACGGATCTCGCAGTCCCTGGCCGGCCGCGTCGGGCTCTTCACGCTCCTGCCGCTATCGATCGGAGAGCTTGACGATACGGGTATAGAACTGCCTTCGCTCGATGAGACGCTCTTTCGCGGCTTCTTCCCGCGCCTGTTCGGGGCGCCGATCGATTCGCGCCGGTTTTACGACAGCTACGTGCAGACGTATCTCGAACGTGACGTTCGCACGGTTCGCGACATAGGCGATCTTTCCCGCTTTCAGCGGTTCATCCGTATCTGCGCCGGTAGAGTCGGACAGATCGTCAATCTCTCGTCGATCTCGGATGACCTCGGAGTCAGCCACAACACCGTGGGCGCGTGGTTGAGCGTGCTCGAGGCGAGCTATGTGATCCGTCTGATCAGGCCGTATCACCGCAATTTTGGCAAGCAGACGGTGAAGTCGCCCCGACTCTATTTCACCGACACCGGCCTCGTCTGCTCGCTGCTGGAGATCGATTCGCCGGCGGCACTCGAGACACACTATCTGCGAGGAGCGGTCTTTGAGAACCTCGTCGCTACTGAACTCGCCAAGGCTCAGCTCAATGCAGGAAGGCGGGACGTGACCTGTTTCTGGCGTGACCGCCGTGGCCACGAGGTCGATTTCCTGATCGACCGCGGCAGCACCCGATTCGCGCTCGAGGCGAAAGCGGGTCAGACGATCACCAGCGACTGGTTCCGCGGACTGGTTTATTACGGCGACCTCGACGAGGGTTGCCCGCCTGACCATCGGTTCGTGGTGCACGGAGGAACCGAACGACAATCGCGCAGCGCCGGATCTGCCGTCCCCTGGCAGGAAATATCCGGGTTAGCGCGTCGATTCGTCGGGTAATACACGGCAGGGTCGCTTAGGGTGCGGATTTTGCCGTGTTACGCGGTGCGGTCGCGGTCCGGGAAGTGGCGATCAAGGCTGCGCTGGGCGAGATTGAGGTGGATGAACAGTGGCTTTGCTGAGCGTGTGTGACAGTCTGAGGCGCAGGCGCGCAGCGGCGGTCGAGGGCGCGACCGCACAGAACGCCGACTCCCACTGTGACCCACTGGGCGCTTTGGGGAGATTCCGGAGCGTGCGCATCGTGATCGCGTGTACGTCATCACATCCGGTTACGTGAAGAAGGCAGACCGCACCAGCGCTCGCGAGATTGAGAAGGCGGCACGCCTTCGCAAGCAGTTCACCTCGGAGGAGGAATAGATGAAGACACGATCCTTCGAAGCGTTCCGCGATGAGCAACTGCGCGACGAAGAGCTTCGCCGCGAGTACGAGTCGATGGAACCGGAGTTCTCTCTCGCGCGCGAGGTGCTCGAACTGAGGAGAGCGAAGCATCTCACTCAGAAGGAACTTGCGGAACAGATGGGCACGTCTCAGCCCGCCATAGCACGGATAGAATCCGGTAGCTACCGGAACCTGTCACTGGCGTTCATCCGGCGGTTGGCAGACGCGCTCGATGCGATTCCGGAGATTCGTCTAAAGAAGAAAGGTGCGTGAGCATCGCCGGAAACACAATGAGCACGGTGGACAGACGCCGCCGTATGGTTGCGCCATAGCCTCAGTGTGACCCACCGGCGCACTGAGCAGAAGGCGGGACAGGCTTGTCGGTTGGCCCGCATAGGTAGAAAAGGAGTTTCGTGTTTGCTGCGGCTTTGCACACGTGCTGATTCAGGATATACTACACGTATGAGTACGAGGCAATCCAAACTTACCCTTGTCGTCGACCCGTCAGTCGTTCGACGCGCGAAATCGTACGCGTCGGCTCACCAGACTTCTGTATCGTCGCTGGTGGAATCGTATCTCAAGAACCTTACTGCAGAAGAGGCTCAGGACATCTCTACTGATCCCAATTCGTGGCCGCCCACCACGCGATCCCTATACGGTGCCCTGGCGCACCTGGGTGACGTTGACACCGATGAGCTGAAGCGACGATATCTCCACGACAAGTACCTGCATGATCAGGGTCTTTCTTGATTCGGACGTGATCCTCGATTTCCTGCTGAAGAGAGAACACTTTGCCCCGCCGGCCGGTGCGATCTTCTCAATGGGAGAGCGAGGCAGACTTTCGCTGCTCACGTCAACGCTGTCCTTCATGAACGTACACTATATCGCCAGCACGGCCACCGACCGCTCCACGGCCCGGTCTTTGGCGCAGCAACTCCGGACCCTTGTTGAGTTGTTGCCCGTCAGTGCTGAGCACATAGCAGCTGCGTGTGCGTCGGATCTGAAGGATATCGAAGACTACGTGCAGTATGCCGTGGCACGTCAAGCCCATGTCGACTATCTTGTCACTCGGAATGTGAGTGACTATCCAAGCCAACGATCCTTCATCATGGATCCAACTGTATTTCTGAACACACTCCCGACGTGATCGACTGTCCCCTGAGGGTTTTCGAGCAAACAATCGGCCCGGCGCTCAGAATCCCCTCTGTTCCCCACTGGGTCCATCGAGCAGAAAGCTGCACTGCAATGTTTCCTTCCGTTTTCTCGAATCGGTGAACAGGGCAACCGGTGTGCCCTTTACGGGAGGGCAACGCTCCGCACGCTTCAGCTCATAGGCTCGGTTATGCCGCATAGGGGAAAACCTGGTGACAGCTGACAAGGATAATTGTATTGGCAAAGGGCACACACCTGCTATCTTCTATCTGTGACCTTCAACTGGGATCCTGATAAAAACGCTCTCCTCAAGAGAACACGCGCAATATCGTTCGAGGAAGATCGTTGTCGCGATTGAGGAAAGTGACATCCTGGACGTGCTGCGCCATCCAAAACAGGAAAATCGGGTCCACCCTACCCCTCAGCATCTTGTCAGCAAGAGAGAACCAGGATTAGCATGATTCAAGGACACTAGTTGAGCGCAGCCTATGCTTGAATCGTGTTGCACCAGGCGCGAGGAGGCACTATGGCGTTGAGAGTTATTTTCCTGGTTCAGTTTGGCATTGCGGGCTTATTCGGCCTCATGTTCTTCCTGGTTCCCAAGAAGGCTATGACCTCGTTCGTCGGGGAAGTGCCTGACGACCGGTACGCATTCCTGACTCGGATCTACGGAACGGCGAACTTCATGTACGCTGTTGCAGCCTGGTTTGCCGCGTTTATGCCGGATTCTGCCGGGCGCCGCGGCATTGCCATAGCATTCGCCGTCTCTCTGGGCGCAGGTGTCTTTGTGTTTGTACCGGGCGTTATCCGGAAGACGCTCACCGCGTTTGGCTGGCTTCCCACCGTGCTGCAGACGGTCTTCACGGTGCTGTACATCTACTTCGCAGTCACGATGGTCGTGTAGCGAGCGGGTGACGTAGCCTGCACCGTCAATCGGCGCGTAGTGTGCTCACTGCTCCGTTCCAGCTCACCGGGACCTCGTAGCCGCGCGGGAGGGCGAATGAGGGCCTCGACCCGGGGGCAGCGAGTCGCGAGCTACCGTCCGGAGCTGACGCGCGCATGATTTCGACGCAGTTCCGCGCATCGTCCAATTCAGTCTCGGTACACGTCTTTCCTGTGACGGATAGTCACCGCTACAATCACCAATTCTGTGTCTAGAATCTGACAGAGAATCCGGTAATCGCCCACTCGGTACCGCCAG
>RECN01000042.1 GCA_007694005.1 Spirochaetaceae bacterium
TCCTCGTATATTTCTTTGTCATTAAATTGACATTTATGCCAATTTGACCAATAATAACAAGCTACATCATACTTATTTGTCATGATAATTTCCTCCGGACCTAACATTATTGATAGATTGCGTATCTAAGTATTAAACTCAGGGTACTAAACTTTTTGGCAGTGTCCTGTCAAGTGGTGTAACTTCTCGTCTCCGGGTTTCTGTGGTTACGCCACGTCTCTTGCCTCCAAGAGTCTGTTCTCGGGGTCTGGGGCGATGACTCGTGCCAGACTCTCATGACTCATATAGCGACGGGTTAAGTGCCATTCCTCGTTCTGCTCGATTATCAGAGCGCCGACCAACCGGATGATTGCTCCGTCGTTGGGGAAGATCCCGATGGCATTGGACCGACGCTTTATCTCTTTGTTGCCCCGCTCGATCGGGTTGGTACTCGCGATCTGCTTCCAGTGTTCGGCCGAGAGTACTCGGCTCCGGAAACCCGGTGAAGGGGAGCACGTCCGGCTCTACTGTTCCCCGCCAGCTTTAGCTTCCGGTGAAAGTGCAAACTTGCCGATACTGAATACCGTCGGCTGACCAGGAAGTTTTCCTCCCTCGCCGAGAAAAAAACGGCGCCCCATTGAAGCTAACAATGGGAGCGCCAGAAACAACTGTGAAGCACCACGATCCGCTTCTTCTCCCGCTTGTCCGCTCTCCGGTACAAGAGCGACCTCGCTTGTGACAGCTCGTTTCTGTGCCATTGATAGGCGCATCCTGTCTGCCGTTCGCAGGTGCGCCCGACGAAAGGAGTATCGCGGATGGTAAGATCTTCACGTGAGGCATCGATTCGCTCATGGTAAGAATTCTGATGAGTCAACGGGGGGGGTTGACGGGCAGAAAGGCGGCCGTATATGATCTGACAAGGATTGTACTAAGTATGGTGTGCATTCCATCGGATTTTCACTCCAACAAGGAGAACTGCGATGAGCAGTTTGGCAATGACCGGTCTGAGATTGGTGCTGGTCTTTGTGGGTACCCTCGTGTTTGCCGGCGCGCAGCGCGAAATCGCTTGAGCGACGCCCGCCGTGACGGAGGTTGCGTTCTGGACCACCAGTCTCAACACGCCCGAGCTTTGTGCGTATCTGGATGCGTTTGAGACAACCTACACGGAGTACTCTCTGGCGTTCACAAGATATGCATCGGAAGACTACAAGACGCTCATCCGCGTTGCAGTTGCCGGAGGCAACGCTCCGGGCGTCTTCCAGACCAACGAGGGAGCGATCGATGCGGCTGCCGATGTCGCGTGGCGCGTCAGTGGGCAGAAGATCGGTCGAATCAAGCGCCGAAGTCGTGACGAGGTCCGTGCGATCTACGAAGCCTGCACGGCACCGTACTAGAGGGAATACGATGTCGATTGACAGGATTGCATCGATCGCCGAACGGCTCTGGTTCTCCGCGGAAGAGGACTTTCTGCGCCTATGGCGCTCCTACCGTGACGGCACTTTCAAGATCGTTCCCGGCCCGATGGAGCGGCATTTCGCGATTGCGCGCTCCAAGCCGTCGGCGTTCATGACGCACCCTCCAGTACTCGGGGTGTCGGTCGGCGGTACCTACACCAAGGTCATCGTTGCCGAGCGCGTCCGCGGTCGGCTTGTCGTCCACCACCTCGCCGCGTTTGCGAATCCGGATCGGGCGACACCGATGGAAGATTGCTGGGACAGGTTTCTGCTGGAAGATCCCGCGGTACGATCGTACCTGGCCTCCGAACGTCGTCCGCTGATTGGCTTCTCCGTTCCGGTGCCGATGCTGAAGGACGGTGTCTTTTTCCACATCTCCAAGGTGCCCGGCATCCAGGGCCTGATCGCACGCGATCTCGAACGCGACGCTCCGACGCATCACCTCGGCAACAATCTCCGTCGCTACTTCTCGCGACGTGCAATCGCTGAACCGCTGCTGTTCTACTATTCCGATACGGTAATCGCCCACCATGGCGGCATGTCGACGTCCGTCCTGGATCCTGACGACAAGTCGATTCTGCTGGTGAGCGGGACAGGACTTGGGACCTGCGACGAGGGGAACTTCGTACTCACGGGCCGCGCCCCGATCCTCGTCGACGATGAGGAGCTGTTTCCCCGCGAAGAAACCGAGGGTTACCAATACCAGTTTCTCGGTGCCGGCAGAGGGTTGTACAGCGTCATGCGCCGCGCGTGCACGATCGCGGCCGGATCCCCACAGTCGGCGCTCTCAGGCTGCTCTTTCGACACCTACTTCGCGACAACACGCGACTCGCGGACGGTGTCCGACATTGCGCGTGCGGTCACTGGCGACGGTACCGAAACGCCGGTGGTCAGGGAACTTCGTTCGCGCGTCGGCACAGCAGGAATGGAGGAACTCTGCGTGATCGCCTCCCTTCTCCTCGACAGGGTCGTCTCCGCTATCGCGAACTCCGGGGTGTTCACAACCGTCCACATGGGTCCCGCGCGCAGCGGGCGCGGTCATGTCTTCTTCTTCGAAGGAAGCATCGCCACTGCTCCAGCATTGCTGCCCCGGATCAAGGCCGAGATGCGTCGCATGATCGCCCAGAACGACCTGTTCCTTCGGATCGGGCGTGAGCAGCCGCCGCAGCCGGTTATGGAAGCCGAGTATTTCCCGGTCGAGTACGATGCGGGGGTCCCCACCGACCAGATCGACCTGTCTGCTACCGGTGTGGTCACCGCGACGATCGCACAGAACCTGATCGAGAAAGGAATCGCCTGATGGCACTCGTACAGATGAGCTACTTTGAAGACGGACGGTGCTGCGAGGGTCTGCACGGTTTTGAGATCCTGCGGCTCGCTCCGCGAAAGGCCCAGAATGATGTGTACCTGGAGGCGCGCGACGCGCTCGGGCAGGAGGTCATGACTGCAGGCGAGGAGTTGATCAGTGCGTACCGGACCTACCTCTAATGGGCGCGTGAATCGGCCGACTCGCCGCTCACGCAGGACTGCACCACCGGTAGGGACCTGCCGTAGGTGTCATATCTGAGAACGCTGCAATAGTCAACAAAAAAGTTATCGGATCACATGTATTTCGGCTCCTTGTGATCGTCAATCAGCCATGTGATATTCGTCATCATCGAATCCGTTTCATCGGAGTCATATCTTCGCTGTCCAAGCCAGCATGATGATGTCTCGAGCGGGTGTCGCATTCAAGATAGCGGGTGTCGATGCACCCATGACACCTTCGCGCTTACCCGCTCGTAGACGAAACAGCTTCTTTCTTTCGCACCGGTTCGCGGTACGGCTCCTTCTTCGTGAGCACAGCCCATGACGCTTCCGCCAGATGGCGAGAGACAGCACCGATAGCGATCGAGTGTCCCCTCCGAGATCGGACGCGATCATAGAGATCCGCAACATGCCGATATCGTAAACGCCGGCGAACTCGCATAATTGTGTTGGCGGCCTCCGCGTATGCCCACTTGAGATAGTGGTTGGTATCCGCCGGAGCGCGTCCGTAGCGATACTTTCCTCCAGAGGCATGAACACTTGGCGTGGTACCCGAATAGGAAGCAAGTCGAGCTGCCGTAGTGAACCGGCTGATATCACCGATTTCACTCGCGATCACCTCGCCGAGAATTGGCCCAATGCCCGGGAGCGTGCGTAGAAGCTTGATTTCCTCGGTCTCAGAATACGTAGCGATAATACGTTCTTCAAAGGCTTCGATCTTCGCTTCGAGCTCATTGAGTTCGCTGAGTAACACCTGGGTCGCAAATTGGGTATGGTCCGGCAGTGTGCTTAGTGCTTTCTCAATCGCCACGCGTCCCTTATTGTTGAAGATATCACTGGTATCCTCAATCCGGACTCCGTACTTGGCCAACGTCGCGTGGATCCGGTTTTTCGTGCTGGTCCGTCGACGAGTGAATGTCATGCGAGTCCGGAACAACTCGCGACGGTCGCGAAGAGCGCCGTCGGGTATCCACACCGTAGGAAGTGTTCCGACCCGTTGAAGGCGATTTATGCCGTGAGCATCGAGTTTGTCCGTCTTCTTAG
>RECN01000159.1 GCA_007694005.1 Spirochaetaceae bacterium
TACCAGATCTGCGCGCGGAACCGGCGCGGACCGGGATCGTCTGAAAGCGAGTAGGCCTCGACCCGTGAGTCATCATTCAGGTCCAGGCTGATGGTACCAACCACGTGCGGTCCGGTTGGCTCCGGCAGATTCCGGATCGGCATCGCGATGCCCCAGAGGGCCACCACCGCGAGGACGAGCAGGCCGGCGGTCACCGCGGCTGCCCAGGCAAGGATTCGAAAGCGTTTTGTCATAGAGATCTGGAAGCGTATTCGACAGACGGGGCGGGTGCAAGGGGATGTGCATCGAGGGCACGTTTTTTTGTTTCCGCGAGACTACCGAATCGTGCAGTGTGGCTGAGAGGGGCCTTTGGAAACTGAACGCGATTACCAACGACGCAGTTACAGTAAGAAGTGGTTGTCCGTTCATGAACAGATAGAGCTTCTTGAGTCGCAAGGTCTAACGATACCTGACCACAGAATGGCCGAGCGGTTTTTGAGACAATTTCATTTGGACTGCTTTCGAGGTTTCTTGCGGGAATGAAACGGCATGATCAGCGAGAGGTCGCTGTGCGTTACCAGCTTCAACCGAACAAACTGTCCTCGTGGCTTCATCATCTTGTGTACATTCGCAACGTGTGTGCACATCATTCCAGGTTATGGGATCGTCGCTGGACCATTAAACCAACGATGCCACCCGGTGCCTTATGGAGTTATCCCTCATTACAACCAGCAAACAGTCTTGTTTCGACCCTGCTAATTACTTCGTAGATAGCGAGGTGTGACCGGAAAATGTATATATTTTTCGGTCATAAGGAGTTAAAGTAAACATATGCAAAGTATTACCCAAAAAATACTTAGCAGGATATACGGCAACGGGAGGGGTTGGTGCTTCTCCCAGATCGACTTCATCGATCTCGCATCTCGTTCTACCGTAGATTCTGCCCTCAAGCGTCTCGCCTCGACGGGCACAATCCGCCGGGTACTTCGAGGCCTGTATGACTACCCGATCTACAGTGATTTTCTCGGAGAGCGCCTCGCGCCGAATATGCAACAGGTAGTGTCGGCACTGTGTAGAAAACACGGCTGGCACGTAGTCCCCGACGGATCCACGGCGCTCCATCTATTGGGTCTGGATACACAGGTCCCGGCGCGATTTCGGTATCTTTCAAGTGGGCCCAACCGTGAGTACGTAATCGGCAATACGCCACTGCAGTTCTCTCATCAGAAGACACAGCACACCACCATCGATGACCGATTCGCGGCGACGGTTGTACAGGCGATCCTCGGCCTCGGACAGAACTCGATAACCGCCGTCCATCGCCGTCAGATCGCCTCCTTGATGGGGGATCACGATGCTCGCCGCATCGTCAAAAAGACGCGCCGCGTTACCTCGTGGGTCCACGACGAGATCCTCCGAATCGCCGAGATGACGGAGCACCAGCAATGATTACCGAGTACATGGCCCTTGCTGCCGAACGTAAGACGCAGCTTCTGAGCCAAACGGCGGCTCGCATGGGAGTAGATCCAGTCATCGTAGAGAAGGATCTCTGGGTGAGTGCCGTTCTCGGGATCCTCTTCTCTCACCCGGAAACGAAGGATAGATTCATTTTCAAGGGAGGGACGAGCCTTTCCAAGGTCTACGGCGCGATTCACCGTTTCTCTGAGGATATCGATCTCATCATGGACTGGCGGCTATTAGGTATCGGCGGCCCCGACAGCGATCCGTGGGATCCCGATCGGTCGCGGAATAAGCAGGATGCGTTCAACAAAGCCCTCGGAACGAAGGCGGAGGAGTATCTCCGCGCTACGTTTGTTCCGTTTCTTCGCTCGCAGCTGCCCGATGGTGCAACGGTATCCGTCTCGGACAGTGTCGATCAGGGGGTCGTCATCGGGTACCCTGCGGTGTACACGAGCGACTACGTTCAAGCCAGCGTACTTCTCGAAATCGGGCCGCTGGCATCGTGGGTTCCATCGGCATGGAAGACAATCATACCTGACGTCTCACGGTACTACCCTCGGGTCCTTGGTAACGAAACGATTCCGGTAAAGGTGACCACCGTCGAGAGAACATTTTGGGAGAAGGTCACGATCGCCCACCAGATCGCTTATAGCAACAAGGAGATCCCCTCACGGTACGCGCGACACTACTACGATATCGTTATGCTGTCGCGCTCAAGTTTTGCGGAGGCTGCGCTCCAGGACCTTCCACTCCTTCGATCCGTTGCGGAGTTCAAGGAGCGGTTCTATCCGAGCCGTGCCGCCCGGTATGACCTGGCTCGTCCAGGGACGATCCGTCTCCTCCCCGTTGATGATCGGTTGATCGGCCTATCCCGGGATTACCGAAACATGAGAACGATGTTCTACGGGGCGCCGCCGGAATGGCAGGAGCTTGAAGACGAACTGCGCCGACTGCAACAGACCATGAACGCTATCGAAAGGAAGTGACGCATGTTATCCAAACGACTCGTCCTGTTTGACAGAACGGCGCAGGATACGGTTCCGCAGGACCGCCTGATAGACAGCCGGGAGGTCCTCGCGGAGATTGATGCAAACATTGTCCGTCACTGGCGGCAGATCGCGGCCCGTCGCACGCGAAAGAGTCAGGAGGCCTTTCCCACGTATTTCCAGTGGCTGAGTCTCCTGGGCACAGAGCTGTACCTGCGGAGCTACATCGCCGAACGCAGAAAGACGCTTCTGATGCACGTGAGCCTGCTGCAGTTCCGCTACTATATATCGCGTTTTCCCCGGCAGGCGCCGCAGATCGACCAGGTCATTCTCGTAACTCCGAACGAGCGTCTCAGCGAGCAATATCTCGCCGAGTGGGCACAGAGCGGCGTCCAGGCCCCACGCTTTGCCTCAGCCGGCGGCGCGTTCGAGATGTTTCGGGGAATCGAGCCGCCGCTTTGGCTCGAGTCCTTCATTGTTTCAACGACTCCCTTTGAGAACGTAATGTGGAACACCCACGCAGGCGACGCACGCCGGACAAAGACAGAGTTCGAAGTCCGGCACGTACTGTTCATGGGCGACGGGAATTATGTGGGGAAGATGATGGAAACACTGGTCCTGACGCACTCGGGAGGTTCCAGGAAATGAGCGCAGATGAGGGCCTGTGCTGTCCTACTCTTCTGCGTCGCGCAGCGTCTCCAGCCATCGCATGAACTGGGCATGAAACTCACCGAATTGCCCTGCAGCCGACACTGCGATATCCGATACTTCGCGCACGCGGACGGGCCGTAACTGTGATTTGTATATGTTCCGGAACCGATGTCGAAAGCGGCGAAGTTCGTCGAGTTCCTCGGCTAGCTCAGGAGAGATGAGCGCCGGCCGGATTCCCGGGACTTCAATGCGCATTCGATCAATGAGTTCGCGGTGCCACGACGCATCATCCAGGTTGTTCTCAAAGTGCTTCGCCACCCGCAAGAAGTAGCTCTCAAATGCCGTGTACAGGTTATGTATTAGATACGACAGCGCCATGGTCGCCATTTCAACGTCTGGTGTTTGCGCAGCCCGTGATCGCATCTCGGTGTGACGCTCAGCACTCTGGACAATATACCGGTAGTCGTCGTCGAGTTGGCCCTGAAGCAGACGCAGCATGTCGCTATCGCTCATACAGGAGCACTCCAGTTGCCATGATCGAACGGACCATCGATTCGTCCTGATCGTCCAGTTCTACCCAGTCGACCTTCCAGGGAGATCGCTGACAGATCTGCCACGCGGTAAGGGACCCACCTTCGACCGCCAGGTCGATGTCGGAAGCCTCTCGAAACCGGAGCCGCTCGTCAAACGTTGAGCCAAACCCCCAGATTCTTCGCACCGTCGGATCAGCAGCCGCGATTGCCTGTACCAGCTCCGTCGCGTGTACACGCGCAGCTACGCGCCGCTCTTCGAGCATGGCCTGCCGCTGCGTATCTTTTTTAAGTCTGCGCTGTGCGGCGTCACGAATCTGTTCGGCAGTCCACTCCATGACTCAAGTGTAGTGCCGGCTTCGGCGGGGGTCAATTGAAGCGGT
>RECN01000047.1 GCA_007694005.1 Spirochaetaceae bacterium
ATCGGGAGTGGATACTCGTTATTAAGCATCCGGATAGCTCCGCTGCGAAACGTCAGCACGTTGCCATTCCGGGAACGCGTACCTTCAGGAAACACGACCGGACTGACCGAATCAGTCCTCGCGAGCCGTCCGAGTCGGCGAAGTTCCGACATGCCTATATGCATGTTGTTTTTCCGGGGAACGAGCGCGTGCCGGCCCACCCGAAGCGCTGTCGAGACTCCGGGAAAACCCCACTTAAGCTCTTTTTTTGCGACAAATCTGAGCTTCAGCTCTGGCAGAGCGGCGCGGATTATCGCTATGTCGGCCAGGCTCTGGTGGTTGCAGACTACAAGGTACTGCTTTTTTTCGGGTGTATCGATACCAGAGCTGAACTCGACACCGAGCCCTGTGAAGAACCGGGCGAGCAGGAACAGCTGACGCGACATTCGTGCGATTCTCCGGTCTACCCACTGTGCAGACCAGTCATGACTGAACAGCAGCCGGATTTTCATCTGTGCGTCCCAGTACACGAGCAATGCAAGGAGAACTATGATAAACAGTATTCCACCCACGTCTTTCCACTTCCTTGTTCAAGTTGATGTACACATCAGGTTCACACACTGTATATGTATGAGGATGAAAATGCAAAATGCCTTAAGCATTGACTTGAAAGAATTTATCTGGTAGCGTTCGCTTCCGCTTAACGAATACACACGTATTTGTCTGCAATTTTGGAGGATTAGAACCGTGGGAAAGAGTTCGGCGCAAAAGCGCCACGATCAGAGTGAAAAGCGTCGTATCCGCAACAAAGCTGTTCGCAGCAGGGTGCGTACGGGAATCAAGAACTTTCGCAGCGCCGTCGCGCAGTCAGACACCACTACCGCCGAGACGTCGTACCAGTCTGTAACCCGCCTTATGGATGCCGCTGTCTCAAAAGGCGTATACCACCGGAATACCGTTGCACGTCTGAAATCGCGTCTCTATAAGCGTCTGAGCACGATACAACAGTCATAATTCTGCCTGAGACCGACCTGCACACTGGTCTCAGCGTATTGTTGCGGTGCCTGGTGTGGTTCGTGGGGATGCCCGGGAACATGCCGTAACAGCAGTAGAAGTAATGAATCTGGGGGTATCGTGAGCAGCCGGAACGACAAACTGACGAAGGCCGAAATCGTTGAACGAATCGCTGAAACGTCTGAATGCAGTAAGAAGGATATTCAGTGCATCGTCGATGAGTTTTTCACGCTCGTGAAAGACGCCCTCGTACAGGATCGAACCATCGAATTCCGTGGTTTTGGAACCTTCGAAATCCGCACCAGAAAAGGGCGGGAGAAAGCCCGTAATCCGAAAACGGGTGAGACGGTTGCCGTTCGTAATCACGGAGTTGTTGTGTTCAGGCCGGGAAAAGAGCTTAAACAGGCCGCCTGGCCGCTCCGCGAATAGACCGCACGGGAGCATTATATGTTGGCAGCGCGTCGCGATACCGCACCGGTCTCAGGATCGAAGTACTCGAAAAAAACCATCCTGACCGACCTTGGTATCCTTTCGGGATCCGCCCTTGTTTTTACCGCAAGTTTTCCGAGCTTTCTCAGTGATGCGGGGTGGGGTCTGCTCGCCTACGTTGCCCTCGTCCCGGGTATACTGATCGTAAACCGGGTTTCGCTGAAGCACAGCTGGTGGTACGGCGCGTACTACGGCTTTGTGACATATCTCCTGCATAACTACTGGCTCGGTAACTTCCATCCGCTCGCCATACTGATTGTGCCGCTGATCTATGCGGTCTACTACGCACTTCTTTTCCCTCTGCTCGCGGTCATGCACCGGAGCTTTCCCCGTTTCGGCTATCTCGCGCAGGCGGTCGTGTGGCTCGCGTATGAGTATCTGCGGACGCTCGGGTTTCTTGGATATGCCTACGGGATACTTGGCTACACGCAGTACCGGATACCCGCGTTTGTCCGTTTTTCCAGCGTTACCGGCATCTGGGGCGTATCGTTCATCGTCGTCCTGCCTTCAATGCTGATCGCCGCCGTGCTGACGCGGCATGCGGCTGGGTCTCCCGCAGCGCTGTCGTCTGGCCTCAGGCGTCTGTACGGGTCTGCGAAATACTATGCCGTTGACGCAGCCCTTTACGCAGTCCTCGTTTCAGCCGTTCTGATCACGGGCGGTATCTTCCTTCGTACTGACTACAGCGAGTCCCGTATGTGGCGCGTTGCCCTTGTGCAGCAGGATGTCGATCCGCATCAGGGCGGAATTACGGCGTATCGCGAGAGTCTTGACCGGTCCATGCGCCAGAGCAATATGGCGCTTGCGACAGACCCGTCCATCGATGCAGTCATATGGTCGGAGACGAGCTTCGTTCCGCCTATCACCTACCATCTGCAGTTCAGACCGAATCCGGAAACGTTTCAACTCGTGCGTCGTATACAGGATTACATGGCTCGTCAGACGGTACCGTTCATTATCGGTAACTCGGATGCGGTACGGGTTCGTGGTGGCGACGGTGTTGTCCGTCGGGTGGATTACAACGCCGCCGTGCTGTTTGAGCAAGGGCGGATCGTCGAAACCTACCGAAAGATCCATCTTGTTCCGTTCACCGAGCATTTTCCGTTTCAGCGGAGCCTTCCCTGGGTGTATAATTTACTTCTGGAGTTTGACACGAACTTCTGGGGTGAAGGCAAAGAGTACACGGTATTCGAGACATCCGATGGCGTTCGATTCTCAACACCGATCTGTTTTGAAGACACCTTCGGGTATCTGTCTCGTGGATTCGTGAGGGAAGGTGCTGATGTGCTCGTCAATCTGACGAATGATCGCTGGGCGGAGTCGGTCCCTGCAGCCATGCAGCATATGGCTATGGGGGTCTTCAGGTCCGGCGAGAACCGGCGCACCACCGTGCGCGGAACCAACGGCGGTATGACCGCGGTGATCAGCCCGAACGGTGTGATAACCGAGATGCTCGAGCCTCTGATAGAGGGTCACCTTATCGCGGATGCACCGGTGTACAATGGATCGACAACGATTTACACTCGCTTTGGTGACTGGGCCGCATATCTGTTTGTTTTTGCGGCGCTTATTCTGTCCGGTCTTGGCGTTGGCCGCATATTCAGGGCAGGACGAGCCGAATAGAACTTACTCGCAGCTGGTGGAGAAACGTATGGATAAGCGCGAACGTATTCTGATAGTAGACGATGAGCAGATCAATCTCGAGTTTTTCGAGGTGATGTTGTCCAAACTTGGCTTCACCGTTGATACCGCTGTGGACGGCGAAGAGGCGCTTGACCGCGTACTCGATCTGAAACCGGATCTTATCATACTCGACAACATCATGCCGGGAATGACCGGATGGGAAGTAACCAGAGCGTTAAAGCAGGCGCCCGAGTACGAGGCGGTCAGAGACACGCCTGTGGTCATGTTCTCGGCCATGGACGATGTACAGGACAAGATTGAGGGATTCGAACTCGGTGTTGAAGACTACATTACCAAGCCTTTCAACTTCTCGGAAGTTCTTGCACGTATCAAGGCTGTGCTTCGTCATCGGGATATGTCGGAAGAGGTTCGAAAGCGCGAACACCGCCTCAAGCTCGTAGAAAGTCTCAACGAAGCGCTTTTGAAGTTTGCGGTGAGTGTCTCTGAACGGCTTTCGCTCATACATTCTCAGGCCGAAGCGGTCGATACCGAAGAAGCCGATCAGGTGCGAAGCTTTCTTGATGCCGTTCTCGCGGAGACAACCGGTACACAGGAAGAACTGGTAGATCTTCGACGGAGAACGGACAACCTTAAAGAAGAGCAGGATACGATCAAGAATCTTGAAACGACCGTCGATCAGGTGGAACAACGGTATCGGGGTCGTTTTGAGGGGATCTCGTCGGAAAACGCCAGTAATGAGAGTACGGTATGATCACGGAAACGAAGCAGAAAGTCCTTGAGCTCTTTCATCAGGGTAGAAACCACTATAAATTAATGGATTTCGACAAGGCGATCACGTGTTTTGATGAAGCACTTGAGCTTGATCCGGAGGACGGCCCCTCACAGGTCTATCTTGAACGATGCCGCCACTATCTCGAGACTCCTCCCGAACCTGACTGGGACGGGGTGTTCGTCATGCAAACCAAGTAAACAGGGGTCATCTGACATGGCACGAAGTACGCAGAACAAAGTACCTAAGACGTCAACGCGTCTTGGAGTCAGCACGCAGCTGTCCGGGAAACTGCGTTTCAAGGATTCATTGAGAGTCAGCGGTAGTTTCGAAGGTGAGATCGATTCCGAGGGGTTTCTGTACGTCGATGCGGGCGCCGTGGTCAAAGCCGATATTCGGGCCCGATCGGTTGTCCTCGGAGGTACGGTGCGCGGTAACGTGCACGCATCGGAACGCGTGGAGTTGCTGCCATCGGCCCGTATGTACGGTAACGTCAGGGCCGCACGGGTCCGTATTGGCGAAGGGGTCGTGTTCGAAGGGCAGTGCGAGATGATACGGAACGCTTCAACGGTCGATGTGTTTGCCGTTCCGGCAAACCAGCTCCGAAAAAGCGTTCAGGACATTTACGAGTCAGAACTATAGTCGGATGCGCTTGTCTGCGGCTGTGTTTCCTCGCGGTTGACAGCCGCATGGTGAGCGTCTATAGTCAGATACCGGTCTGGATGCGCGGAATCTCGATACGGACATCCCAGCAATCCAGATTATTCAGTTCAAGTTGAAACTGTTGTGTGCATCTCACTGGTGACCTGTGCACGACGCAAGCGTACAAACACATACTGTGTATTACCCAAAACCTGACAATAGAACGTACAGTAAACCAAAAGCTAATTCACAGCGCTCATTGTGGCAGCCCGACGCGAGCAGGCAAACCACCGCGGAGATTTTTTCATGGCAATAATTCGAAAGAAGCGATCCCAGGATTCCTCAGAAACCGGATCCGACGACACGCAACTGGAGTTCGGCTCAACTGAGAAGACACAGCAGACCGAGACCCCGGATAGCAGCGGGGACGTGCGAGCCGCATCGGCTCAATCGACCGAAAGTGATGCGGATGGATCACAGGGCAGCGAATCTGCTCCCAAAAAGAAAAGGGTAAAGGCTTCGTCGCCTCCGAACACAGAGACAAACACCGACACGAATACCGAACGGGCATCTTCGAGCAGTGATACGTCCGAGAAACCGTCCGATGCTTCGTCCGGAAACGACTGGCGTTCCGGAAACAACAGCTCGTCGAACTCGAGTTCGAACTCGAACTCGGATGATTCGAACAACGGATCGCGACGCTCTGGTAAGCGCAGCAACAACAAGCGGCGATCCGGCCGGAGCAGTAATGACGGGGGGCGACCAAATCAGCGAAGTCCCCGTGGAGGAAACGAGGACAAGGGGCGCAGCGAGAGCACACTTGCTTCAGCAGGTGATTATCGGGCACTCGCCGGGAGCGAAACGAACGACGGGAAAGCACTCTCGATTAACGACCTGATCTGGATGAACCTTCGGGATCTTCGGGAGTTTGGTACGACCTTCGGTATGGCACACGACGATCTCGTGGCAATGAAAAAACAGGAAGTAATTTTCGACATCCTGAAAGCCCATACCGAGCGAAACGGTACCATATACGCCTACGGTTCACTTGAAATCCTCCCCGATGGCTACGGCTTCCTGCGCAGTCCCCAGAACTCGTATCTTTCCGGACCCGACGATATTTACATTTCTCCGTCGCAGATCCGGCTTTTTAATCTCAAGACAGGTGATACGGTCTACGGTCAGATTCGTCCGCCGAAAGAAGGCGAACGATTCTTTGCGATGCTACGCGTGGAGACCGTTAACTTCGATGCACCGTCGGTTGCTCAGAACCGGATACCGTTCGACAACCTTACACCGCTGTATCCTGATCAGCGCCTGAACATGGAAACTGAAAGCCTGGATCCGGCGACCCGCATGATCAATCTCTTCTGCCCCATCGGAAAAGGTCAGCGCGGACTCATCGTCAGTCCTCCGCGGACAGGTAAGACGGTTCTGCTTCAGAAGATTGCGAACTCCATAACCACCAATCATCCCGAAGTCTACATGATTGTCCTGCTTATCGATGAGCGTCCGGAAGAAGTCACGGATATGCAGCGCAACGTAAACGCCGAGGTCATTGCGTCAACCTTCGACGAACAGGCGACCCGTCACGTACAGGTTGCCGAGATGGTTCTTGAGAAAGCGCGACGCCTCGTAGAGCACGGCAAGGACGTGGTCATCCTTCTTGACTCCATTACGCGTCTTGCGCGTGCGTACAACCAGACCGTTCCTACGAGTGGAAAGATTCTTTCCGGTGGTGTGGACTCCAACGCGCTTCACCGACCGAAGCGGTTCTTCGGTGCCGCACGCAATATCGAAGACGGGGGAAGTCTTACCGTCGTTGCGACAGCCCTGATCGAGACGGGAAGCCGAATGGACGAGGTCATATTCGAAGAGTTCAAGGGTACCGGTAACATGGAAATCAACCTTGATCGCAGGCTTTCAGACCGCCGGCTGTTCCCCGCCATCAATATAAAGCGCTCCGGCACGCGTCGCGAGGATCTGCTGCTCACGGAGGAGGAACTCAATAAAATGTGGGTGCTCCGGAAGGTTATCAATCCCATGGATGATGTTGAAGTCATCGAGCTGCTTATTGACAGAATGCGTAAGACTAAGAACAATGAAGCCTTCCTGAGATCTATGAACACTTCGTCGGTATCCGAGTAGGGCGGAAACCGGATAGATTCGCTGGGGCCTTTCGGCTACGATACGCTCTGGCGCTTTAGTCAGGCAGGAAAAGGAGATCACGTTTTTATGAAGAAGGATATACATCCAAATTATCGTCCCGTGGTATTCAAGGACAGTGCATCGGGAACGACGTTTCTTACACGGTCCACCGTTGAAACGTCAGCGACCATCGTGTACGAGGACGGTAAAGAATATCCCATGTTCGAGGTTGAAATCTCGAGCGCCTCACATCCGTTTTATACGGGCAAACAGCAGCTGGTGGACACCACCGGTCGCGTCGAGCGGTTCAAGAGACGATACAACATCAAGAACTGATAGCGACGAGCGTTTATCGAAGGCGATGGTTACCACACCATCGCCTTTTTTTTGCTATTCGACAGTCTCGGGCCGACGACAGGTCTGTATCAGGGCCACCGCGGTGAGCAGAAGCATGAGCACCGCGAAGCTGTCCCCGATGGTTGAGTACACGGTCAGGCTCTGCTCCCTGAAGATCTCGATCTCCGCGTACAGAACGCCCTCCTCGAACATCGGAAGCGACTCCTGTAGTCTGCCGTGACGGTCAATAACAGACGTGAGGCCTGCATTGGTCGAGCGTACCATAGGCAGGCGCGTCTCTATGCTTCGGAAGCGGGCTGCCGTAAAGTGCTGGGTCTGGGCCGAGTCCGTTTCCGACCAGGCATTGTTTGTCAGGTTGACGAGGACCTCTGCTCCGGCGCGGTGAAAGTCCCGGACTACTCCGGCAAAAGCGTCTTCAAAACAGATCGGGGCGGCGGCGAAGACCGGGCCGTCCATAGCGGATAGTTCGAAGATCGTAATCTCATTACCCGGCTCCCATACCGCCTGTATGCCTACAATATCGAGATAGAATCGCCGCATGGCCTGCCACTCCCAGAATGGTACGCTTTCGGCAAAGGGCACGAGCTGACGCTTTCCGTAGACTCCGGATATCTCACCGTCGGGTTGGATCAGAAGGGCGGCGTTCCACGCTGCACCACCGGCGCCACCGTGCTGGTAGGGAGAACCGGTCAGAAGCGGTACCGGTGAGGCTCTGAGAAAATCGCGAAATGATCGCCCTCGCGGAACCTGCTCATACCAGCCGTCCGCGTATGAGGCGTAGGGTACCCTTAGTGACGTTTCGCTCCAGACCAGAAGATCGGCATCGTGACGACTCAGCGCGTCTTCAGAAAGCCGAATCAGCGTTTCGAGAGTCTCTTCCTCGTTCCCGAATGCCCAGGAGTCCGTGTTCTGCTGCACCAGAAGCACACGGAGGTGGGTGTCTGCCTCTCTGTCATCAGCCAGGCGATAAACACCATAGGAGGCAATACCGGCGAGCAGAAGAAGCGCGAAAACGCCGTGTGCGATCATACGGGAGGGCCCCATCGATCGCGGGTACGGACCGGAGATTCTATCGCGCGCGCGCGGGTAGCCCGAGAGCACAAGGCTCAGTTCGCCAATCAGCGCCTGCAGATACACCGCCATGAAGGTCAGTCCGTACACGCCGGTGACATCTGCGATCTGAGTAAATGCCGATAGCCCGGCGAAGGGGTACGCAGCGAGTCCCCAGGGGTATCCCAGGTAACCGATGCTTTTCAGAAACTCGTAGGCCGTCCATACGACGGCGAACAGGGCAGGCCGAAGGTTTGCGTCAAAGCGACTCACCGCGTACAGAGCGACCGCAAGAAGGCCGTTATAGCCGATGTAGCCCAGAATAGGACCTCCCAGGGTCCACGCGCTGAACTCACCGAAGTTCGCAAGCCAGAAGTTCCCCAGTGCGGTCGATACCGCACCGAATACCATGCCGGCGTATACAGCGCTGCGTCTGTCCCGGGCGAACACGAATGCGAGGTACAATGGACTCAGCGACACAAGTCCAAGGAGGGGACTTCCAAAATGGAAGACTTCGTTCGGGAGGGCGAGAGGAAAAAACAGACCTGAAGTGAGTGCAAGGAAGATGGCTTTCATAGTAAGATTCTCCGACGGCAGTTCTGACGTCGTTGGCGTAAGCATATCCCGAAGTACCCATGTGCATGCAACTGCCACGATCTGTATTTTTTATTCGATTAATAAGAGATTTTGTCGAGAAGCGACCTTAAGTGGCGTTTTTCTGTTACTATGACAGCATAATAAATTCGAAGGAAAAGTGAGCTCTGTATGAACGATATCGTTGCTCTTCACCGTGCCGAGTATGGGAGGGAGCCGGAAGTTACTGCCTCGGCACCCGGTGTGGCACATCTTCTTGGTGAGCACATCGAAGACGCAGGATTTCCTACCCTGTCTATGGCAACCCATATGTCTGTTCACGTCGCTATGAGCCGTCGGAAAGACCTGAGTCTCCGGTTCTTTGCGCCCGACATAGGCGAGCGTCGGCGAACGGGTGTATCCAGTATCAAGCCGCGCGACGAGGACAGGTGGGCGAATGTACCGAAAGGTATTATCGCCTTCGTGCTTTCGCGCGGACATCGCATGAAAGGCGTGGACATCACCATTGCCGGAGATATACCCCGCGAACGCGGCCTTGGCGCGAGTTCGGCAGTCTGCGTGGCAACAGCACTCGCTATGGAACGCCTGCTTGACCTGCCCCGGGGAAGTATCGACCCGGTAGCCGCATCGGCCTATGCGAAGTCCCGCTACGGGCGCCTGCCGGTCAGCGACAGCGATGCAACCGTCAGCGCCTTTGCGCGGCCGGGTTTCCCGGTGCTCTATCGTGTCGGACAGAGGGATCTTCAGGAACTTCCCGGACCCGCCGCGCCCTATCAACTCGTCCTGACCGACAGCGGTCTCGAACCCGAGCGTCTCGACGAAGAAGAGCGGGACGTGTACGGGCATGTATTGCAGGGTTGTGCCGACGAGGACGACGAAGACGAACTGGATGAAGACGAAGAACACAATCCTTCACCGGGTCCGTGGACTGTTTCTCCCACCGAACGACGTCGCGTTCCGATCTCGAACAGCAAGGATGCGAAGGAGGAGTTCAGCGATACGCTTGAACTCCTGGATACCATGGCACGCAGGACCTGTCAGCACGTCATGGGTGAACTTGAGCGAATCGAGCACGCGGTAGAAGCGCTCCGGTCCGGGGATGCCGCATCCCTGGGAAAGACGCTGTTGCGCAGCCAGGAGAGTCTTCGTGATCTGCTTGAGGTGAGCTGTCCGGAACTGGACTGGCTCGTGAAACGGGCCGTCGAAGTTCCAGGGGTCATTGGCAGCCGTCTGTCCGGTCCCGGACTCGGGGGCTTTACCGTTACGCTTCTGACCCCCGATTCGGCCGCTGATTACGGAGAACGACTCGAAGAGTACGAGCGTATCTTCGGGTTCAAGCCGCAGCAGATCGTGCTCCGCGAAGGGCCGGGGGCATCGGTTCACGAGAAGCGAAAAATGGAATAGACTTCGGGTATCAGTACTGGGAAGTGCAGGGGAACATGAATATTTTACTTACAAATGACGACGGGATAGACAGCCCCGGACTTCGGGCTCTCGAGCAGGCTTTCTCGGTCAAGCACTCCGTGTGGGTCGTTGCGCCCGACGGCGAGCGCAGCGGCATGTCTCACTATATCACGATGAAGCTTCCGGTTCGTGCGCAGCACCGCGGCGAAAACCGCCTGGCTATCAGCGGATCGCCGGCTGACTGTGTCATCCTCGCGCTTCATGGAGCGATCGGTGTCCGACCCGACGTCGTTATATCAGGACCGAACCTGGGAGCAAATCTCGGAACCGACGTCGTGTATTCGGGTACGGTTGCTGCGGCACGTCAGGCTTCATTCGCCGGCGTACCTGGTATCGCGCTCAGCGTCGACTCGTACAGCCCTCCGTGGCATTTCTCTCCGCTGGTCGACTTCGTAACCGAACATATCGACGAACTTGTGTCGCTGTGGACGCCTGATCACTTCCTGAACATAAATGCGGCCAACCTTGATAACGGTGCGCTTCCCGTGGCTCTTACCGCGCTGGGCCGTCGTACCTACAGCGACAGACTCTATGAGTACGAGGCACCATCGGGTGACCGATACTTTTTTCTTGACGGTGCCCCGGATGATTCTGCCGTTCATCCCGAGAGTGATGTATCATTCGTGAAGTCAGGCGGAATTGCTGTGACTCCGGTTTCGATCTTTCCGAACGAGCAGTGTGATTTCTCCCAATACGAGGGCGCATCATTCTTGCGAAGGTAGCAGGACATGGAAGAGGGCATTCGGCTCTATAACGAAGGAAAATATCGCGAGGCGCTTGATGTCTTCCTGAACCTGAATGTGGAAACCGATGAGTATACCGAGCTCGCGTACCACCTCGGGCTGTGTTACACCAAGCTCCGGCAGTACGACGAGGCGGTGCTCTACCTTGAGCAGGTCGTCACATCGGATGAGGCCTTTGCGACCGCATATCAGAGCCGGATGATCCTTGGCTATATCTACTCGATCACCGAGCGGCATCGCCTGGCAGAGTTCGAGTTTTCGCGACTCATCGAGGACGGTTATGAGTCGCCAAAAGCCTACGCCGCGCTCGCGTATACACAGTATCACCAGAAGAACATCGCCGCAGCCGTGCGAAACCTTCAGAAGGCAATCGCTATGGATCCGGATAACGTGACGGCGCTCAACAACATCGGCTTCATCCTCGCAGAGGAGGGGTCAAATCCTGATATTGCGCTTCGATACTGTCGAAGAGCTGTTGACCGCAGTCCTGAAAACCCGTCGTATCTTGACAGTCTCGGCTGGGCGTATCTGAAATGCGGGCGTTTCTCTGAAGCTCGGGGATACCTGAAAAAAGCGCTTCGCCTCAGACCGGATGATCTCGAAATACAGAACCACGTGCGTGTTCTCGAGAAGAAGGAGGCGCGGTAGTGAAACGTGTCCTGGCCCTCACAGTATTGTACCTCGGTTGCGTCCTCTCGGTAACGTTCGCACAGTCGGTTGATTTTGATGCCCTGCAGGCCGACGAGGAGTTTGGCTTTGGCGTACGAGCCTATCACGAAGGGTATTTCGAAGACGCGGTGCAGAGTTTTCTCCGGGCACTGAGTCTTCGTCCGACAGACGATCGGACACGGGAGTGGCTTGGCAACGCGTATTACCGGATCGGACTGGAACAGGCAGCTCTCAGCGAATGGATCGATGTCGCTTCGCGTGGCAACGCTTCGGAATATCTGCAAAGCCGGATCGAACGGCTGCGCCTCGATACCGGCACGGCACCGGATGCGGTCGCTCGAGAACCCTACGTGTACTCCCGAAACATCGAAGGCATGCGGGGCGGCCTTTCCGTTTTTCGCAGACCGAGCTCGATCTATCCCCTGCCCACCGGCGGTTACCTCGTGGTGTCGTTCTCCTCGCACGAAATTATCGTGCTGGATGTGAACGGAAATCGTCTGGGACGCTGGGCCGGTGGTGTGCTCGGCTTTGACGCTCCCTTTGGCCTTACCTCAAGCGGTGGACAGTATTTTCTCACTGAGTTTGGCGCCGACAGCGTGTCGGTTCTCAACAACGCCGGCGCACGGGTAGCGCGCTTCGGCGGCAGTGGAAGCGGTGAGGGTGAACTCCTCGGACCACAGTACATCGCAGCAGACGGCCAGGGTTACCTGTACGTCAGCGACTGGGGCAACCGTCGCGTCGTCAAGTTTGACGAGTCCGGGGAATACATTCTTTCGTTCGGCAGACGTACTGCAGGTTTCGATGGTCTGCAGAGTGTGACCGGTCTTCTGTATTACGATAATAGAGTGTTTGTCGGAGATGAAGCCGGTAACGGCGTACGCGTGTTCGATGAGAGTGGAAACTACCTCGAAACGCTTGGAAGCGGACGTTTAGGGCGCGTTGAAGGTCTGTCCCTGTATGGACCAGGAGAGATCCTCATTTCGGCTGGTTCAGAACTGCAGGTTCTTGACGTAGACATGGATACGCTGCGACGGCTGAGTGATTTTCAGGGAGGAGCAGCCCGTATCGTGCATGCGATACGCGATGCAAACGGTGAAATTGTAGCGGCTGACTTCGACAGATCGCAGCTCCATGTGCTTACGGAACGCCCCGGACTGTATACAGGTCTGAGGGTATCCGTAGAGCGAATCGATACGAGGGACTGGCCGGTCACGCTGGTCGATCTGCGGGTGGAGAACCGCAGCGGAGACCCGGTCGTCGGTCTTCGCGCTGCGAACTTCATTCCAACTGAGGGTGGGGTCGCGGTCGATGGGAAGCAGCTCGTCTACGTCGCAGATCGGAACATGCATCCTCACGTTTCGCTTCTGGTTTCCGGAGCACTCCCGGGTTCGTCCGGGCATGACCTTGTGGAAGACATAGCCCGTGGCGTTCATCAGACAGTTCCTGCAGCCGGTTCGCTGAGGCTTGTGAGCGGCGGAACCGAGCCGTACGTTGTCACAGGCCCTGGTACCGGTGTGGAGACCTTTGTGGCGAACGCTGCCGGTCACACGGTCTCGGGAAACACCGACCGCTTCGACCTTGCGGTACGGCTTGCTGCAGGGGAGCTTTTACGGTCACGCGGCCCCCGATCGGTCGCATTTGTGTCTTCGGGACGCCTTGGTTCGCAGGCTTTTACCGACTATGAGATAGATGACCTTGCCGCGTATCTCAGAAACAACGGTATCCGCTTTGATCTGCTGGTAACCGGATCAGCCGGGATTGATCCTGATCTTGACTACCTCGTTTCGGAGACAGGAGGCGGTATATTCCGCCCGCAGGATGCATTGGGTATGCTTCCCTATCAACGCGCCATTGCCTCGCGGACGACAGGACGTTATACCTTGTGGTACAGGTCAAACAGATTTGGTGATTTTGGCAGGGCTCTGATACCTGTTGAAGTGGAAGTAGTCCTGGGGCGCATGACCGGTCGCGGTGAGAGTGCATATTTTTCACCCCTGGAGTTCTGAGTCCCAAAGGACAGATGAATCGTAGGGCTTACTCTTTTCGGTCGGGGTCTTGCGTCAGTATATTCATCAAAGAACCTAAGATTATCAGGCAGGGAGAGTTCTCCATGGCGAAAACCGGTGCGGAGTGGGATGGCCGGCTCAAAGAAAAACGCGACGAAAAACTGAAAGAGCCTGATATGTTCAGGGTAGTTCTTCACAATGATGACTACACGACACAAGAGTTTGTTGTTGAAGTGCTGGTTAAAGTGTTTCATAAAAGCGTTGTCGAGGCGACACGCATAATGCTCAACGTTCACAGGCAGGGTACTGGTCAGGTGGGCGTATATACCTACGATATCGCGGCAACCAAGGTTCGGCAGGTTACACAGATGGCACGGGAACGGGAATTTCCGCTCAAGTGTTCGATGGAAAAGGCCTAAACAGGAATAAGTATGAGAGTTAATCAGGAAGTTCAGGATGTGCTCAATGCCGCGTATCAGGAAGCTCGACAGCGGAATCATGAATATCTGACACCAGAGCATGTCCTGTACGCGGCGCTGCATTTCGAGTATCCCCGGGAGATCATAGTCGAGTGCGGATCAGACGCCGACCAGTTACGGTCGCTGATCGACGAGCATCTGAAGACGAAGGTTCCCACCGTCGAAAGTATCGAACCGACACAGAGTGTCAGTTTTCAGAATATTATCGAGCGGGCAGTGTTTCATACACAGAACGCCAGTAAGGATGAAGTCGATCTCGGCGACATCCTCGTTTCGATTTTCGACGAGGATCAGAGTTTCGGCAGTTATTACCTGAAGAAACAGGGCATATCGCGACTCGCGCTTCTGGAGTCGATTTCGCACGGGGTCGACAGGGATGAGATTGATGATGCGGACGTGGATTCCGAAGAAGATGATCTTGACGACGACAGCGAGTCACCACGGCGGAAGACGAAAAAAGATCCGCTTCTTCAGTTCACCGACAACCTTACGGAAATGGCCGCCAAGGGTAAGCTCGAACCGGTCATCGGTCGTGACGACATTATTGAACGAACTGTGCAGGTCCTGTGTCGGCGCATGAAGAATAATCCTGTCCTTCTCGGCGATCCGGGGGTCGGAAAAACGGCTATTGCCGAAGGACTCGCCCAGCGGATCGCCGAGGAGTCCGTGCCGGCTATTCTGAAGGGCTACACCATTTTCAGTCTCGACATGGGTCGTGTTCTCGCAGGAACCCGCTATCGCGGTGACTTCGAAGAGCGTATGAAGAAAGTAATCGCAGCCCTTCAGAAGAGAAGCAAAGTCATTCTGTTCATAGACGAAATCCACACAATAGTCGGAGCCGGAGCTGTTTCAGGTGGTGCGATGGATGCTAGCAACATGCTCAAGCCCGCACTCAGTGCCGGTGACATACGGGTCATTGGATCGACGACCTATGAGGAGTACAAGAAGTACTTCGAAAAAGATCGTGCCCTCAGCCGCCGTTTTCAGAAGATCGAAGTACCCGAACCGAGCGAAGCCGACACCCTCGAGATCCTCAAGGGACTCAGGAGCAAGTACGAGGAGTTCCACAACGTCCGGTACTCCGACGAAGCCATGGAGGCCGCCGTTCATCTGAGCGCGCTCTATATCACCGACCGGCATCTTCCGGACAAGGCAATCGACGTTATGGACGAAACAGGTGCGTTTATGCGCATGAAGTCGTTCCGCGATGGCGAGGAGGATGCTGATCCTGTAACGATCATCGAGGCTGATATCGAAAAGGTCGTCAGTAAGATTGCGAAGATCCCCGAGCGCACGGTTAACCAGAGCGAAGGAATGCGTCTGAAGACCCTCAGCGAGGATCTGAGTCGCGCCGTCTTCGGACAGGAACCTGCGATCGAAGCGGTTGTCGATGCGGTCAAGAGATCACGAGCCGGGTTTCGGAAAGCGACGAAGCCCGTTGCGAACTTTCTTTTTGTCGGTCCGACCGGTGTAGGAAAGACGGAGCTCGCAAATCAACTCGCCTCGACCATGGGCGTTACGCTTCATCGCTTTGACATGAGCGAGTTTCAGGAAAAACACACCGTCAGCCGCCTTCTCGGTTCGCCGCCGGGTTACGTCGGCTACGAGGAAGGTGGACTGCTGACCGACGCTATACGGAAGACCCCGCATTGTGTGCTTCTGCTCGACGAGATAGAAAAAGCACACTCTGATATTTTTAACATTCTTCTGCAGGCGATGGACTATGCGACTATTACCGATAACACCGGGCGACAGGCTGATTTCCGGAACACGGTTATCATCATGACCAGCAACGCTGGCGCGCGCGAGATCGGCAAGCCCATGATAGGATTCGGTGAACGCTCGGTTACGTCGCAGGCCATCGATGACGCCGTAGAGAAGATTTTTTCTCCTGAGTTCAGGAACCGACTGGATAAGGTGGTTGTGTTCAATCCTCTATCGCCATCGGTAATTGAGGACATCGTGCGCAAGGAGCTGATCGAGTTCAATGAGCAGCTTTCCGAGAAACAGGTCGTCCTTGAGGTCAAGCCGGACGCGGTCGCCTGGATAGCCCGACACGGGTACTCGGAAGAATTTGGAGCTCGGAATATATCCCGACTCATAGAAGACAAAATCAAAGGGTTCTTTGTCGATGCAGTGCTCTTCGGGTCCCTGTCTCAAGGTGGTACGGCCGTAGCGGATGTGGTCGATGACGATATTCATATTACGACCGAAGTTCCGGAGCCTGTATCAGAAGCAGAGCCGACAATTTGATCCTCGCGCCCAGGCAATCAGGGAAGGAATGAGCAACAATCCGGAGCTGCCGTATCTCTTACCGGATCAGCGGATCAGTTTTCCTCACCCCTCCACAGCGGACTTTGAGGGGGTTGTTGCCGTAGGCGGTAATCTGAGTCCCGGTGTGCTTCTGTCCGCCTACGAGCAGGGAATATTCCCGTGGTACGAGGACGGCTTACCATTATTGTGGTGGTCACCTGATCCGCGTTTCGTGCTGTATCCCGAAAACCTTCACATTCCCAGACGGATCAGACGTGTGATCAGGAACGGACGCTTCAGTGTTTCGTTTGACGCCAGTTTTGACGAGGTCATTTCACTGTGCAGCCGCGCCCCACGACGCGGGCAGCATGGAACGTGGATTACAAACGCGATGATGCGATCGTACCGGGAGTTACACAAACTCGGATTTGCGCATTCGGTAGAGGTGTATCGCGACGATCTGCTGGTCGGAGGACTGTACGGCCTGCTGTTCGGGAGGGTTTTTTGTGGAGAAAGCATGTTCTCGCTCGAACGTGATGCGTCAAAAGTCGCCTTTGTTCATTTCATGCTGCGGGCCGCTTCGCCGGAATCGCCCCTGAATTTGCACCTGATTGATTCTCAGATGGAGACACAACACATGAAGGCCTTCGGTGCGGAATGCATACCGCGCGACGCCTTTCTGAACCTGGTCTCAACGCACCTGGTCGCAGAACCTGCTGCTGACGCGTGGAAAATGCTGAACCTGATCCCTACAGATATCAGTAGCTGAACGCGCTGTCGCCGATGAACTCACGCAGAATGCTCTGATCCGGAACGTCCGCCGCGTGAATCGGCGTGAAGTTGTCAAGGAAACCCATGAGCCGGACTGCTTCGTGGTAGACCGAATCGTATGGTTTTACTTCGCGCAGCAGTGGTTCAGCGTAGTTCCGAAGTATGGACAGTTCGTAGTCAAGAGCAGAGTTGAATGCACTGTTCGCCTCGTTCTGATAGGGAAAAATATTCCGACGCTCACCGCGGCGTACGCTTGGCCACATTTCCAGCGTTTCCTTCGCGCTGTACCCCCTGAACTGCGCATCGCGCACCATCCTGCGGATCAGTCGGTTGTCCGTTGTAGACACCCGGGTATGGTCATCAAGATTCAGCTGCGTGAGGGCCGACACGTAAATCTTGAACTTCTGTTTCTCGGAGATGCGCGGGGTGAGGCCGCCGTTGAGTGCGTGTATGCCCTCCATCACTATGATTCCACGTTCGGGCAAGTGGACGAAACGGTCCTCGTAAACCCGTGTGCCGCTCTTGAAATCGAAGGTCGGAAGGTTCACCTCGTTTCCGTCGGCGAGCTTGAGCAGATCATCGTTCAGAAGGTCAATGTCTATGACTTCGAGCGCTTCAAAGTCAGGTTTTCCTTCCTCGTCAAGCGGAACGTCAGCACGGTTGATGAAATAGTCGTCAAGGTTAATGGTCACCGGCTCGAGACCGATCACGCGCAGCTGTATTGCAAGCTTCTTCGTGAAGGTTGTCTTCCCGGATGAGCTTGGTCCGGCAATCAGGACAATGCGGACAGACTCATAGCGTTCTGCAATCCGGTCGGCTATTTCCGCGATCTTCTTGTTATGGAGTGCTTCGGCTGTCCATATGAAGTCCTTGATCTTTGGTGATCGCACGAGTTTGTTCAGCTTACCTGCACTCGTAATGCCGAGAACCTCTCCCCACTCCTTATACTCTTCGTAGATCGAAAACAGAAGCGGAACGTCTTCGAACGCTGACATCTCCATCGGGCTGTTAGAACTCGGATAGCGCAGAAGAAAACCTTCCCCGTACCGCATGAGTTCGAAATGTTTGAGCACGCTGGTGTTCGAAACAAGAGGTTCGTGTCCGAGGTCAATGAAGTCGCCGCACTGATACACGGGAATTTTGTGATCGTTCCGGTTTTCGAGCAGACGCGCCGTATCGGCCATCCAGTGGGTGTGGAAGTAGTCCAGCGCGTCCTGGTAGCCGAGAATTCGTCGTTCGATCGCGTGATCTTCCTCTACAAGGGAGTTCATTCGCTGCGTGAGTCGTTCAATGGTCTCGTCGCTTACCTCATCATCATCGTCGAACATATAGTAGTAACTGTCACCGAGACTGTGACCGATCACCATTCTACGGTCGGGCAGCACTTCGCGAGCAGCGATAGCCAGGATAAAGCTCAACGACCGCCGATAGACCCTTAGTCCCTCCGGGGACCCGAGGACGGTGGGTTCAACCACGGAGTGAACCTCAAGCGGGTAACTCAGGCTGGCGATGTAGTTGTTCACCTTCGCAGCAACGATGGGCTGACCTTTGTGGGTCTTCTCAAGAAGGTCTCCAACACAGGTCCCCACAGGAACCACTGTTTCCGAGCGATCGGGAAATGTAACCGTAATTGCATTGTGCTTCTGTTCCATGAAATATCCTGTCGGTTATCCGGCCTTATGCGTACTCGAAGCTTTTTCAAGATGCTTGATCGCTTCGATCTCTTTTGGTTGCAGTGCACGCTGTATGCGGTAGTTCTCGGCTGAAGTCCGAACGGTTGGGGGGTCCATATAGCGCTTCCCCTCAGGGCTCATGATGACTCGAACGAAGGGCTGACGCGCGTCTTCCGGATTGGTTTCGACGACAATTCCCT
Source organism: Spirochaetaceae bacterium (assembly GCA_007694005.1). GTDB lineage: Bacteria > Spirochaetota > Spirochaetia > DSM-27196 > SKKC01 > SKKC01. Next base: position 18,945 of record RECN01000047.1, read on the forward strand.
TGCTGCCTGACTGCAACTCGACGTAGGTTCCGACCGGGTACACCGACATAAGCTGGATTATTATGCGAAGAACCTGGTCATCGTAGGCTGTGCCGCGTTCCTTTAGAAGTTCAAGAATACTCGCGTGGCCATCCCGTGCTTCGCGGTATGGCCTGCGTGAAACCTGCGCACTGTACGAGTCAGAGGCGGTAATGATACGGGCGTGCATGGAGATTTTCTCCCCCGGAAGCCCCCGAGGATATCCCTTTCCATCGATTCGTTCGTGGCTTTCGAGGACGGCGAGACAGACGGGCATAGGAAAGGAGAGGCTGCGGAGAATCTTGAAACCGAGCACGGGGTGCGCGGTGATCGCTTTCCGCTCCTGTGGATTCAGGGGCTGGTCGGACAGATAGAGTTTCTGAGGAAGCCTCACCATTCCGATCTCATGAAGAAGTGCTGCCGTTCCGAGTTCAAGCAGCCGGTGCGGGGGAAGTTTCATGTTCTGACCAACCGCCAGACAGAGGACCGTCGACTTCACGGTATGCATGACGATGTAGTTGCGCTCTGTACCCCGGATCTCCGAGAGGCGAAGCATGTGCCCGCGATAGTTTCTGAGGTTTTCGATGGTCTCTTTAATCTTGTCCGAGATTCTGGTCTGGGGCAGTTCCTCTTTTGCGACAAAATGAGCGAAGAGTTTCTCGGTAAAGTCCGAAAGGTCCGAATAGATGTGCCGCACTTTGCTCCAGGTTTCCTGGTCCTTGACGGCGTCGTCGATCGTTGCCGTTGCGACAAGATCGTCCCCGGCGTCGTCAATTGCGCTGCTTGACGGTGAATCAACTTCGGCTCCGTCCGTGTAGACGGCCTTGTATTCCCATTTCTGTAAGAGCTTCTTCAGCTCCTCACTCAACGGAGATTCCGGACTGAGGAGGATGTATTTATCGTCGAGGTACACCGGCGCATCGAAGTACTGCCCCGGCTTGATCGTTGATACTGCTATTTTCCGTCTTTCCGGCATTACCGTTGACCGCCTCTTTTGCTTTCTCTTAGACTTACCGGGTAAGTATAAGGTACTACGACGTGAAATTTAAGATATTATTCGGAATCTTTAATGTCATCATTATTGTCGCATTCGTCTCCATACTCCTGCTGCCGGTTTTTCTGGTTGGTTCGGATTATGCGCTTCTGTTCTGGCAAAGTAACTGGATCCTCATTATCGCCTTTTTGCTCGTACTTGCCGGCGTAAACGTCTATTTTCTTAGAAACTGGAAGCTGTTTACCTATCTTGAAGCTGAAAACTGGTCTGGTCTGAAAGAATACCTCGAACACGAAATAACGAAACGGGGACGAGCCGGCCGACAGAAAGTACAGCTCTTTCTGCACGCTGCGGTGCTTACCTCCGACATCGGGGGCATAGAGCGGCTTGAGACACATCTGACTCAGACGAATCCCGGGCTGGTCGCGCGCTTTGCAGGAGACTTTTCTCTTCCTCATCTTCTCAGCGCGGAACCTGAGCGCATCCTGTCGTTTGCCGAGTCATATCTTCCGGAGGTTTCCGGTGACGCGTCCGAATGGCTTTCGTTCTGTCGGGGTTTTGCATACACACTCAAGAACGAACCGGAGCAAGCGAAAGAGTCGCTGTTGGGCAATGTGCGCACCGACAAAAATGACGTCGTCGCGTCTATGGCCTTATATCTCGTGAAACAACTCCCCCTGGCACTTTCTTCTCAGGAAGAGCAGGTGGTACGCGATACCCGGAACCGGATCAGAGACCGCTATACCCGAGAGAAATGGCACGAGATGGTGGAGCGCGAGTCCCGGCAATTGTATATACTTGCATTCAGGGGTTTACTGAACGATGTTGAAGAAAGCCTCTTTGCCACGGAAGGATAATCCACATGCCACGTGAAATTGCCAAATCGCATAAGCTCTCGGGAGTCTGTTACGACATTCGTGGACCGGTTTTTGCGGAAGCTCGCCGGCTTGAAGAAGAGGGTTATCGCATATTGAAGCTCAATATCGGAAACACCGCCCCGTTCGGCCTCGACGCTCCGGATGAACTCTTCCACGATGTCATCGTGAATCTTCGGGACTCTCAGGGATACTGTGACAGCAAGGGGCTGTTCAGCGCCAGAAAAGCCGTTATGCAGAAGACGCAGCGGCAGGGTGTTGCAGGGGTCGAGGTCGAAGATATCTACATTGGCAACGGTGTGAGCGAGCTCATCGTCATGAGCATGCAGGCTCTTCTCAACGACGGGGATGAGATCCTGATCCCGGCTCCTGATTATCCGTTGTGGACCGCCGCCGTGAACCTGTCCGGCGGCACTGCCGTGCACTATCTCTGTGACGAAGCTTCAGACTGGTATCCGGACACGGATGATATCCGGAAGAAGATAACGCCACGCACGCGCGGAATTGTCATCATCAACCCGAACAATCCGACCGGAAGTGTCTATCCCCGTGAGGTGCTGGAAACGATTCACGACATTGCAGCTGAGCACGATCTGATTGTTTTTGCCGATGAAATCTACGATCAGATCACGTATGACGGGACGGAGCACGTGCCAATGGCATCTCTGTGCGACGACCTGATCTGTCTCAGTTTCGGAGGTCTCTCCAAGGTATACCGGGCCCCGGGATTTCGTGCCGGCTGGATGGTGTTAAGCGGTCGTATACACAGGGCAAAAGACTATCGAGATGGTCTTGATATTCTGGCCAACATGCGTTTGTGCAGTAATGTTCCGTCACAGTTTGCGATACAGGCAGCCCTCGGTGGGTACCAGAGTATCAAGGACCTCATACTGCCGACCGGACGGCTCGGACGCCAGCGGGATGTCGCACATCAGATGTTAAACGCCATCCCCGGTGTCAGCTGTACGCTGCCGAAGGGCGCATTGTATCTGTTTCCTCGTCTTGATCCGAAGAAGTTCAACCTCAAGGACGATCAGAAGCTGGTGCTCGATCTGCTCCGAGAGGAGAAGATGCTGCTTGTACAGGGGTCCGGCTTCAACTGGCCAAGTCCGGATCATCTTCGCATCGTATTTTTGCCGAACGTTCTTGAGCTGACCGATGCGATGCAGCGTCTGACACGCTTTCTCGAGTGGTACGCGCAGTAGTGCTTGCTTGACCCCCCAAAAAGCCGAAAGCTATACTGCCTTCCTGAAAGCAATCACATCCCGAACCGGGAATAAATTCGGAGTATTATGAGTATTCGTGTACGCTACGCACCGTCGCCGACGGGACTGCAACATATCGGCGGACTGAGAACTGCGCTGTTTAACTATCTCCTTGCGAGAAGCTCTGGAGGCTCGTTCATCCTCAGAATTGAGGACACGGATCGGGAGCGCTTCGATGAACGCTCTCTGCAGGATATTTACGATACATTCAGGTGGTTTGGAATACAGTGGGACGAAGGACCGGATGTCGGGGGGCCCTTTGCCCCCTACGTACAGAGCGAGCGGGTAACACGATACCAGGAGTTCGCACAACAGCTCATGGACTCCGGCTTTGCCTACGAGGCTTTCGACAGCGCGAATGAGTTGCGTGAAGCGCGCGAGGAAGGGAAACAGGGATACGATCCGGTGTTTCGCGATATGCCCGAATCGGAGAAGCAGCGGTATCGCGATCAGGGCGTTCAGCCGGTAGTCCGGTTTCGAACTCCGGACGAAGGGACTACCGTATTTGAGGATGCGGTTCTCGGTCGGGTTAAGCGAAAAAACAGGGATATCGTCACCGATCCGGTTCTTCTGAAGTCGGACGGATTTCCGACCTACCACCTCGCCGTCGTGGTCGATGATCATCACATGGAGATCTCTCATGTCCTCCGCGGGCAGGAGTGGGTTCCCACAACCGGCCTGCATGTTCTGCTCTACGAGGCGTTCGGCTGGGAACCACCGACGTTCTGTCATCTGCCCATGGTGCTCGGGAAGGACGGTCAGAAGCTTTCCAAACGCCACGGAGCAACCAGCGTCGTAGAGTTCAGAAACGCAGGCTATCTGCCCGAAGCGGTCATGAATTACCTGTCCCGTCTCGGTTGGTCATACGATGACAGTCGGGAGTTTTTCAGCAAGGACGATCTTGAGACACTTTTTGACGTGGAGAAGCTGAGCAAGAGCCCTGCTGTCTTCGATTATCGCAAGCTTGACTGGTTTAACGGCAGTTACATTCGTGAGAAGTCAGACGCTGAGATTCATGATCTCATACTGCCGTTTCTGCTCCAGTCGGGGCTTGTCAGCGATCCGCCGGAACCCGATCAGCAGAGCACGATACGTAGCGCCGTGCCACTCATCAAGGAACGGATGCGGGTGCTTTCGGATGCGCCGGATCTCCTGCGTTTTGTGCTCGCCGATATCTCTGAATGGAATGTCGACGATCTCGTGCCGAAGAAAACCCCGGCAGCAGACGTCCCTCTGTACCTTGAGCGGGCCAGAGAGCTGATACGCGATGCAGATATGGTCACCGACGAAGTTCTGGAGGAGCGGTTCCGTGCGACAGCATCCGAGCTTGGAGTGAAACTCGGGAACCTGCTCATGCCACTCCGGGTTGCGATAACCGGCAGTACAGCTTCACCGCCGCTGTTTGGTGCGATCCGTCTGCTAGGGATTGACACGAGCATCGCACGCGTCGACGCGTGTATTGCTCTGTTACACAAGAATACGTGAATAGAGAGGAGTTGCAGATGAGTATGAGTAAGCCGGTCAGCATGGAAACCATTGTCAGTCTTGCGAAGCGACGAGGCTTCGTTTTTCCTTCATCCGAGATCTATGGAGGGCTTGCTTCAGCCTGGGATTACGGTCCGCTCGGCAGCGAGCTGAAGAATCGCGTGCAGCGAAAGTGGTGGCGTGAAATGACACAGCTCCACGACAACATTGTCGGGCTTGACGCGTCCATTCTCATGCATCCACGGGTCTGGGAGGCGTCCGGTCACGTCGATAACTTCTCAGATGTCATGGTGGAAGATACCGTTACAAACGAGCGCTTTCGTTGGGATCACCTCACCGAAGAACAGCGCGAGACCAGAACGAGTCCTGCCGGAAACCCCTTGAGCGAGCCGCGCGCGTTCAACCTCATGTTCGAGACGCACCTCGGACCGACGAGCAGCGGCCAGAAAGTCTACCTGCGACCGGAGACGGCGCAGGGTATATACGTGAACTTCAAGAATGTGGTGCAGACATCGCGACTCAAGATACCATTTGGTATCGCACAGGTCGGAAAAGCGTTCCGGAATGAGATCGTAACCAAGAACTTCATTTTCCGGACCTGTGAGTTCGAGCAACTGGAAATGCAGTACTTCGTCAAACCCGGCGAAGACGAGAAATGGTTCGAATACTGGAAAGAACAGCGAATACGGTACTACGATTCGGTTGGAATCAGACCCGACCGCCTGCGCTTCAAGCCACACGGGCCGGACGAACTGGCGCATTACGCCAAGGCAGCCTTTGATATCGAGTACGAATTCCCGTTCGGGTGGCAGGAACTCGAAGGTATACACAATCGTACAGATTTTGATCTTACTCAACATTCGGAGTTCAGTGGCAAGGACCTGCGCTACCTCGATGAGGAACAGAAGGAACGCTATCTTCCCTATATCGTCGAGACATCAGCAGGCCTTACGCGAAGTGTTCTCATGGTCCTCTGTGACGCCTATGACGAAGAGGAGGTTGCCGATGGTGATGTACGAACGGTCCTGCGCTTTCATCCCGATCTCGCGCCGATCACCGTCGGCGTGTTTCCACTGGTAAAAAAGGACGGTCTGGCCGAACTCGCGCGTGAAATCGAAGCGGAGCTCCGCGATGATTATACGACCTTCTACGACCAGGGCGGCGCTATCGGACGACGGTATCGTCGGCTGGACGAAGTCGGTACACCGTTCTGTGTCACCGTAGACTACGACTCAAAAGACGACGGTACAGTGACACTCAGGTTCAGGGACAGCATGGAGCAGGTCCGTGTTCATCGCAGCGAGCTTTCAGAACGCATTCGGGCCGAGATAAAAGCGTACCGGCGGGTAGGGGTGTAATGTCGGACGTATTTGATCTGCTGTCCTCCCGTGGATTTGTTTCCCAGGTCACGGATGAGGCGTCGCTGCGCAAGGCCCTTTCCCAGTCCCGGGTATCACTGTACGCAGGTTTTGACCCAACCGGGAAAAGTCTTCACATAGGGCATCTTGTTCCCCTCTATGCCATGGCGCATCTCGCGCGTGCCGGACACGAGGCTTTCGCGCTTGTCGGTGGGGGTACCGCGTCTATCGGGGACCCTTCTGGCAAAACCGAGATGCGAAAAATGCTTACCGTCAGTCAGATCGATGCGAATGCAAGCGCGATCGCCGATCAGATACAGCGCTTTTTTTCGGTTGCGGGGGCAAGCGCACGGATCGTAAACAATGCTGACTGGCTGCGCTCGCTAAACTACATCGATTTCCTGCGCGATGTCGGACGGCACTTTTCGGTCAACCGTATGCTGTCGTTTGAAACCTATAAAATGCGTCTTGAGACTGGCTTGAGCTTTATCGAGTTCAACTATCAGCTCCTGCAAAGCTATGATTATCTGGTCCTGCACCGCGAGCACGGAGTCGGTCTGCAGATTGGTGGCGATGATCAATGGGGAAACATCGTAGCTGGTGTTGATCTGATACGACGCATGGACTCAGCTGAAGTTGAAGGAATGACCTTTCCCCTGGTAACGCGAGCGGACGGGAAAAAGATGGGAAAGAGCGAGCAGGGGGCCATATTCCTGGACCCCGGTCTGTGCAGCCCGTACGATTTCTTTCAATACTGGCGCAACGTGCCGGATCAGGATGTCGAGAAGTTTCTGAAGCTGTACACCTTTCTTGAGCTCGATGATATCGCAGCGATTGTTGATCCTGCTGCCGATATTAATCGTGCGAAAGAACGTCTCGCCTGGGAAGTTACAGCGCTCATTCACGGAGAGGAAGAAGCGACTTCGGTACAGGCGGCAGCACGCGCCGCGTTTACGGGAAGCGGTGGAAATCTTGACGCGATGCCAAGGACTGAGTTCGCAAAAGCGGACATGGAGTCGGGCATCACCGCCGTCGAGCTGCTCGAGCGAACAGGTCTCGTTGACTCGAGAAGCGCAGCGAGGCGCTTAATTGCTCAAGGCGGAGCGCGGGTCAACGACCGCAAGGTGGAGACTATCGACGACGTGGTCGACCTGTCCTGGGCGGTCGATGATCATCTGATCGTCCGCGCCGGGAAGAAGCGGTACCACCGTGTCGTTCTCGTTTGATCCCGGCTGGCAATTTTGACATATCGAACAGCCATGCCTGATGGGGCCTGCTTCGCGCAAAGTCCTCAGGCATGGTCTCGTTTGTGAGGCTTACCGGCCGCGGCGTGTCAGCCTTCGGGACCGACAGCCGGAAGTTTCGAGCATTCGACGAAAACAGCAGCATGCCCTGGGCGCTGAGAAGCGACAGACAGCTTTTGATTAACGCAGGATGGTCGCGCCCTATATCAAAGGTTCCTTCCATCGCCCGGCTGTTGGAGAATGTAGGAGGATCGCAAATGATGAGGTCGTACCGCGTATTCGTCTGTTGTTTTTCACGCAGAAACGTGCTGACATCCTGCTGAACAAACTGATGCATGCCACCGATGGCACCGTTTGCTTCCATGTTTTCCTGAGCCCATTTGAGGTAGTTTCCCGAAAGATCAACCGATGTCGTCGACGCCGCGCCGCCGGCGGCCGCATATACGGAAAAACTGCCGGTATAACTGAAAAGATTGAGCACGTTCTGGTTCATTGACAGATCCGCGACCATGCCACGGGTGATTCGGTGGTGGAGAAAGAGTCCCGTGTCCAGATAGTCCGTCAGATTGACTTTGAAACGCAGGCCTGCCTCCTCAATCCAGAGTTCTATGCGACTTTCGGGCAGAACTGCTTCGTCTGTTCCCTCGCCGCCACGTCGGCGGGGTCGGAGTTTTGTCGCCGTACGACTCATAGGTACCCCGAGGGTGCGGGCGGCGACATCAGACATAACGAGCCGCCATTCAGGTCCATAGATCGCAGAACCGGCGTCCTCGCGTTCGATCTCGCATACGTGCAGAAAGTTGCCGTATACGTCAATCTCGAGCGGAATGTCTCCCTGGTCCGCGTCGTAGAGTCTGAAGGCTTCAATATTGTATCGTTTTGCCCACGGCCAGAGATGTCGTTGCCTGCGCTTGATTGCCTGTATGAGCGCGTTCTTCTGTCCTTCCCGAATAGCGCTCATGTGTCCTGTGCGTTCTGAATCCCGACCTTCACACTCAGGACTGCATACCCCGAACTCAGGTCCTCTTTCTGCACTATGACATGTGGCGGTACTTTGAGCTTCACGTTCGTGAAATTCCAGATCGCCTGAATGCCGGCCTGTATCAGAAGATCACTGACAACCTGCGCGTGTTCGCCCGGAACGGTAAGAATAGCCAGACGCACACCGAGCGCCTGGACCCGATCCTGCATCTGATGTAAGGAGTGCACCTGAACACCGTTCATGTGTGTACCCGCCTTCTTTTTGTCCGGATCGAAGGCTGCAACTATGTTCAGACCGTGCTTCCGGAACTCTCCATATCCCAACAGTGCGGTCCCGAGGTTACCCGCACCAACGAGAACCGCGTCGGTCTGCTGGTTCCACCGCAGAAAGGAGTTAATGCACTCAATGAGTTCACGGACAGGAAAGCCCCTGCGGGGTGTTCCGACAATTCCGGTTACAGCAAGATCTTTTCGCACCTGTATCGGTTCAAGCTCGAGCTCGTCTGCGATGACGGTGCCGGAAATGTACTCCTTACCTTCACGAAGGGCGGCCTCAACGATATGCAGATACGAAGGTAAACGTTTGACAGTCGGGAGACTTGCGGGCTTATGCTGTGCCATAAGTAAGGGAGTATAGCGCAATTCCGGCCGTATTGTGTACTCTAATATGTGAACAATATGCATGAACCGAGCCTGAACTACATGTCTGCACTCACGATTCGAGTATTGTCTGCCACGCTCCTGCTGTTCATGGTGGCCGTGCATGCAAACGGGCTGCAGGGTGAGGTGTGGCGGCGGGTAACATCCGGAGCGCCTTCGGACCCGGTTCTTGTTCACGACGACGGAAGTATTTCGGTCCTCGCTGACGACAGAAATCTGTATCGCTTTGCCGGCGACGGTACACTGGAGTTTCGACTTGCGCTTCGAACGAGAAATGACAGGCTCCTGTCGGGACTCTCAGACGGCTCGGTACTTGTGTCCCGTGAGGACGGGTCGGTAACCCGGGTATCTCACCGGGGGGCAATCGCGTGGTCGCTTCTGCCTAGCGATTCCGTCGTCGAGCGAGCCGCTGTCTCCGATTCCGGTTTCATCGTTCTTACCTACACCGGCGGCGGACTCCGCATGGTCACGTACGCGGGACACGAGATCTGGTCGCGAAACGTCGGTGCCGGGGTCAGTTTCGGTCCCTTTATCGACAGACGGGCGAGATTATTGCTGATAAGCGATGATCGCGAGCTTCTCGTCCTTGGACCGGGGGGAGATGTGCGCTACTCCTACGACCTTGAATCGCTCCCGACGCACGCTGCGCTGCAGCCGGACGGGGCGATTCTTGTTGCCGGGAGCGATGGACGTGTGTCGGTCATCGATCCGGATTCGGGAAGCGAAGAGATAATTTCAACGGGTTTTTCGGGTATCAGAAGCCTGCAGATTGACTCTTCAGGTCTTCCGGTTGTTCTCCATGGTGAAACGCTCAGCAGGATACACTCTGATGGTACGGTGCAGCGTCTGGCTTCCGGTGTGCGGTCGGCAGTCGCCGCCGGGGAGGATAGATACGTTCTCGTCAGAACGGACTCCAGGATCGAAATCATTGACGGCACCGGCCACACGAGTGCGTCAATCCGTGTGGACGAAGCAGGGCAGCTTTCTGTGCCGTATGCGGGCAGGGGCGGGCACGTTGTGTTGACAGGTGCTCGCTGGGTTGTATACGGATTTCGGGTGCGGGCGCCGGATCGCAATCTCTGGACCGGCGACGCCGGGTCCGGAGCGCGGGACTATCGTTCGGGCCCGGTTCGTGGCGAGGACCGCTCCGTCTGGAGACGAAATACCGAGTTCCAGTTCTTCGAAGCTCTGGCCTCCAGTGGAATACAGGCCGAGCAGCAGCGGGTACTTGAAGAGATTGAGTCCCGTGTGTCGCGTGGTCACCTCGGTGCGGCCTACTCCTATGCGTCCTACGTCCTCGGCATTCTCGTCGCCGACTCGCAGACACAGGGTCTCGTGAGAACCGCTACGCTCGACATGGTACGACGGGGTTACGAGCTTCTCGCGTTGATCGGTGATACGCACGCGCACTCCGTTATCGATCGGGGCGTTGCGCTGTACCGTGACGATGCGCGAATAGAGATTCTTATGCTCGCGGTGGCAGATATCGGTTATTCGCATCGCGTCGCCCGGGAGGATCTTCTTCTCACGCTTTTTCGACGCAGCAGTGAGTCGGCGCGGGTACAGACTGCATTCATCGAAGCCTTGCGAAGAATACACAGCCAGGGCTACGAGCCATCGCAGCAGGGTATACAGGTTCTCAACAGCCTCTCAGTAGTCGGCGGCAATGCTGCTGTTCGGGACATGGCGCGTGATCTCATTCGAGACGTGTCGCGAGCAAATTAGTGTCCACGCATGGACGTGGATTCGAAGAGCGACTATCATAACAGTATGAATACCTACGGTTCTGCTTTTTCGGTTTTCACGCGTAAGGCGCTGCTGTGCCTTCTGCTTGCAGCGCTGGCGATACCCCTGGCGGCGCTGGACGTTGCCGAAGACGAGCTCAGACGGGTGGAAGGGGCGGATATTCAGTTTGTGAACTTTGAGGGGCCTGTTGAATCTCCGCAGTCGCTTGCGGAAATTACCGGTATTGGTGAGTACCTCGCTGAGCACGGTAGTTATTTTGGCCGTTATCGTCTGATTCGGGCCGCCGATCCGTCAGTACCTGCCGGTCTCGATGCCGACATACTCTACATACTTCCCGAAGCCCGCGTAAACCACATAAACAATCTCCGGGCAATACTCGCAGGTTACGTGGTGACGAGGTACGGATACACCAGCGCAACAGCATCGCTCATTGCACGTCTGACGACGATCTATAACGCAGTGAACCGGCAGGACCTGGATTTTTTTGAGGACCGGTACAAACCGGTGGTCCTGCAGAATCTCTCGGCCGAAGGGGTCGGAATATCACTCCTCTACAGCGAGTGGGCCGGTAATACCGAGCTGGTGCTGCCGTTGCGAAGCGACCGTGACATTGTCGATCCTTTTGCTCTGGCTGATGAACGGGTTATCGAGGATCTTCGGGCGCGACAGGATATGGGCATAGAGGACCGTCGGCAACTCGTTGACCTCATGGACGAGGTGATCATTCGCGATGCCGAGGAGATTTCGGAAGAACAGGAGCGGATTGCGGGAGAACTCCAGGATCTTGAAGAACGTGAGCGGGAACTGCTTGAGCAGGAAGAACGCCTGCGCGCCGAGAGAGAGGACATTGCCGAGCTGCCGGAGGAGGAGCGCGCGGAGCGCGAGGCAGAGCTCGCCGAGCAGGAAGCGGAACTCGCCGAGCAACGCGAGGCCATCGACGCCGAGCGTGACGATGTTACCGCGGAGCAGGAGACGCTTGAGGAACGCGATCGCGAGCTTGCAGAGCGGGAAGAGCAGGCGCAGGCCGTGCGCGATGGAGTCGCTGAGGATCAGCAGCAGATGATGGCAGACGAAGAGGTGACAATCGCTGCGGTCCCCGATGACGAGATTCCTGAAGAAGACGCGCTGGTCGTTGAGCCGCGTACCGTCGTTGGGCTCCAGGTGCACGAAGAACGCGACGAAGGTTCGCGCAGCAGAATCGTTCGCATCGACGCGGGGACCGGTGAGATAACAGAAACTGCCGATGTCGATCGAATCCTGTCCCGCTCGCTGGTACCGTTCGGTCCTGAAAACGAGTTTGTACTGCTGCGAGAATCTTCGGACGGGAGCGCACGTCTGTCCCTGGTCGAGAGCAATACCCTGAGTGAGGTTCATGTATCCGGCGATCAGATGTTTCCCGGGACCGCCCTGGTGTTCGCCGAAGACCACGTATACGCAGTCGCCCGGATCGACGGTTCCTACCGACTTGCACGTTACGATCGGGGGCTGGAGCGGGTGTCGCACTCCGATGTCACGGTAGTCCCGGCGGCCATTCCGCTCATCGACGGAGATCGGATTATCATACAGACTGGTATGGAGAGTTTTGTGGTCGTGGCAGCTGACACGCTCGTGCAGCCTGGAAACGGCGATTGATGAGCGTCTTCAGCGGACGGAGTATACAGATTGTCCGGGATCTTTCTGTAGACGAACAGGTCTTTCTGTACGAGCAGTCCCGGAATCTGAAACAGGCACTGCAGGAACGAGGCAATGTCGACGCGTATCGGATTAATGATCCGGAAGTCGCCGTGTACCTTCTGTTTCTCGAAGATTCAACCCGGACAAAAGAGAGCTTTCGCAACGCGGCGAAGTTTCACGCGGTTCGAGTTAACGATTTCAGCGCACAGGGTTCCAGTCTCAAGAAGAATGAGAGCATTACCGATACCGTCCGTATGTTAGTCGGGTACAGTTCCCGAAGCATATTCGTGGTACGCAGCCGTCTGGAAGGGGTATGCCGGTGGCTGGAACGGGTCATCGGCGATTACACGGACAAGCTGGGACTGCCAAGAGCCTCTTTTATCAACGCCGGGGACGGTAGACACGAGCACCCGACACAGGAGTTTCTGGACGAGTTCAGTTTTCTGCAGCAACGCGGCTGGGACCGCAGCCATCTTCACCTGGCCCTTGTTGGCGATCTGTTCCACGGACGGACCGTACACTCAAAAGTCGACGGCATGAGAGTGTTCAGGGAAGTGCAGGTTGACCTTGTCGCTCCTCCCGAGCTTGCGATGCCTGTTCATTACGTGGATCAGATGCGCGAAAACGGTTTTGAAGTACGGCTGTTCCCGTCCATACGCGCCTACCTCGATGCCGGCAACGTCGCGCCATCCTGGTACTTCACCCGACTTCAGCTTGAACGTATGGGTGACCAGCTTCTCGAAAAGGCGGATTCGCTCCGGAACTCCGTCACGTTTCAGCAGGACTATATGTCGCGAGTGCCGGAAGACTGTCGTTTTTTTCATCCTTTGCCGCGTCATAGTGTCACGCCGACGATCCCTTCGTTTCTCGATCGCACCTCACTGAACGGATGGGACGAGCAGAGTATGAACGGGTATTTTACCCGCATTGTGCAGATTGGTATGCTCGGCGGTTCTATAGGCGAGGGCTTTGAGGGGCAGGTGGCAACGCCGCTCAGTTATCCGGACGACTTCGTAGAAGAAGCGGCGACGCGCACCAGCCCGAAACCCGACTACAAAATCGGAATCAAACCGGTTGCTTCAGGAATGGTCATTGACCATATCGGGACAGGAAAGACGGTAGAGCAGATATGGGATCACATATTCAAGATTCGAAACATACTCGGGCTGCACGTCGTCGGTTCCCAGGGCGTGTTCCTTTCCGGGCAGACCGGAATCCATAAGGGGCTGATTTCGCTGCCGAACGTTGCTGAGTTCGACGAGCGTCTCGTGAAAATGCTCGGTGCGATCGCACCAGGCTGTACCCTGAACATAGTGGACAACGCGCATGTGGTACGGAAGTACCGACTTCACATGCCCCGGCGGGTCTACGATTTTGATCAGATTTCGTGCAAGAATGAGGCCTGTGTATCACATCCGGACAATTACGAGCACGTAATTCCAGAGTTTTTGCGTAGTGGTGCGACGACCTTCGTGTGCAAGTACTGTGAGAAGCCACACGATTTTCAGGATATCTGGTAGGAAGAAGCGTTGATTAATGTCGGGTGTAGCGACAACGTGGCCTTACGAGCGCCGTCTGCGTCGGAATAAGCGGTTCCAGAGCGAAACGATCCACATCCAGAATCGTTTCCCGCGCCCGGGATTGCGAAGTTTGTCCAGTCTCTGATACGCCTCAGCCACCTCGTCGGTCGCCAGAGGTCTCCGCTGGTTGTTCTCGTCTATTTCCATCTCAAGCAGTTCAGTTTCGTCGTGTTTGTCCATAACGCGGACGGTGATGGATGTCCACCCGAGCTGTCGGGCCGACTCGAGTCGCCGGTGCCCGGCAATCAGTACTTTTTCGGGCGTGATCACGACAGGATTCATGAGTCCATGCGACTTCATGCTCTCTTTCAGCGACGCGAGATCACCGAGATTCTTTCGTATTCGTTTCTTTAATACAATTTCGTGAATTGGTACCTGCATAATGTGTCCCGGTTCCATCAGTCGAGAAGCGGATTACCGTCTCCTTCGTCGTCAATGTCGTCTTCAAACCGTGCATCATCAAAGTCGATATCGGCGTCAAAATCAAAATCGCTATCCCACGTATCGCCAGGGCTGCTGTCACCGAGAAGCTCGTCGAGCGTGGGAATCGCGGAGTCAAGCTGCGCGCGACTCGGAATGAGCGCCTCACTGGTGGCGATGCTTCTGAGACGGTCGGACCGTTGTGACGCTTCTGCCGCAGTCTCTTCAAGCGATGGAGCAAACTCTCGCGGTTCGGTTCCTGGTATAAACAGCTCGGTTCTGCGGCGGCCGGTATATCCGCTCGGTGCTCTCAATCCGCTCGGGATTGCTATTTCGACTTCAACGAGACCATCGGGTCGCTCGAAATCGATCGATGGGAGATCTTGATGAATCGTGTTCATGTATCCGCCCCAGACAGGGCCAGCTAATGCAGCTCCATACTGATTGGTCCCGAGGCTTCGGCCGCCGCGGTCAAATCCGTACCAGATCGTGGTTGTATAATACGGGGAGTACCCCACGACCCATCCGTCAGACCAGTTCTGTGTTGTTCCGGACTTAGCCGCCATAGGCATAATGGGATTCTGGGCCCGGAGGGTTCCGTCCGTGAAAACACCGCGCATGAGATCGGTCATGATGTAGGCCGCTTCGGGGCTGACAATCTGACCCGCGGCACCACGTCGTTGCTGTTCGATACGAAGGTCCCGCTCAGGCTCGGCGATAACGCGGCCGCGCTGGTCTTCGATATACCGGACGGCGATGGGGTCGACCTGTCGGCCACCTGAGGCAAACGTTGCGTATGCGCGGGTCATTTCCAGAGGACTCACCGAGGAAACTCCCAGCGCTACCGGATAGCGTCGCTCAAGGCCACGTCCGGCCATGTCTGATTCAGGAATACCCAGAAGGGCGGCTGAGACACCGAGCGCAGTGGTGAAACCCGTCCGGTGGAAGACGCGGACTGCAGGGATGTTCAGCGAGCGATTAAGCGCCTCGCGAACGAGCATGGGGCCGTTCCAGTTACCCGCATAGTTGCGCGGTGTGTACATGCTGCCGTCTTCGTTACGGAATACGACGGGCGAGTCGTAGAGCATGGTCGCGGGGGTGATGGCCTGCGAGTCGATGGCGGCAGCGTAATACAGGGCCTTGAACGCTGAACCCGGAGTTCGCCGCCCCGAAACGGCGCGATTCAACTGATCGATGCGTTCAAACTGCGCGCCACCGATCATGGCCGTGATATGGCCGTCGCGGTTATCGAGTGTGACCAGCGCGCCCTGCACCTGATCCTGCTGCTGCGTCGAACGTCTCGTAATCTGATTCATGCGAGTCGCGTGATAAATACCGTCCGAGACGTTCGGTGAGAAAAGCAGCGAAGTCATGCTGACGATGGGAGCGATGCGTTCGTCGTAGAGTTCCTGTGCGGCTCTGCGATTCTGCAGACCGGAAACCTGCAGATCCGGGAGGTCAAACGCGAGGCCCAGAAGATCGAGGAGCGGGACTATGTCGCGCGAAGCCCGCGAGGTTGCAACCTCGCGCGCCCGGCGGACACTTGCGTTCGCTCTTTCGAGCCCTTCGCGAAGATACTGTTCACCCTGTCTCTGATGGTCAAGATCGAGGGTCGTGTGGATCACGAGGCCAGCTCGGTTGATGTCCACCGGTCGACCGAGAAGAATATCTCCCTGTAACTGTCCACGGACATACTCGCTGAAATAGGGAGCTTCGTCCGAGCGGTCGAGAAACGCGCTCGATATGTTCGACCGCGTAAAGTCATAGTTCGCCCAGTATTCCTCAAAGGAGAAATCAGCTTCGCTGCGACTGATATACCCTGCGTTCACGACCGCGTTGAGAATGACCCTCTGCATGTTACGAGCACGTTCAGGATTGCGCAGCGGGCTGTACCGCGAGGGGTTCGCCAGCTGAATCACGAGCATTACCGACTCGGCAGGGGTGAGCTCCCGAGCCGAGTGACCAAAGTAGAACTGACTTGCGGCTTCAACACCGTATGTGTTGTGACCGAAATACATGCGATTGAGATAGGCTTCGATAATTTCGTGTTTCGTCCAGGTGCGCTCCAGCTGGAACGCCCACCAGAGTTCCCGGAGTTTTCGTGCAACCGAGATATCGTCCCGGTCGTCGAACATGTGCCCGGCGAGCTGTTGTGTTATCGTGCTCCCGCCCGACACATAACGCCCGGCGAAGATGTTCCATGCCGCACGTACGGTTCCCCGTACGCTGAATCCGTTATGACGAAAAAAATCCTGATCTTCGCGAACGATCAGGGCGTAGATGAGATGGTTTGGAAGTTCGTCGATTGAGACAATGTCTCGTCGCTCGGCCGAAAAGAATTCGGTGATCAACCGGCCGTGACGATCGAGGACCTGGGACGGAAGGGCGAGCTCTCCGTCACCGAACTCGTCAATATTACGAATATTTCGGGTGGAGGCGAGCGCGAGACCAAGTCCGATACCAACCGTTATCGCTATAAAGGCAGCAAAGGCTATAAGAACGTTCAGAAGCACCTTGCGACTACGAGGAAGGTTCATGGAATCAAATTACGTGGGGGCGTAAGTTTTGTCAAGACAAGCACCTGCGGCGGTCTCCGCTCAGGATAAGGCCAAAAAAAGGGCCGGTTCTGCAGAACCGGCCCAACCGTTCGGTGTCGGCGTACTATAGTAAACTGGGAGGGGAACTAAAGCAGCCGACATACATGATTATCGTCTCCCGACGAGAATCCTTAACTAAATTCTTACTCCGATTTTTGCCGTTCGGCAAGGCCCCTGATACACGCCGGATCAATCCTCGTTGGGGGCCGATTCCTGCAGCTCGAGAATGTCGAGCAGAAGGCTCAAATCCGCCTGATATGACCGGCCGGATTCGGCGACAAAGTCCTGACTGACACTGCGGTCGCCAATCTGAAAACGCAGGGTATTCGGACCCGGCTCTACGTCGATTGTCGTGCCGATGCTGCCGGTCAACAATCTCCCGTTGAGAGTAACCAGTGCACCGCGAGGGCCTGAAATCGTCAGACGGGCCGGTAAGGGCTCGAGCACCAGCTCGAGGGGCCGAATCCGTCCGCGTTCGACAGCGGTGGTCCTGGTGACGACCTGATACCCTTCGGGTATGAACTCGACGCTGCGGAAGCCGGAAGAAAGGAAGACGCGTGACCGTTCGTCGGGACTAACGGGTTCGCCGTCCACGCGCAGCTCGTAGTCTATCTCTGATAATGAAATCGTTTCACCTGATCTGTCAACGAGATCAACTCTGAAGGCACCGATATCACGAGTGTATGGTTGGATCCTCAGCTGTATTTCCTCGTCCTGAAGGTATTCGGGAAAGGTTTTGCCGACAGGGAGGAAGGTTACGGCAAGCGGGTAGCCGTCGGGCCCTGGAATACGCTCCGGTCGGGTGGTTGCTGCAACCCGAATGCGTGGGTCTTCCTGCACTGGAATCCTGATCCTGGTGTTCGCGCGACTGATAAATGGTTCGAAATGAAGTCTCTGACCGCTGGTCGTGACCGGGCCTTCAGACTGCGGAACTGTGGCCAGACTTCCGTACAGGAGAATTGCGATAGTCAGGTCTGTTCTTGAGGCGACGGAAGGTGGCAGTTCAGCGTGTATCTCGATAGCTTCGAAAAAAAGCGGCTCGTCGATCTCAATCAGGACTATGTCCGCGAGTCTCAGGGACAGTTCTATTGGCTGTGGATCTGCGGCACGCACGAGACTGGTTCCGACGTAGCGACCGACCACGGTCTCCGACGCGGTGACAGGTAAACCGGTGAACAGCAGTATTGTGATGGCGCGCATTAACAATCGGGGTCTGCTGATCATTTACCTGAGCCATCCTGTGCGACAGAAAAATACGCGATGTAGCTTATACTCACCGAAAGCCGTGAAGAAACTGTACCGGATCACGGGCCGTCCCTCGAACGCGAATCTCAAAGTGCAGATGCGGCCCCGTACTCAGTCCTGTGTTTCCTACTTCACCTATAATCATACCTGAAGTAACGTTCGCGTTCAACTCGCTGTGTATGCTACGTAAATGCCCGTAAAAGCTCGTGAATATCTCATCGTGTTCGATGATAACGTAGTAGCCGTAGACTGGATCCCATCCGGCCGCTGCTACCGAACCCTCGCGTGCCGCGCGTACCGGAGTACCTTCTGGTGCGACCAGGTCGACACCGGTATGGTAACTCGGTCGGTTCGTGAACGGGTGGATTCGTGCTCCGAATGCCGATGACATGCGGGTGAACTCGACGGGACTTCGGAACAGCACCCCCAGAAAGGCTCGTCGTTCGTCCGCAGAAAAGTCAGTTCCCGGGAAGAAGGCAAATCGCAGACTCTCGTTTCTGACCGTGATGGTCACGAGCTGGTAGTGATCGCGAGGATCGCCGGAGCCCTCTGCCACACCGTTCCTGTCGGGATCCTGCGGAGGCAGGAAGGGGTCGTTCTCGGTAAGGAATGGATTCTGCTGTTCTTCGACGTCTTCCGGTGAAAGCCGCGCTGAAAGCATGTACTCGAGGTCGGTATGCGGCTGCAGGGGCACGAATACCCCCGGCTGGTTTGGTATCAGTATGGCATCGATATCGGTCGGTAAATCGGCGGAGCGGAGGCGATTAATCGTTGCAAGCGTCGACTGGGGCAGGGTGGTTCGGGAAGAAAGCCGAAAAAAGCTGTCATCAGGCTGAAGATTGTAACGGAACAGAAAAAGCGGCGGACGGTCGCTACCGCGTTGAGATGCCTGACGCGACCTCTGTATGTCCTCCTGCAACTGAGCAAAGAGAAGATCTGAGCGATTCAGTTCTTCGATTAGCGGGTATTCTCCATACACAGGCGAGAGAGACACGAGAACGAGACATGTGACCAGTAGCGTACGCCGAAAAAAATCGACCCCGGGATCATTCACGACCAGTGCTCCCTCCTCCAGCGGCGAATCCGATGGAAGCAACGAGGGCGGCGAGCAGGGGGAGTGCACCGGCCAGTCCTGTGTAGCTGTATACGAGCAGCGTTGCATAGGCGCCGACTGCGGCCAGTCCGGTTGCAATCCACACCGCGCCCGATCTACGCCTTTGATGCGACGAACCGTGACTGTGACGGCGAAACTTCCCGAGCAGCCAGACGGTGAGTGCGGCTGCGCTTACGGTGAGCACGACGACACCGTATACAGCAGGTGCCCGGGTGGCTGCAAACCAGAGGGGGAGTACAATGCCTCCAGATATGATAATAATCGCTGCAAAGGCGATCATGGGAGCGGCGAGGGTTTTCCCGATGCGGTGCCATCCACGCGCGATCCTCAAACGGATACGTTTCTGTTTCATGAAAACTATCTGGTCCTGATCGATGATGTCTGAAGCGCTTCGCGCCTCTGTGCGAAGCCTTCTGATGCCTCGAGATTACCCGTCGCGTGAGACAGGTCCTCGAGGGCTGAAAGTGCCTGTATCATCCCACTGGCCGAAGAGATACTCTCGTACACCGCGAGTGAACGCGTCAGGTAATCGAGTGCATCCTCCATCCGTTCCATGCGGAAGGATATCATTCCAAGAGCATACAGATCGGATGCGATCCCGCGGGGATTCTCCATAGCACGATCCAGATCGAGAGCCTCTTCGGCAAACGCAAGTGCTACCTCGTAGTTTCCCCGTCGAGATTCAACCGATGCGAGCATAAACAGGTTTGCAGCCAGTTCGCGTCGTCGGTTCAGCTGCCTGTTTATCGACATCGCTTCTTCAAGAAGAACGCGCGCGTCGTCAAGACGGCTTGAGGATGCCTGTGTGCTTCCGAGGTTGTGTAGTACCACGGCCCGTTCAGCCACGCTGTCGGTTTCGTTGAAAAGCTCAAGCGATGTCTCAAATAAGGCGAGTGCCTGATCGAAATTACCCTGTTGGAGGTTGAGCTCTCCCTGATTGTTTATGGATAGTGCGCGCACGCGCGTGCTTCCGATCCGCTGTGCGATCTGTTCTGCTCGCGCATACTGTTCGGCGGCCGTTTCGAAATCTCCCTGCGCCTGCCAGGTGCGGCCGATGGAGTTATGCATGTCCGCAACACCTTCGCGCTCATCGACCGACGTGTTCAGGGTCAGTGCCAGCTCGAAAAATGCTCTCGCCTGCTCATAGTCGGCGCGATCGAAGGCTGCATTCCCGTAACCGGCGAACTGTGCCGCACGATTCCGGGTGAGCCGTACCTCATCCGGCTCGCGAGGTGTGCTTGAGCAGGAAAAAAACAGGGGAAACAGCAGTGAAAGAATGATCAGGCGTTTCATCAGAATTGTGCCTCCCGGAAGCTTTCGACGTTCGACGGTTGATCGATTCGTTCGGGAATTCCTCCGCGAAGCAGGGGATTATTCCGCAGACCGGTAAGCACATCCTGTCCGACAATGATTGCTTCGCGCCCCTCTTCAATGATCGCCGCAAACTGAGGCGTCTGTGACCCGGCGAATCGGGCTACCTCGTTCAGTTCATCGAGGGTAGCGTTGATCGAGGTGAAAATGTCGAGTATCTCGTCGAAGAGTACGTTATCGTCGTCAAACAGGGTCGCAAGTGTTCCGCTCGCACCGAGGAGCCGCGGTACAATGCCGGCAGGATCCCGGAACTCGTCGCTCGCGGCTGCTGCGTTGTCGGCGATGCGATTGACCGAAACAAGAAGGTCATCGCTGCCTGCAAGCAGCGACTCGGTCTGCTCAAGACGAGCTTCGACCGTGGCAAGCAGACTCAGCACCTGCGTAACGGTCTCGGCAATAGGACCCTCAGTGACCGTTCCATCGAGCGTACCGGCGAGGGTGTCGAGAATCAGTTCCGTCGACCCGAGAATCTCCGAGATGCTGTTGAGCAGGGGGTCGAGCTCGGCGAGCAGGGTCGAAATGGGGTCGGGCGGTTGCGATCTCTCTACGAAACCTACCTCCCGAATAGCACGGCCGATGTCGCTGTTCCATTCCGGAATCACGCTGAACTGCTCCAGCGGCTCGCTCGACCGCGTTCCTCGATGAAGGACGAGTGTTCCGCCAAGGATGGGGTTTGAGGCCAGCTCGACAAGCGACCCTTTCGTTACGAGGTGTATATAGCGCTCCCGAATGTTGAAGGTTACATCGACGTTGTTGTCTTCGTTGAGGGTGATATTGGTAACGCGGCCAACCTCAAATCCGCGGAAGTCGACCGACATGCCGATATTCAGACCGCTCGCCGAGCTGAGTTCTGTTGAGTACTCATATCGAGGCTCAAACCAGCCCTGACCTCTGCCGATCGCGACCATAAGGACGATGACAAACACGACCGCGAGAATGGTAAACGCGCCGACGATCTGTGTGGCAAAGCGTATTCTGAACTTCACGCTGTCATCCTCCTCGACCTCGCGTGCCAATTGTTGCTGAACGCGTAACTATCCCTCATCATCGATTTCTCCTAACAGCGACAGGATATCACTGTCGAATGTAGCCGCCTGATCGAGCACATCGGACACGATATCACGGACGACCGGATTATCTGAAGCGGCCACCTGGTCCGTACTTCCGTGTATCAGCAGTTCGCCTTCATCGATCACGATAATTTCGTCTGCGAGCTGGGACACCACGGTGGCGTTATGGCTGACGACGACGAGGGTTGTGCCGGCGTCCTTCAGCTGCCGTAGCATACTCAGAATGCGATCGACGCCGGTCCGGTCGACGAAGGTGGTGGGTTCATCAAGAATGAGCAGTTTCGGCTCGGTAAGAATAGCCCGCACGAAGGCAACGAGTTTTGCTTCTCCGGCGCTCAGGGACGCGGGTCTGAGATTCAGGTCGTCGGTGAAGCGGATTCGTTCGACGGCCCGCCGGATCTTCTTGTCCCGTTCAGCGTTGCTGAGTTCCGGATAGTGCTGTTCCAGCGGCAATGCCAGATTTCGGTACACACTCATATTCTGCCAGAGCGCCGCATCCTGAAAAACGAAACCGCAGACTTTCCGGAGTCGTCGGAGCTCCCGGTTGTTCAGGGGGCCGAGCAGGCGACCAAAAACCCTGACCTCGCCCGATGTCGCGGGAATGACACCCGAAGCCGCCTTGATAAAGGTAGACTTGCCCGACCCGGAACGTCCCATGACTGCGACCGTGCTGCCCTCGCGTATCTTTACGGAAATGCCTCGTACCGGTGTGAAATTCTCGAATTCCACTATCAGGTCTTTCGTGTTCAGTGCCACTCCTGCATCATCTGCCATTGCGGTCTGCTCCTACAGGTAACTCACGAGGGTTATGGCAGCATTCGCAATCACCGTGAGCGTGATGCCCTGTCCGACCGCTTTAATGGCTCGGATCGGTACTTCGGTTCCCGCCCGCTCAACCGAAAGCCCCTGATACGTTGCAACGCTCCCTATGATCATCCCAAAGATAATGCTTTTCGCGAAACTTGCGACGAAATCCCGGAGCGTTACTGAACCATAGAGTCCGAACAGGTATTCCTCCAGGGCAAGCGGCTGTACAAGCTGCGTAACAAGAAATGAACCGACAAGACCGAAGAAGTTGAAGTAGATGTTCAGGAGTACGAGTGAAATGACCACGCCGAGAACCCGTGGCACCGCGAGGTAGGTGATCGGATTCAGACCCGTGGCCATATACGCCTCGATCTGATGATCAACAACCATTCCGCCGAGTTCGGTCGAAATCGCCGTGCCGGAGCGCGCGATCACGATGAAGGCTGTCAGAATAGGTCCAAGTTCACGGGTAATGACCGCAATCAGTATTGTGTATATGAGCTGTCCCTGCCCGAGCTGTGGCAGAATTGACAGCCCCTGTATGATGATTACCGCACCGATGGCAAGACTGAGTACCGCAACGATGCTGAGCGCGTTGACACCGGTGAACAGGATCTGCATCTTGAGCACGCCGCCGCCGCCGCCACGGCGCTGCATCTGGAAGTATGCAGGTATGTTGCGGACTATTTCGACCATGAATCCGAGAGCGTACAAGAGCTCTTTCGGCGCGCGCAGAACGCGCTCGCCTACTGCTTCAAGCATGGAACTTCCTTTTTTGCATATGATCCTGATACTGCGTTTTCCATAATACGTGGCTGTGCGTGCTGCGGCAACACGTAATTACTGTCCGCGACTCCCGTGACGATGCAGGAATCCCGGACCCGAGATATGCAATCTTGCAATTCCTTCGTGACGCGTTTAGACTTTCGATTGTTCGTGATAGGAGAAATCAAGACGTGCCCCGAGCAATGACCTACAAACCCGGTTCCGTCATATATTTCAGGGGTGATGTCGGCGATAAAATTTATGTTCTCAAGAACGGACGCGTTATGTTGACGTCAGAGGACATTGAAACCGGCGAAGAGATTCAGGAGCGTGTCGGGGTAGGCGAGTTTTTCGGCGTGAAAAGCGCGTTCGGGAAATATCCCCGGGAGGAGAACGCTCAGGTGCTGTCGCCTAGCGACGTCATCATTTTTTCGGTTTACGAGTTTGAACAGTACGCTGCCGCCAACACCCGTGTCGTTCTCAAGATGTTGAAAGTGTTCAGCACGCAGCTCAGGCGGATTCACACGAAGGTCACCAATCTCCTCGATCAGGCGGAACAGGTTGATCCGGAACTCGGGCTGTTTCGCATTGGCGAGTACTATCACCGACGACGACAGTACAGCCAGGCCACGTACGCGCTTGAGCGGTATCTGGCGATATATCCAAACGGCCGAAGCTCGAAGCAGGCACGCGATCTTCTTTCAGAGGTTTCGTCCCACGCCGAGCGCTACAGCAGCGAGCAGACGACCTCGGGCGGACACGGCGAGACGGACGAACTGTCCGATCTTGGCAGGCGTTACCTGAAAGCTGTGAATCAGTACGGAAACGGCGACTTTGATGCCGCTTTCAATCTGTTTCGTGCGGTTGGACAGGAATCGGGCGAGCATGGTGAGTACGGCCTGAAGAGTCTGTACGAAGCGGGGCGCTGCCTTCACGCACTCGGGCGACACGACGAGACCATACGACATTTCACCGCGCTGCTGCAGAAATTTCCGAAAATGGAGCAGTTACCGTGGGCTCTTTATTTTATTGGAATATCGTACAAAGAAAAGAACGAAAACGACCGCGCCTTGAGTTTCCTCCGAAAGGTACAGAGTATGGCGGGTAACGACGCGGAATTACGCAAAAAAGCTTCGAACGCGATAAACGCGCTGGAGTCGGAGTAGATAATGAACACGAATCTACCGGCATTTGAACGATTTGCAGTGTATTTCGAGCCGGGACAGATCATATTCTGTGAATACGAGCCAGGGGATTCCTTTTACCTCATTCAGGAGGGCAGGGTACAGATCACCAAAATTATGGGGGATCTGGAAAAAACCATCGACGTGCTGAACCCGGGCGAGATTTTCGGTGAGATGGCGATACTGGAAGACTCTCCCCGTTCGGCAAGCGCCGTTTCCGTTGACCGGGTAAAGGCGCTGCATTTCAACAAGGCAAATTTTGAGATCCTCATGCAGGGGCAGCCACAGATTGCGCTGAAACTGCTCAAGCTCTTTACAAAGCGTATCTACGATCAGAGACGCCGTTTTATGATTCTGACCCTGTCTGATGTCAGCGCCAAGGTGGCAGACGTGTTTCTCATGCTCGATGAGACCGGCATGGCCACAGAGGCCGACGAAGAGCGGCGGGTCTTCCGTGTCAGCATTGACGATGTTGCGCATTGGGCCGGCATAAACACCGATCGTTGCCGGGAGGTGCTTCATCAGTTTTCGACGCAGCGGCGCGTCATCCTCGGAAAATCCAGTATTACCGTGAGTAACATCAACGAGCTGATCCGCTTTGTTTCCACGAGGCGCAAGAAAGACGGCTCATGACCTGATCTTGCCGCAGTCTGTATTGACAACGCCGGGTAAGCGCGTAGGCTTAACGTGTGAGTATCATCGACAGTATAGGGACGGCGTGCAGACGGTTGCCCGCGTGCCTTTTTTCGACTCATCGTGATTCCGAGCTGGCTCCCGTACAGGTGCGTGTAACGCTCATAGCCTTGTACAGCATCGTCATCGTCAGTCTGCTTGCCGCTCCCTACAACATCGTAATGGACCTGCGCGAGGAAGAGTTTTTTCTCGCGTTCACACAGATTCTGTATCTCGGTATTCTGATTTCGGGCCTGATCTCGTTCTGGTACAGCGGGCAGGTCAGAGCGATACGCTCATCATTCACCGTCGCTGTGTTCATTCTGATCGCCGGAATTGGCGTCGGTGGCGGTGGGGTGCGGGGACTTGGTTTCCTGTACATCATTGGCAGTTATGGTGTGCTGTTCCTCATACTCGGCCGTCTCGGGGCCATGATCGTGCCCGCCCTGGTGTTTCTCGCTGCTCTGCTGAACGTCGTGTTCGCCAACTACGGACCGCTTTCCTATCTGAACGATCCGGAGTTTGCCCTCCGGTATCTGATCATAATCGGGGCCTCTTCATCGCTCGGTGTTGCGACAGCGCATTATCAGCACCAGATCTTTCGCTTTTTTTATCATCTTGCGTATACGGATGAAACGACCGGGCTTGCAAACCGCAGTCGCTTTGAAGCGCGCCTCGAACGTGAGATTCTGAAGCAGCATCGCCTTGAGTTTCCCGGATTCAGCCTGGTCGGGCTTAAGCTGCTCGACTTCGCCCGTATCAATACCTTCCACGGCTCTGAGTACGGCGATGCGCTGTTGTCGGAGCTGGCGTACCGCATTCAGACCCTTTGCGGGAGTCACGGTGTGCCTTCCCGTTACAGCGGGACCGTCTTTCTCTGTCTTGTTCCGTGGACCGAGCCGTATGAGCTTGAGGATTTCGGTCGGAAACTCGTCGAGTCCGTACAGCGCACCTTTTCGAGGGGCACGCAGTCTGTCAGCGTCCAGGCACTCGCATCAGTGACCATCTATCCCAAGGATGGAGAATCGGGCGCCAAGCTGATCGCGAATCTCATGGGCAGCTTTGTACATCTGAGAGATTATCCCGGTTTCGTAGCGTTTTTTGACGAAAACCTGTATCGACTTGAGGCTCATCGCTATGCAGTCGTTCAGCAGCTACGCGGCGCGATAGAGAACCAGGAGCTGACGCTCCGGTTTCAGCCGAAACTGCTCGTTGAGGACGGCAGCTGTCGGGGGGCAGAGGTGCTCCTGAGGTGGAAAAACTCAATACTCGGAGACATTGGGCCCGATGTGTTTATACCTCTCGCCGAACAGGCAGGTTTCATAAACGACATTACGCGCTGGGTGATCCGCACCGCCGTGAATGCGGTCGAGCGCGTGTATCGTGAGCTCACGGCGGATGTCCTCGGCCATGGCTTTGTTCACGCCATCAATCTTTCGCCACTTGATCTTGGGGATCCGGATTTTCCCGACTTCATTGCCGGTATTCTCGAAAACACCGATCTTCCGGCCGGAGCCCTGGAGTTCGAAATAACCGAAGGCGTGATGATGGACGATAATCCTGCGATTCAACGTTCGCTCGAGTGCATTCGGGAAAACAGGTTCCGGCTGGCGATCGATGACTTCGGAACGGGTTACTCGAGTCTGAGTTATTTACACCGGCTGCGAATTCAGAACCTGAAGATCGACAAGAGCTTTGTCGCCGGTCTCTCCGAAGAGAACCCGGATTCACCGGTGATTGATGCCATGCTTGCAATGGCTCGTTCCCTGAATGTAGAAACGACAGCCGAAGGAATAGAGACCGAGTTTCAGCAGGACTATCTGAACGAGCGGGGGTGTACCTTCGGTCAGGGCTGGCTGTACGCGAAACCGCTCGATACCGAAGCGTATATCGTCTGGTTGAAAGAAAAAGCCAGAAGTGGGAATTGAACCCACGACCTGCTCATTACGAGTGAGCTGCTCTACCGCTGAGCTATCCTGGCCTCTAGACCGGCATTCCTGCCGTCGGCCGCTAATGTAGATCAAAGACGCGGTGAAGTTCAAGCGACTACAGCTGTACTCATCAAGATACCGCTCGAAGAATCCGATAAGAGTAGCAGGAAGAGGAGAGATTATAGTGATCAGAGGATGGTATACCGGCGCGAGCGGGATGCAGGCTCAACAGCGGCGTCTTGATACGGTCGCAAATAATCTCGCGAACGTGAATACGGCCGGTTTCAAACGGGATACCAACGTTCATAAGGCCTTCCCTGAGCTGCTCATCCGCCGCCACAACGATAACGGCGTTCGAACGCTGCCGCTTTCGGGACTCGATCCCGTTCTCGGTTCATTCGATACTGCGCCGGTCGTCGGCCGGCTCGGTTCCGGGGTGGAAACGAACGAGATATATACGATTTTCGAGCAGGGAGCACTTCGAGAGACTTCGAATCCCTTCGATCTGGCGCTCGACGGTGACGGCTTTTTCCTCGTCGACACCCCTCGTGGTGAACGAATGACGCGGAACGGCAGTTTTCAGCTTGGTCCCGAGGGCATTCTCGTTACCAACGAAGGATTTCCGGTGCTCGGGGAGAACGGGTACATCTTCATTCGGGAGAATAACTTCTACGTAGATGAAGATGGCCGCGTGTTCGAGAATCCCGAATTTGCGGATGATCCCGATCGCCTCATTTCCATGCGCGAAAATCAGTGGACGGACGCAGAGGAAGTTGACCGCCTGCAGCTGGTTTCGGTTCGGCGGGTGAGATACCTCGAAAAGCAGGGTGGCAGCCTCTGGAATACCACCTGGGAGAGCGGCGACACGCAGATCCTCCCGACGGGAAGTCGTCCGGGTGTTCTTCAGGGTTTTGTAGAAACGTCCAACGTCAATCCCGTATCGGAAATGGTGCAGATGATAGAAGTCAACCGGGCCTACGAGGCAAACCAGAAAGTCATTCAGACACACGACGAAGCGACACAGCAGCTCCTGAACACCGTGCTGCGCGTGTAACATAACAGGCTACAGGAGATTCGAGTAACATGGTACGCAGTTTATACACCGCAGCAAGCGGCATGAACGCTCAGCAGTTCAACATAGACACAATCTCGAACAACCTCTCGAATGTGAATACCTTCGGGTTCAAACGTAATCGGGCGGATTTCCAGGATCTGATATATCAGACCATACGCATGGCCGGAACGCCCGCGACCGAGGTGACTCTGGTGCCGGTCGGCGAGCAGGTCGGTCACGGTACTCGAGTATCGAGCACCCAGAAAATCTTTCAGCAGGGCTCACCTCGTGAGACCGGGGTTCCGACAGATTTTGCTATAGAGGGCGACGGGTTTTTTCGTGTCCTCGATTTTGACGGTGATTACTCCTACACCCGCGACGGCAGCTTCAAGATCGACTCGAACGGTCAGTTAGTCACGGCTGCGGGCTATCGCGTTGTTCCCGAGATCATCATGCCTGAAGGTTTCATACAGGACAGTGTTAACGTAACACAGGAAGGACGTGTCTTCGTCGCGGTTCCTGAGCTCGACGACCCCATTGAGGTCGGTCAGCTGGAACTGTACAGATTCGTGAATCCAGCCGGTCTGAGCGCAGTCGGGGGAAACCTCTTTCGCCCGGGTGCGGCAAGCGGTGATGCCATTGCCGGGCTTCCCGGCTTCGACGGAATGGGGCGGATCCTTCATCGCTTTATCGAGAACTCCAACGTGTCGGTTGTCGACGAAATGGTCAACATGATTGTCGCACAGCGGGCATACGAAATGAACTCCCGTGCCATACAGACGAGCGATGACATGCTCGGTATCGCAAACGCACTCAAGCGATAGAACCGTAAAAGGATTGGGACGAAATGACAGGAATTGAAGCAGTACTTGCACGAACGAGAGCGTCGGGTTCGACAGCTCCCCAGGTACCGGGGTCGGGTGGTGCGGATGAACTTCGGCAGGTTGCGCAGGAGTTCGAGGCTCTCTTTATCAAGCAGATGCTCGACACCATGCGTTCTACGATCGACCGATCGGATTCTCTGCTGCACGGCGGAAAGGCGGAGGAAATTTTTGAAGATATGCTCTTTGAAGAGTATTCTGTCCTCATGTCTCGAACCCGCAGTTTTGGTCTTTCCGACATGATCTACGAGCAGCTCAGCGAAAGTACCGGGCCAACTGCGGCCGATCTGTCCCGCGCACGCGCATACGACCAGCAAATTCCATCCATAGACTGACCAATAGTCCACTAATGTGCACGCGTATACCTCAATACACGTATCAAAATGTATACACTTGTAGCGGCATAGTGATTGCGACTTATAACGATACTATATAACTCTCTGCATTATAAGTAATTAAAAATACAACAAGCCTTTCCGGTCACTTGGCATGACGATTGCATTCATTCAAGCAGGAGAATGCATCATGAACACGAAGCAGAAAACTGTCCGCTCCCAGGAAAACTCCGTACAGGCCTACTTTGATCAGATCAAGGATACGCCTCTGCTCACGTCTGAAGAAGAAGTTGAACTCTCCAAGCGTATCACGTGGGGAGACGAAAAAGCCAAGCAGAAACTTATAGAATCCAATCTTCGCCTGGTCGTAAAG
This sequence comes from Spirochaetaceae bacterium, assembly GCA_007694005.1. GTDB lineage: Bacteria > Spirochaetota > Spirochaetia > DSM-27196 > SKKC01 > SKKC01. The sequence goes on from RECN01000047.1 coordinate 48,644, forward strand.
ATCGCGCGCTCGTATGTGACACAGGACGTTGCCTTTCTCGATCTCATTCAGGAAGGGAATCTCGGACTTCTGCGCGCCGCAGCAAAGTTTGACCACCGGAAGAATGTCCGCTTTTCGACCTATGCCTCGTTCTGGATCAAGCAGGCCATCACGCGGGCAATGTCAAACAAGCGACGCCCGATACGGTTACCTCACCGGAAAGAAGACGCGCTGAAGCGTATACAGCGCAGCTACAATACCCTGAGCCAGAAGTACATGCGAACACCGTCGACCGACGAGATCGCGACAGAGCTGCGCATGAGTCGTGAGGATGTCGTAGAGATCCTCGGATATTCATCCGGTGTGGCGAGTCTCGACACCGAAATTAACGAAGACTCCGGCACGCTCTACGACGTGTGCGAGGATACCAGTTATGCGCCGGATCAGGACGTAATGAGTGGTGTCGTTCGAGACGAAACCCGACGGGTGCTGCATCGACTAATGGAGCGCGAGAGGCAGATTCTCATGTACCGATTCGCCATCGGTGGCGGGCCGCGGTATACCCTGAAGAGAATCAGCGACGAAATGGGAATCTCACCGGAAACGGTTCGTCAGATAGAGATGCGCGCGCTTCGAAAACTTAAAGAGTACGCCGGGGAGCTTCGTGAGCTTGTGACCGACTGACCTCTTGCATTGCTGTCTTTATTGTATCACGCTACCACCCGATAGAGCGTGTATATGGCAGACTCAAAAGATCAGACATCAGACCAGGTTCCACAGAAAAAAAAATCACGATCCGGCACCACCGCTGAGCGAAACGCGTACCTGTTGAAGCTGTACGTGCTGCTCGGCCTGATAGCGATTTTGCTGATTGCACTCCTGTTTCTGACGCCTGATAGAAGGGCGGTTCCGGAGCTGTCGTCAGGTACCGGCGAAGCGCCCCGAAGCGATGATTCCGGCGAACGTGGGCAACCCGAACCCGACTTTGAGGAGCCGCTACCGTCGCCGCCAGCACGTCTACCCGATCCGGTACCGACACCGCAGCCTGAACGGCAACCCGAAACACCGGAGGCACCGGCACCGGAGCCCATCCCCCCGGTAGTTGGCGACCTGTACCTGATTCTTGACGACGCGGGCTACTCCTTATGGGAGCTCGAGCCCTTTCTCGAGCTTGATGTCCCGCTTACCGTCAGCGTGCTGCCGCATCTGCAGTTTTCCTTCGAAGCTGCCGAGGCAACGTATCGCGCCGGACACGATGTCATGCTCCACATGCCCATGCAGGCGCTCGGTCGCGGTGACCCCGGTCCCGGTGCAATCGAAGTGACGCACCAGCCAGATGAGATCGCCTTGCTGGTGCAGGATGCGCTTGATTCCGTTCCGCACGTCGTCGCCGCAAACAATCACATGGGGTCCGCAGTGACCGAACAGCTTCACTCTATGCAGACCATCATAGACGTGCTTCATGAGCAGGGTGTTTTTTTTCTTGACAGCCGGACTACTGCACAGACCGTTGTCGCTGAGGCCGGAGACATGCTTGGCATACAGACGATCGAACGTCATATCTTTGTCGACCACTATCGCGATATCGAAAGCATGCGAAACGCACTGCTCGCGGGGATAGAGCGCGCGAGATCGCAGGGTTACGCAGTTCTCATTGGACACGTGCAGACACGCGAACTTCCTCAACTGATCCGTGAAGCTGCAGAGTTTGCGGAAACACAGGGCGTTGCATTTCGTCCGATCTCACACATCGGTGCCAGGTACGCGGGGTTGTTCCCGTGATCGTGCTCGGCGTAGAGAGCAGCTGCGACGAGTGTGCTGTTGCAGCCGTGAAAGACGGATCAGAGTTGCTCGGTCAGATCGTCCATTCCCAGATACAGGAACACGAACAGTACCGGGGCGTCGTGCCGGAGATCGCGTCGCGGCAGCATACACAACTCATACTGCCGGTCTATCGGCAGGCAATACGTGATTCCGGTATCACGGCAGCAGACATCGACGTTGTTGCAGTTACGACACATCCTGGTCTGTCGGGTTCACTGCTCGTTGGAACGACTTTCGCCAAAGGGCTTTCGTTGGGACTCGACCGACCGCTGGTTTCGGTGAATCACATTCTTGCGCATCTGTACGCGCCACGACTCACCGGGCCTGTCGACTGGCCGTGCCTGGGGCTGCTGGTCTCCGGTGGTCACACCATGATAGTCCGCATGGACGACTGGGAGACCCTGACCGTCCTCGGAGCCACGGTGGACGACGCCTGTGGCGAGGCTTTCGATAAGGTTGCCAAGTATCACGGTTTCGGATATCCGGGCGGCAAAGCCGTCGACGAGCTTGCTGCAAGAGGCGATGAAACAGCCTATGAGTTTCCAGGCTCATCGCTGAAGGGAGACAGCCATGATCTCGATCTCAGTTACTCGGGGATCAAGACCGCTGTTACCGTTCAGGCGTCCCGGTTTCTGCGACCCGGCAAAGAGGATAGTGCCGAGAATCTCGCTGCGTCCTTCCAGCGCGTTGCAATCGGCATGATCATGAAGCGTCTCGACCGGGCCGTCCAGCAGACGGGAATACACCGCCTCGTTGTCGGGGGTGGCGTAGCTGCAAATTCGCGTCTCCGCCGTGAACTTGCCGCGCGCACGCACCTGCAGCTGGCGATTCCTCCTCTGTCGCTGTGCACTGACAACGCGGCCATGGTCGCTGCCATAGGCTACGAGTACGCAATCAGGGGACGCTTCGCTGACCTCGATACACCGGTCGGTGCACGGGTAGCAGGGTACAAGGCGGCCTACTGAAGGGCGGCCGAAGCGACCGCGCGCAGATCATCATCATCCTGATAATAGGGGAAGCTACCCGAAGCAGGTTCGCTGATAATACGGTCGGCAACGCTGCGAAGCGCCTTCACGTACGCAGCCTGTGGATCGAGGAGCGCAATCGGGCTTCGCCGGATAATACTCGCGCTCATATGCTCTTCGTAGGGCAGATAGCCAATGTACGACAGGTCGGTATTCAGGTTCTTTCCCGCAATCTCGCGCAGCTTCCCGCCGATCGCAATGTCACGTGAGTGGCGACCCATGTTCAGCACCACGCGCACCTGCGCTGCCGCAAGCGCTTTTCGTGCCTGTTGAGCGCTCGCCTCCGAGATCGAAGCAAGCTGTTCGATAAGCTGTTCGACAGAGCGGTCGGTCCCCTCTATTCGTGAGGTCAGATAGCTGTGGACAAGCTCGCGCTCCGTGCTGTCCGGAGGAAACGAGCGGTACATGGAACGAAATACGACACCTTTGAGAAAGCTGTACGCGTTGAGAACGGATGTCGTTTCCGGGGTGCAGATCAGAATACCGTTCTGAGATGCGAGAAAGAAATCGATAGTATTGAATGATGATCCTGCACCGAGATCGAGAATGATGTAGTCGGCGACAAGCGCTGACAGCTCCTTCATGAGCTTGAGCTTCCGGAAATACGAGAGGTTTGCGGTGCCCGGCAGGAGCGAATCACCGGGGACAATGAACAGCTTTCGCTGTTCGGTCTCCAGCACGAGCTGTTCAAGGCTGATGTCCTTATCGTAAATGTACTGTCCGATACCGGCGTTGCTGTTTCTGACACCGAGACAGGTGTGGAGGTTCGACCCTCCAAGGTCAAGATCCACGACTATAACGGTTTTCCCTGCCTGTGCGAGGCAGACGCCGAGATTCGCGACGAATATGCTTTTTCCGACTCCGCCTTTACCGCTTGCGACAGGGATTACTGTTTTCATGACTAGGGTTAACTGTATTGAGCATTGTCCAGGCTTGCAAGCTTTTGACACGGATGCATCGGTGAGGCTACTGTTCGTCTATGTCTGAATTCGATCTTGACCAGCATATACGCAAGGTTCCGGATTTCCCCAAGCCGGGCATTCTCTTCTACGATGTCACCAGTGTACTTATGAGCCCGGAGGCCTTCGGCTGGTGTATCGACGAACTCGCAGCTCCCTTTACGAGCGGCGGCATAGAGGCGATCGCGGCCATCGATGCACGCGGTTTTCTCTTCGGCGCCCCGGTTGCACGGATACTCGGGCTCCCGCTCATTCTGGTGCGAAAGCAGGGTAAGCTGCCCGGTGACAGCTTCCGGAGGACCTTTGACCTGGAGTACGGGACTGACACCATAGAGATTCACCGTGCCGATCTTAGCGAGCCGAGACGGGTTCTACTGCTTGACGACCTGATTGCGACGGGGGGGACCCTGGCCGCTGCGGCATCCATCCTTGAAGAAGCAGGCAGTACCGTAGTGGAGATAGGAGCGGTTATCGGGCTTCCCTTCCTGAACTACGACCGTCTCCTCGGCGGGTACAGGGTGCGTACGCTCATACAGTATCACGGAGAGTAGCATCACGAGGTCCATCGCCCGGTTTTTCAGCGACATGGACGATCTCGGCAGGGAAGGGACGCCCTTTCTGTTCGTCATCGACTACGAGCTTCAGAAGCCTCTGGTCTGGCCGCTGTCGGACCTTCCCTCGGGGGTACGCTTCTCGGTTCCCGGCACGAGTGTTGAACGTCCCGCCGGCTTCGGAACTTGGATGGTGTCGTCGGATCAGCCGATTATCCGGAACCGGCATTCTGTAACGTATGAACGCTATCTTGAAGGTTTCGCCCGCGTGCAGAATGCGCTTAAGGCGGGCGAAAGCTATCTCATGAATCTCACGTTTCCAACAGGAATTGACCTGTCGTGTTCGCTTGAAGACGTGTACGAGCTCGCGCACGCTCCGTACCGACTGCATCTACCCGGGGAATGTGTCGTGTTCTCCCCCGAAGCCTTTGTTCGCATAGAGCCGGGGAGTATTTCCACCTTTCCCATGAAAGGGACAATTGACAGCGCCGTGGATCACGCACGGGAGGTCCTGCTCGCCGACGAAAAAGAGGCGGCGGAACACGCTACGGTCGTGGACCTGCTCAGAAACGATATAGGCATGGTAGCCGAGGCGGTGACAGTGCCGCGCTACCGCTACGTGGAAAAAATTCATCTGCAGGGCCGCTCGCTCTATGCAATTTCCAGCGAAATCCGGGGCCGACTCGCCGATGGGGCACATTATTGCGTCGGAAGTATTCTATCGGCGATGCTGCCGGCGGGTTCCATCACCGGCGCACCGAAGAAGCGCAGCTGCGAGGTCATAGCCGAAGCCGAAGGTGAGCAGCGCGGGTACTACACCGGCGTGTTCGGTGTTTTTGATGGAGAGTGCGTTGAGTCGGCGGTCATGATCCGATACATAGAACAGTCCTCAGGTCGGTTTCGATTCCGAAGTGGCGGCGGTATCACGATATACAGTGACTGTCGCAGTGAATACGAAGAGATGAGGCAGAAAGTCGATGTTCCGGTTGCTTGAGACGATCCGTGTGCGATTCTATCGTGCCGAAAACCTTTCGTTTCACTACCGGCGGGTACATCGATCCACAGGATCGGGGACGGTAGCAGCCGCGGTCCTCGAGGCAGCAGAAGAAACGCTCCGAATGCAGACGGGTCGCGCGATCTCAAGTCCGGGCCGGCATCGTCTGCGTATCGAGTATGCCGGTACGCGTATCGTGACGGCTGAAGCCCTGTTATACAGGCCTCGACCGGTGCATGCCTTAGCCCTCATGCCACCACGCAGTACCGACGGCATGGCGATAGACTACCGACTCAAATACGCTGACCGGGCGAAGATCGATTCGACATCCTGTATGCTGCCCCCGGGCGTGGAACCGCTGTTTTGCCACAACGGTATGGTTCTGGAGTCACGATACGCCAGCGTGGCAGTCTTTCGCGACGGTCGATGGTATACGCCGCGGACGGTCATGCATCCTGGAACCGCACGGGAACGTCTTCTTGAGCAGGGAAGACTCATTGCCGCAGACATTCCGGCAGCTGATCTCGCCTGTTGTGAGCGCATCTGTCTTTTCAACGCGATGCTCGACCCCGGGGAGGTGTGCATCGATCCATCACGTGTCTTCCTGTTCGCACCTCCCGACTGCGCGCATGCTTCGCACGCGGCAGCCCGAGGTGCTTGACATTTCCTATCCCGATCAATAGAGTCCGACCTTAAGAGACGGAACAGAATTTCCCGGTGGTGTAATGGTAGCACAACAGATTCTGGATCTGTTTGTGGGGGTTCAAGTCCTCCCCGGGAAGCGTTACAAGCCGGCCCCTTCGTCTATCGGCTAGGACATGAGATTCTCATTCTCAAAAGAGGGGTTCGATTCCCCTAGGGGCTAGCGACCGGATGGGTGCCCGCAGCGGGTACCCGTACCGGTTTTTTTTTTGCTTACATACGCCGTGTGCAGGCTTTATCAGGCATTAAAAGCGCCTCATTCCTGCGCCGGTTCAAATCTGACCGGGAGCAGTGCTCATGAAGGTGCGAAAACGGGTATTTCTGATTTTAGAGGACGCGAGCGTCTACGCCGGCTACGGATTCGGGGCCGAGCCACTGTCTGTGGACGATCTGCATCCTGCATCGTCTGATCTGCGCAGTGCCGGGGAAGTTGTCTTCAACACGGCTATGAGCGGGTATCACGAGGTTCTCACCGATCCCTCGTACAGCGGCCAGCTCGTGGTCATGACCTATCCCCACATCGGCAACTACGGTGCCGACCCTGCCTGGTCTGAGATCGGGCCTGACGGGGAGGGAGGGCGCAGCGTGAAGGCAGCAGGCTTCGTGTTGCGCAGTAACTACGACGGTCCGGTACCGGACGGACGAATCACTCTCGATGAATTTCTCAAGCAGGGCGATGTACCGGGAATCACGGACATAGATACGCGTCGTCTTACCCTACATCTCAGAGATACCGGAAGCAAAACTGGTTTGATTGTTCATAAGCCGGGTTTCGACGGTGCCGAGCTCCCCGCAGAGGATCTGTCGCGTATACAGGAGTATCTGAAGGCATTTCCGACTATGGTTGGACGAAATCTCGTTGGCATGGTCGGCTCTCCCGGGATTATCGAGCTGAATCCTGAGGGATCGCCTCATATAGCGCTGCTCGACTGTGGAAGCAAAGCGAATATCGTTCGTGAGCTTACGTCTCGGGGCTGCAGGATCACCGTCGTGCCGAGTTCTACCGGCCCGGCCGACATACTCGCGCTCGGTGCTGACGCGGTACTCGCTTCCAACGGCCCCGGAGATCCGGCGGTACTCGAAACACAGACGGAAGGGCTTGCGTCGCTCATAGGAAAGACACCGATTTTCGGTATCTGCCTCGGGCATCAGCTGATTTCCCAGGCGCTCGGCGCAAAAACGGTCAAGATGAAGTTTGGTCATCACGGGGTTAATCATCCCGTGAGGGACGAACGTACCGGTAAGGTCTTCGTCACCAGCCAGAATCACGGCTTTACCGTCGACGAAGCGAGTCTGCCGGATGGCGTGCAGGTCTGGTTCAGGAATGCGAATGACCGGAGCGTTGAGGGTATCGCCGACGATGCGCGGAGCATCTACACCGCACAGTTTCACCCGGAAAGCGCACCTGGTCCCCACGATTCAAGCTGGATATTCGACGCATTTCTGGACGCAATTGCAGCGCGTCAGCGCACACGACAGAACGGGGAGAGCATATAGATGCCGGCACGGAAAGACATAGAGAGTATTTTGATTATCGGAAGCGGCCCCATTGTCATCGGACAGGCCTGTGAGTTTGACTACTCCGGTAACCAGGCGGTCCGTGCGCTGAAAGAAGAGGGCTACCGCGTGATTCTCGCCAACCCGAATCCGGCGACGGTCATGACGACACCCGGCCTTGCCGACCGCATTTACATGGATCCGCTCGAAGTCGACTACATGGAAGAGATAATCAGGATCGAACGGCCTGATGCGCTTCTACCGACCATGGGTGGTCAGACTGCCTTGAATCTGACAATGGCTCTCGACAAGGCGGGCGTACTAGCCCGATACGGAGTCGAGTCGCTTGGTGCGAACGTGAACAGCATCCGACTCGCCGAAGACCGCGGTGCGTTCAAGGAAGTGATCGCGGGCATAGGCCTCGAAAGCCCCCGCAGCGCGCTCATCCACAGTTACGAAGAAGGGAAGCAGTTTATTGACGAAGTCGGTGTACCGCTCATAATCCGCCCGAGCTATACCCTCGGCGGCAGGGGTGGAAGCATCGCGAACACCGAGCGCGAGGCGAGGGAGTTCGTGCAGTGGGCGCTCGACGAGAGTCCCGTGCACGAAGTCCTCGTCGAAGAAAGTCTGCTCGGGTGGAAGGAGTTCGAGCTCGAGGTCATGCGGGACCACGCGGACAACGCGGTCGTGGTGTGTTCCATCGAAAATGTGGACCCTATGGGGGTGCACACCGGCGACAGCATTACTGTTGCGCCCATACAGACCCTGAGTGATCAGGAATACCAGATCATGCGAACCGCAGGCATAGAGATTCTGCGGGCCGTCGGTGTCGACTGTGGAGGCAGTAACGTTCAGTTTGCGGTAGAACCTGGAACCGGGCGCATGGTGGTCATCGAAATGAACCCCCGTGTATCGCGCTCGAGTGCGCTCGCGAGTAAGGCAACCGGGTTTCCCATCGCACGCTGTTCAGCTCGTCTGGCCGTCGGCTTTACGCTCGATGAGGTGATCAACGACATAACCGGAAAAACCGTCAGCTGCTTCGAGCCGAGCCTCGACTATTGCGCGGTAAAGGTTCCCCGTTTTGAGCTCGAGAAGTTTCCGGACGGTTATGCTGAACTCGGAACACAGATGAAGAGTGTCGGCGAGAGCCTGGCGATCGGACGAACCTTCACCGAGGCGCTGAACAAGGCGATACGCGCCTGCGAGTTCGGTTTCGACGGTCTCGAGGATCTTGAGGATCTCGATGACGCCCAGATCGCGCGCATGCTGAAACTGAGGCATCCGCGACGCATCTTCGCTGCCTACACTGCAATCAAGCGCTGGGGTTACAGCGCCATAGACCGGCTCAGCCAGCAGACGGGCTACGACCGGTGGTTTCTCTACCACATGCACGAACTCGCGGAGCTCGAAGGAGAAATCGCCGCCGTTTCGAACGTTCCCGAACCCGGGCTCATGCTTGAAGCGAAGCGAGCGGGTCTTACCGACCGGCGTATCGCCAAACTGTGCGGGGGACAGGCAGACGCGGTCACGCAGGCGCGCACCGCCGCGGGTATACGGGCGAGCTATCACTTTGTGGATACCTGCAGCGGTGAGTTCTCCGCGGATACCCCCTATTTTTACAGTACCTACGGTGAGATCGATGAAGGCGCGCCTTCGGAAGGCAAAACGGTACTCATTCTCGCAAGCGGTCCGAATCGCATAGGCCAGGGGCTCGAGTTTGACACCTGCTGCACCTTGAGCAGCATGGCGTACCGGCGTCTCGGCGTGAAAACAATCATCGTGAACTCCAATCCGGAAACCGTAAGTACGGATTTCAACGTCTCAGACCGGCTGTACATCGAACCGCTGACACCCGAAGACGTCAAAGAGATCATGCATAAAGAAGGTGTCACCAACGTCGTCGTTCAGCTCGGCGGCCAGACACCGCTGAACATGGCCGAAGAACTGGAGGCCGCGGGGGCAAGGGTCATAGGCACGAGTGTCTCAAGCATACTCGACGTCGAGGACCGGGGCCTGTTTTCGACGCTCGTGCGCGAGGCAGGGCTTGCACAGCCGAAGAACCGCATGGCGGGGACGCTGGAAGACGTGTACGCGGCGGCGACTGAAATCGGATATCCCGTGCTCCTGCGCCCGAGTTTTGTGCTTGGCGGTCGCAGCATGGGTATCGCGTTCAGTCAGGACGAACTCGAGGACTTTATCGCCAAAGGCATCCGTATCTCACCCGAGGCTCCCGTTCTTGTCGACCAGTTCCTCGAGGATGCCTACGAGTACGACATTGATGCGCTGTGCGACGGCGAGAACGTCTACATAGCGGGTATCATGCAGCACATCGAGGCAGCCGGGATACATTCCGGTGACTCAGCGTGCGTGTTCCCGCCGCATAAGAGTGATCCCGCGATGCTCGACGCCATGATACAGGCAACCGCCGTCATGGCCCGCAAACTCAAGGTCCGGGGATTCGTGAACGTTCAGTACGCGGTGAAGAACGGTCAGGTGTATGTCATCGAAGTCAATCCCCGTGCCAGCAGGACGGTACCGTTTCTGAGCAAGACGAGCGGGGTCGACCTCGTCGAGGCGGCGGTTCGGGTCTGGGAAGGTGAAACGCTCGCCGAACAGAATCTCATCGACGGTATAAAGGGCGATGGAATCGGTCTCGGCGAGTGCATAGTCGGATGGGCGGTAAAAGAGGCCATGTTCAGCTTTGACCGCTTTCGCGGGACAGACCCTCTGCTTGGGCCTGAAATGAAGTCGACCGGTGAGGTCATTGGCATCGGAGCGACCTTTGGTGAGGCTTTTGTGAAAGCCCAGATAGCAACCGGAAGTCAGCTCCCGACATCCGGCCGGGTGTTTGTGAGTGTGCACGAAGACGATCGGAAGTCCATTCTTCCCATTGTCAGAGAGCTTCAGAGCCTTGGTTTTCACATCGCAGCCACTCGTGGCACCGCTTCCTTTCTCTTTGAAAACGACGTATTTGCCGAGGTGATACTCAAGGTTCATGAAGGCCAGCCGAATATCGTCGATCATATGAGGTCACACCGCATCGATCTCGTCATTAACACGCCGCTTGGGCGTTACACGCAGCGTGACGACGACTACATTCGTATCGAGGCGGTCAGATCCAAGATTCCATATACCACGACGACCAGTGCGGCTGAGGCAGCCGTTGAAGGTATTCGATATCTGCTTACCGGTGAAGTGGCGGCACGCGCGCTACCGGAAAAAGGAGCGGGTGCCAGAGCCGACGAGCGGGCGCAGGAAGCGAAATCCTGACGCCCACCGCCGGGCGCTGACGGTTGCCGTGGGGGCCCGCCCGGGCGTGGTGCTGATGGTTGCCGTTAGGGC
>RECN01000194.1 GCA_007694005.1 Spirochaetaceae bacterium
TAAGAGCCTGTCGGACTTTCGGCGCATAATTTATTGATTCAATAGCTTTTCAGAATTCATATATCTCCGAATATCTGGTATAATGCGGAGATATGAGCGCACGGTTCGTAAGCGTAGACCGGGATACCCCGGATGCATGGGCGAGCAACACCATTACGAAGTAATGGTGTGACCAGCCCCCATGATGTTTCCGCCCAGTCTTCAAGAGTGGGTGGACGAAAACGACATGGTTCACTTCGTGATAGAAGCGATAGACGCCATGGAGTTGCCGGAACTGAAGATCAATCGCCGCGGTAGCGGGCATGCTCAATACCCGCCACGCATGATGCTGGCACTTCTGATCTACTGCTATGCCCACGGTATCATGTCATCCCGAAAGATAGAGCGGGCCACCTATCGCGATATCCCGGTACGGTTTCTGACCGGCAACACCCATCCTGATCACGATACCATCAACACGTTCCGGAAAGAGAACCAGGAGTTGGTAGGGACAGTATTCGCACAGACGATTCGGATGGCTGCTAAGATCGGGCTGGTGACGGTCGGCACGATCAGCGTCGACGGATTTCACGTCAAGGCAAATGCCAGCAAGTTCAAGAACGTTCGCTACGACCGGGCAAAGGAGCTTGAGACGCAGCTGGACCTGGACATTGCCGAGCTTCTATCGCGGGCGGCTGCAGCGGACGACATGGACGATGACGATGAGACGGATCTTCCGAAGGAGATCGCCCGTCGAGAAGTGCTGCGGGAAAAAGTCCGCAAAGCTCAGAAAGACCTGGAACGACAGGCCCGGGAGAAAGAGCACAGACGTCAGGAGCGGGAGGATCGAAACCAGGACGATGACTCACCGGACGGACCAGGGACACACAGTCGCAGGAAAAAGACACGGCCAAATCCAGAGGATGCTGTACCGGACAATGACCAGCAGGTCAATCTGGTTGATCCGGATAGTTTCCTGATGCGCAAGAGCCGCCGGGATGGTTGGCAACAGGCATACAATGCGCAGGCAGTTGTCGATGCTGATGGGTCGCAATTGATCCTGGGCGCATACGTTGCGGAATCCGCAACCGACCGATACGAGATTGAGCCGGCAATTAACGCAATAGACCCGCAGGTAGGGAAACCGGATACAGTACTCGCCGATGGCGGGTATGTCAGCACTGAGGTGATCAAGCGATTTGAGTCCCAGGACGATGCGCCGGAATTGTATCTGGCGATCAGCGCCGATGACCATGACATTCGCCGCTATGATTATCGCCCACCCAAAGAACCACGAAAGAAGACAATCAAGGACCCGAGGCTTCTGGCCATGAGAGAAAAGGTCCGTAGTGACGAGGGCCGCAAGATCTACGGGAAGCGGAAACAAACGGTGGAGCCGGTGTTCGGTATCATCAGATCCGTTCTGGGACTCGACCAGTTTCTTCGGCGAGGCTATGAAGCGGTGAATGCGGAGTGGACCCTGGTGTGTACGGCGTACAATATGAAGCGGCTGTGGCGGTTATGCACCGTTGGATCACAACCAATACGGCTGACCGGCGGATAACGCCGCCGATCCGGCTGCGTTCCGGTTGAAACCGGAAAGGGAATCAGACCGGACCAAACAACCGACCCAATCCTTGTGCGGAAAGAGCCCGACCGCGCGCTCTTGGCAAGGGCTCAATCCGACAGGCTAAAATCAGGATGATACGCCGTGGCCGTGTGAGTCGCTTGCTCGACAACAAATCGAATCATTGTTCCCGGTTCGACGTGGACGCCGACAGGGTCATTGACAAAGATGTACTCGTCGCCTCGCTTCATCACAATCTCGATCACTTCCCGTTCAATCTCGTCGGATACGGTGACAGCCTCCGCTCGGGTGTGGTCGATCGCCTGATCGCTCGCCTCGGACTGACTGATCACATCCACCGCTGGGCCGTTTGAAAGGAGCATCGCCGCCCCTACGGCTATCGCCAGGGTCACCACCAGGGCAACCAGGAAAATATTCCTGAAACGTAACACACTCAACCTCCTTGGTAAGGTTTTAAGAATCTCTTGTGTTAAGTATCGGGGCACAACGGATATATGTCATTGATCTACATCAACGGTGGCTGAGTCTTTTCGAATGTCCTTAACTGCTGCGGGAAATGTTGCTCATTCCCGGAAGGTGGCGCACCGGTGTTACGAAAACCTTGATCAAGTTTGCCCTGGCGTTGCAGGTAGCCTCGTGATTCTCGATATGAAACCCCAACCTCACACCTCGCCCCCCTCCTCCTGCAGCAGCCGCAGCGCTACCGCTGCGAAGGCGCGGAAGCTCTCCGGGTTGTCCAGGACACGCATGGAGTAGTGTTTGTTGTCCTTCATGCTGTCCAGGACGGCGTCTTCCAGCTTGCGGGGGAAGGTGCCGCGCATAATCTGCTCCGGGGTATAGGGCAGTCACCAACTCCTCGATTGCAAAACGGAAAACGAAAGAGTAAGAATATAACGAGGAGCACAGCAGGATGCGTGAACAGGTAGCAAAAATGATAGAAATAATCGAGCATCTCCCGCCAGAGCGTATCGCTGAAGTCGCGGACTTCGTAGAATTTTTGCAACAGAAAGAGAACGATATTCGATTACGAGAGGATTTTTTCGCAAGCTTCTGAAGCGTCATACCGTAACGTCTGGGACAACAACAACGACGACGACGCGGCTAATGACACATTATAAATTTGGGACGTTGTTCTGATCGGTTTCCCGATTACCGATCTCCAGGCTCCGAAGAAACGGCCGGCCGTGATACTCAGTAGTGAGACGTACAATGAAAACCGTCCGGATGTTATCCTCATGGCGATTACGAGCAAAATCCGTCAACCGCTTGAAGTTGGCGAGGCTGCGGTTGCTGACTGGGAACAAGCCGGACTAATTAAACCATCAGTCTTCAAACCGCTGATAGCAACGATCGAGCAAAACCAGATTGTCCGTAGAATCGGCGCGATCAGTCCCAAAGACTGTAACACTCTCAAGAACATACTCCACGTCGTTCTCGATACATAATACCAACCTCACCCACCCGCCCCCTCAATCCCCTGCTCCAGCAACAACCGTAGCGCCACGGTGGCAAAGGCGCGGAAGCTCTCGGGGTTGTCCAGGATGCGCATGGAGTTGAGTTCGTTCCCTGTCGGCAGTATAATCATAAGTAATGGTAACCCAGCCTGTTCTGCAGCAGATCACCGACCTCATCGTCAGGATTGCCAACCCGAAGAAGGTTTTTCTGTTCGGGAGCAGAGCAAACGGCACCGCAACCAGCGACAGCGATTTCGATTTTATGATCGTTGTCAGTGACGACGTACAGAACCTGCGCGCCCTGAGGTGTTTGCTGCATCTTGAAATCTCATCGCTCATCGAATCTCCGTGTGATATACTTGTCGAACATGAGTCCGCGTTTGACCAAAGAAGCTCCCTCCCGACGATAGAACGTACGATTCTTGAGACGGGACAGAGGCTGTATGCAGCTTGAAGAACTGATTCTTGAGTGGATGCAGAAAGCTGAACAGGATATCAAGGCTGCCCGTTTCCTTTTGGATATGCGTCCCCGACCGCTCGAGGTAATTGGTTTTCACGGCCAGCAAACCGTAGAAAAGAGCCTGAAAGCCATATTGGTCCGAGCGGGTATCACTCCTCCACGCACGCACGATCTGGTATCTCTCCATAATATGTGTGCACAACGAGCCGAAGTCGACCTTGATCGAATCGACGTCTGTGCGCGACTCACGCCGTACGCGGTTGACCACCGATATCCCGCGGAGTCTACGCTCAGTGAGAGCGAGATTCTTGCAGATCTGGAAAGCGCTGAAGAACTTTACCGTCTGATTCGCGATAGACTCGGAACGTAATCCGACTTCTACATGCTCCGCCCATCATCTGAACCGGGCGCGTCCCCCGCGCCCGGGCAAGGATTTCCGCTGCGATCACTCGCGCATACGTGGTGGTGCACGGCTTAATCATGCGGTTGTACGCGTTTCCGGATTCT
>RECN01000174.1 GCA_007694005.1 Spirochaetaceae bacterium
AGACCGACGGACGCTTTCCAGCGATATCCACTGTCGGCCAGAAAGTACTGAAAGAAACCGAGTATACCGTCGAGAATCGAGTCTCCGGTATCCGTTCCCCCCCGATACGGCGGCGGCGGAGACAGTTCGATACCTGCATCAAACGACAGCACCCCGGGTCCTGCGTAGGCAATCGGACCCTGCGTCCCGACGAGAAGCATCAGTCCACCACGACTGTCAGTTATGTCCTCAGACGGTCGAAGCACGAACACCGGCCCGAGACCCACATACAGGGATGCAGAAAGCTGCTGTTCGTCGGACGCATCGGGGCCGCTCACCGTCGCGAGGTCGGGAAACTCTACTCTCAGATACGGTGCAAGGTATTGTCCTTCGTGGCCCAGCCCGAAGTAGCCGCGCACACCGGCACCGATGTCGAAGCGATCGGCCGGCACGGCAATAACCGAACCTACCAGGAGATGTCCGTGTTCGAGGCTGCGATTGTAGCCAATCGACAGATCGAGCCGGGGCGAACGCCCTCCTGGGGCGTCATGACTGTTTCCGGAGACGAGGCCCGGGGCAAGCACAACACACATCACGCACAGCAGCAGAAACCGTTTCATACGCGACTCCTTATCTTCTGCAAGATGCGATAGTGTACTACGTTTTCTTATTAAAACACATTTGTTCGCAGTCCATAACTCCACCGGAACGCTGTTCCCGCCTCGACGTCAGAGGAAATGAACCAGAGCTGTGCTTCGGTGTAGAACGAGAAGGTGTTGAACATGCGCCACTCCGGCACCCGAACGATGGGGAACTCCAGCTGTGCGAGCATACCGGCGAGGACCAGTCCGTCCTCGGTGAACTCTATCGTGTCATCGCTCATGGTGAAGTACGAGAAATTCGCTCCGAGGGTGACCGCTGCCGACAGCCACTCGTAGTCAGGTCCGAAGAAGTAGCTCGCCGGTATCTGTGCAACGTTTGCCAGGAGCTTTGTTCCGATAACAAGCCCGGAAAACCGCCCCGGTGGCGAAAGTCCGATCTGACCCTGTATGCGTACGTTGTCGTCGAAAAAGGTCAGCCCGGCGCCAATATCCCAGAACGTTGCGCCGCGTACGCTCACGTCCAGATACAGGCCCTGTATGAACCCGGGCACTTCGTAGCGCGACTTGTCACCGGTTCGAATAGCAACGGCCACGTCGGCCAGAAGATTATCGTCGGTCGTTACCCCGACCACATTAATCTGATTGCTGAATCGCTCGCGTTCAGACGGAGAAACCAGTCTGACTGTCGGCGGTACTTCGTCTATGGTCACGCTGTGCCGGCGTGTCACGATCGAACCATCGGCATAGTGCGCTCGCACCACCATGTTCACGCGGCCGTCCGGAAGCTCCGTCGTTTCGATCCGATATCGCCACTCACTCGTTCCGCGGGCCTGCTGCCAGGTCGCTCCGTTATCGAGACTGACCTCAACGCGCTCAACTGCGTGCGCGTCGAGCAGACCGTCACGTTCCCGCCGGGTATCACGATCATCACCCTCAGGCAGATCAAGCAGATAGCCTGCCGTCCCTGTCAGAAACGGGCGATTGCGCACGTAGTCAAAGAAGGCCGGTGCATCAACGGTAAGCCACGGACCGATCCGGGAGAAAGAAACAGTCGTGACCGCGTCGCTCGACTGCTCGGTTGAATCGGAAGCTTCGGTCCGTAGAGAAATGGTGATGTCTCCTTCGGGAAGCGTTTCGTCAGTGAGCACGAAGGCTCCGCGCCCGCGTGCATCGAGTTCTATGACCTCAACCGGCCGGGAGTTCACCAGCAGCGTCAGCGCTCCTGTGTCGGTTGGCGCAGAAACGACACCGTCTATCCGTCCGGAGTGACTGCTCCCGTGTTCAGGAACCAGGATCGTGGGGCGTTCCACTGTTTCGGTCTCGGATATCGTGACCGTTCTCGACGCATAGCTCAGGTTTCCGGCCCTATCGTCCGCCTCGACGATAACGGCGTATCGACCGGGCTCCATAGTTCGCGTGTCGACTGCATACACGAAGGGACCACACTCGTAGAACTCGGTGAGCTCTTCAGCTGCCGCGCCTGAGTCGAGATTCTGCAGGAATATGCGCACAGACTGTATGTTGCAGTCGGCAATGCGCCCGTCGACGACCAGCGTACGGCCGGCCTGCTCGCCGTCGCGTGGTGCCTGCAGCTCTATCCCCGGAGGAGTGTTGTCAATGTTCACGATGGTCGCGAGGATGCCAACGTCACCTGCCGAGTCGTATGCCCGAACCAACACCGAATGCGTCGCGTCGTCGAGCAAGCTCGAGTCAAAGGTCAGTGACCATTCTTCGGTGCCATCTGCGCGGCGGAAGCTCGCTCCGCTGTCGAGGCTTACCCACACCGATTCGATGCCGTTCGGGTCACTCGCGGTTCCACGTAGCTCCACGTGCCTGTTCACAAAGTCATCAATCTCAGGAGCATCAAGTTCAACAAGCGGTTCGGTCCGTGAAACGACGATACGCCGGCTCACGGTCTCGCTTGCAGTACCACCAATGTCGTACCCGGTTATCTCGACGGTGTAGTCGCCGTCCTCGTAGGCGGATAGATCGAGGGCAAAATCGAACAGTCCATCGGTCTCGATCCGTCTCGGGGCAGAACCATTGATCACCACCTCGACCGCCTCGGGCAGATCGTCGTCGAGAATCACGCCCGATATTCTGAGCCTGTCCCGGACAGCCTCTCCGTCCTGCGGCACCTGCACAATCAACTGTGGTACGTCCGCAGCTTCATTCGTGTTCAGAGTAAAGGCCTGTTCAGCGCTCCGGCCCGATAGCGTCGTTGTTCGAAATCGGATCGTGCGCTCAGCGTCGGTCACTGCAACCTGACGGGTAAGCAAGCGGTCGAGGGGGAGCGACACCCAGTCCTCCGATCCCGGGTCCTGCACTTCAAAGGTGTCTATAGCCTGAAGCTGGTCTGCTACTACGGCGACCGTATTTCGACCGTTAATCACGTCGTCATCGGCCGGGGTCACAAGCGAAAGCTCAGGCACCTGCCTGTCGACAATGAAGGGAACGCGAATGCGGCCTGTAGCACCGGCGGTGTTCGTCGCTTCGATCTCCAGAACCGCCCGCCCATCGACTGCGGGCAGACTCGGGGCAAGCACATACGCTGCAAGAGCATCTCCACCATCCGCTTCGGCAACCCCCCAGTTCCCTTCGGTTTCTCCGACCACGACCCGGCTCCTGACCTGTGCTATACCACGTGCATCCTGAATGCCCGCTGATATCTCGTCGAGTGCGGACAGCCGCTGATCGACAAGACCAGCCGGGAGATCGATACTCGGTAACTGGACGCCCTCGGCTCTCGTGGACCATTCTGCCTCAAGACGCCCGTCCCTCTGCCGAAGTACATCCGCGCGAACTGTGGCCTGCTCGTCGCCTTCCGGCGGCAACTGTGCGTAGAACCCACTGATGCCCACGCTGCGCTCACGCTCATTTATCCACTGCAGGGAAAAATCGACGAGTCCTGCTTCATTCGATCGAGGCAGGCTGATGGAGAAGCTCCCGTCGGAGGCGATGTTGGCTGTCGATGTACGGTCGCCAATTATCACGTTCAGACGGCCGCGAGCAGGGCCTTCAACAAAACCGGTAAGTCGCGCCTGCTCGCGGGCTTCAAGCGTGAACCCGGCTGTGTATACGGCTTCCTGTTCGCCGACCGCGACGCGGCTGAGCGTGATGTCCGGAAGCGGTGTCGCGACTTCAAACCTCACGCGATTCTCGCTTCCCCGCACACCGTGTCGGTCGATCGCATGATATCTGATTTCGTGTCGCCCTGGCGGCAGATCCGGAAGCGGGATAAAGAACGACTGGGTCACGGGAACCTGAACCGGCTCGCCACCGTTAATCGCATACACTAGAGAACGAACTCCGTCGTCGTCGGATACGTGCCCGGCGAAGAC
>RECN01000032.1 GCA_007694005.1 Spirochaetaceae bacterium
CCTATGTAGGATCGCGCGTTGACCGCCGCATCCAGTTCATCCGCGCCGATGTCACCCCGTTCGACAAGAATCTCGCCGAGTCTCTTATAATCCAGATCGGTACTGTCGAGACTTGACTCGTCGATGGCGGTAATGCGGATATCCCAGCTGTCTTCGACAAAAATGAACACGTCACGCACCGCGTTCTCGCCCGTGCTGGTCGTAAGCAGTATGTCCCAGGAAAGAAAGCACTGTTCGGGGTCAAGACCGTTTAACAGCGGCACTCTGTCGGTGAATCCGACGATCAGCATCTCACCGAGTTCCATGAGTTCACGAATCAGAAGAATGGGATTGTTTCCGGTCAAAAACGCGTCCGGCGAGGGTGTGAGCTGTATGCGCCAGGTCGTCTCCGTGCTGTCGGTATTCGTTGCCTCTGCTTCCCTGGTCACAGCACGCTTCGGTGCCCCGCTGACTTCAGGGTACTCCCGTATCAGTTCCTGAACAATGCGCTCGCCTTCGGCGAGGATATCCGCGTCGGGCTCGCGCATGCCCAGAAGTGCTTCAATCTGGTCGCGCGCGGCAAGCCCAAGCTCGATGAGATGCGGTGTCACAACCGCCTTACCATCCCTGACAATCGCGAACACGGTCTCAACCATATGAGTAAACTCACCGAGCGCCGTCAAACCAAGCATGTTGCCCGAACCTTTGATCGTATGCATACTCCGAAACGCGTCGTCGATCATGCCGAGGTCGGCAGGATCTTCTTCGAGCTGCATGAGTGCGTGTTCGAGTGACTCGAGAAGCTCGGCAACTTCTTCGCGAAAGGTTTCAAGAGGATCTACAGAAGGACTCACGGTGATAATCCTGGCGACCGGATACCGGCGAAGTCACAGATTCTTCGGTAACGGTCTGCGTGTATACAGCGAAATGAGCTCCCCTGCGCGTCGGCGAGACGAGCGGCTGCAATGAGCACCTGTGCACCTGCAAGGTCAATGGCGTCAATACCCGACAGGTCGACGGTCAGATCCCGGCAGGACGTCACCGATTTTAAAAGCTGGTCCCGGAAATCGACGATGTTGGGGAAGGTGAGCGCCCCCTTCAGATGTATAGTTTCGGGTTCAGCTGTGTTGCGCTTCGGCATGGCAGTCAGAAGTCGGCAGGAGCGGCAACTTTCCTGATGGCCCGCAGAAGCTGATCCTGCTCGAAGGGCTTCGTAAGCCAGCCGGTTGCCCCTGCGCGTTTGCCTTCCTGTTTCTTTTCGGCTTCTGACTCGGTAGTAACCATCAGAATCGGGACAGACCTGTTTACCGTGCCTCCACGAACGGCTTCGATAAATTCGATTCCGTTCATTTCCGGCATATTATAATCGGTGATCACCACCTTAATGTCGTCGGTAAGCCTGGCGACGCCTTCTTTTCCATTCGCTGCCTCGACGACCTCGTAACCACCGGCTTTCAGAATAAGCGATTCCATCTGACGCATGGAAACGGAGTCATCAACGATCAATACTTTATCTGCCATATCTACCATTCCTCTTTGAGTTCGTGCGGGCTCGTGTTCATTTGCCTGTTCCTGTCAGCAGGCGGAAGCGTCACCGTGAACCTCACAAAAGGTTCCGGGCTATCGCCGGTATAGTCAACTCCGTTTGCGTTTGATATCCACGCATTCATGCGCTTCAGCAGCTTACGGCACACGTAGAGTCCGGTACCGTCACCCCACTCTTCTTCCTCAAGCGCTGTCGGAAAGCCTTCGATCGTATAAAACAGGTCAAAGACCAGTTCCGAGTAGTCGTATGGAACGCCTCTGATTCGCTCACCGGTGGTATCCCGCGCTTTTGTCAGCTTCGGCGTGTTGCGGACGACGATGTCTATACCGCCGGCCTCCTTTTCACTCGCCTGAGTAAACGCAACAACGCGGCTCCCCTCCGGCGAATACTTGATCGCGTTAACCAGGAGCTCATGAACTATGCGCAACAGGTAGCTTCGGTCCACCGTAACCTCACCGTCCGGTGCTGCACTCGACTGCAGCACCAGCTTGCTCCGTCCGTATCGGCCGGTGAGATCACCGAGGACCGTTTCCATGTATGCCTCGAGCTCCGGTACCAGATCGCCGAGCTTGTAGAGCTCGATATCAAGATCGAACCTGTCGACCCGGCTGATAAACGTAATATAGTCAAAAATCTCTTTCTGACTGACCGCAGAGGTCAGAATGGTGTCGACAAGCCCTTTCGAGACCTTCAGGTACTCGTCGTCGATAGGTTCCGGCGTCATTCGCAGGAGATCTACCCACATGAACCCGCCGGACTGGTTAATCGTGCGCGACAGCAGGTCGATCATCTGCTCGGTCTGGTGAACGTCTTTTGATGCGTATAGAGCACGCCAGTTCACAAGCTTCTCGTGCTCAAGGCGCAGGAGCTCGCGCTCCTGTTCCGCACGCTCGATCTGCCTGACGCGATCCTTCTCGCGAAAGGTCTTTTCAATGCGGAACAGGATCTCTTCACGGACAACCGGTTTGTTGATGTAGTCGTCAGCACCTGCTTTCACGAGTTCAATGGCTGTTCTCGTGTCTTCATTTGCCGTGAGAAACACCACCGGGACTTCGTCGTCGAGGCGCCGAATCGCCGCCATGAACTCATCTCCGTTCATGCCGGGCATGAAGTAATCGCTGAGGACCAGATCGTAGTCCTCCGAAGCGAAGGCGTCGACCGCGGCCCGGGGATCGTCAATGGTTTTAACCTCGTACCCTTCCTTCCTCAGAAGTCGTTCAATTATCGTGAGCGTCGTCCGGTCGTCATCTACGACCAGGATACGATGGGCAGTATCGTGTGTCATTATGTGCTAATAATAGCGATATTGAGTCATTACGTCAAAAAAGACTATTGTTTCCGGAATGCGTGAATCATCAGCGGAAGCACCTGAGCAGCTACTTCGCTACGCAGTATCGACGGGCCAAGCGAGACTGGCATAAATCCGGCAGCGATCAAAGCGCTCCGCTCCCGGTCGGAAAAACCGCGCTCCGGACCGACCGCTGCAGTCCAGTCCGCAGAGGCTGCCTCCCGGTGACTGAGTATCGTAGCAGGTGGAACTCCGTCCTGGTCTGCCACAATGCGGAAGGAGTCAGAAACTTCAGCAAGGGCATCGGTGAGACTCCGGTAAACCGCGAGCTCAGGCAGGCGGGTATGCCCTCCCTGCTCCGCACCTGCAACGAGCCGATCTCGCAGGACACCGCGCTCCCAGATTGACGCACTCAGATACGAACGCTCCGTCAGGTCCGCCGCACACACCATGATGCGCGCGAGACCCAGGGTCGAGAGATCCTTGACCAGACGCTTGAACACGATAGGCCTCACGGCACCAAGCAGCAGCGTCCCCCCTATGCCGGCACTATGCCCGGTCGCCTCTGCTGCAGACTCACACGCGGTGAACTCGCCGGTCACTCCGTCGTGCGCCATAGCCAGTACGCGAAACACGCCCGACGGGCCGTTCACAATACCCGCACGAACGCTGTCACCGACGCTTGACCGGAGAACGCCCCGAAGGTGCAGAGCGCGACGGTCGCGCGGGCCGAGTGCCACACGGACTCCCTGCAGTTCTTCGGCTTCGAAAAGCATTCGATTCATGGATGTGCCGATTGGGCTAAACGATGCCCGATGAGCGATTGAGGTATTGTGCCATCTGTTCGAGCGGCAGACGATCGGTTCCGAGCAGGCTGTGCAGGAGGCAACCGTCGATAAGAGCGAGAATGATCCAGGATACCGTTGAATACTCGGTTTCGTTCGGAAACAGTCGCTTGATCCCTGTCTCGATAACCTCACGCCAGCGACGGTACTCTTCTGCAAAGCGTGCTCTGAGGCTGGGATTGTTTGTGAGCGCTTCCTGAATGAGGTAGAGGTGGATCTCTCCCCGGGCTTCCGCCGCAGTAATGGTTTCGAATACAAGCTTCAGGATTTTTTCCGGTGGGACATCACGGGCTGCGTCATCAACCCAGCGCAGGATTTTCCCCGACATGTGCTTCATGTGGCGTTCGGTAATGTCAAAAATGAGATCACCTTTTGTCGGGTAATAGTAAAAGAGTGTTCCCTTACTGATGTGTGCCGCCCGCGCTATGTCTGCAAGCGATGTGTTCGCTATGCCCCGCTCGATAATGAGCTTGGCTGCGGTCTGTATGATCCGCTCCCTGTTGTCGCGCGTGCTGTTCCGAACATCCTGCTTCACCCGTCAACCCGCCTGCATCGACTATAGACCGTCGTCTTCGGAACTGTCAACTTTGTCGGTTGGTGACCGAGAGGAGCCTCCCGGCCACCGCACCGACGTACACACCCCCGGCTGCAGGCGACGGGCCGTCTGCAAGCGAGTATCTATACAGACTTCTGCAGAGCCTGCTCTATGTCGGCTATTATGTCGTCCTGATGCTCAAGCCCGACTGACAGCCGCACGAACTCCGGTGACAGCCCTGCGGCACGCTGCTGTTCATCGCTGAGCTGACTGTGTGTGGTACTCGCCGGATGAATTGCCAGGCTCTTTGCATCACCGACATTCGCGAGATGCGAAAAGAGCTCAAGCGAGTTGATGAATGTTTCTCCCGCGGCTCTCCCTCCCTTTATGCCGAATACGACCATACCCCCCGACCCTCTGGGAAAGTACCGGGAGACCCGCTCGGCGGAAGCGTCACCAAACAGACCGGGATAGCGTACCCATTCGACCTTCGGATGTGCATGAAGATACTCGGCTACCGCGCGGGCATTCTGTGAGTGCCGCTCCATGCGCAGCGACAGGGTCTCAGTGCCCTGAAGGAAAAGCCAGGCATTGTCGGGTGCGATGGCGGCGCCGAGATTTCGCAGCGGTATCAGTCTCATACGCATCGCGAACGCCACCGGACTCAGATCGCCGAGATCGTGTGCGAAGCGTACGCCGTTATAGCTGGCGTCGGGGCGGTTAAAGGTCGTGAACTTCGGATCGGTCCAGTCAAACGTCCCGGAATCGACGACAACTCCGCCTATGCCGGTACCGTGACCGCCGATCCATTTCGTAAGACTGTGTATAACTACGTGGGCTCCGTGTTCTATGGGCCGAAACAGATACGGAGTCGTGAAGGTGGAATCGACGATCAGTGGCAGGTGGTACTCCTCGGCCAGCTTTCCCCAGGCCTCAAAGTCGGGCACGGTGAGCGCGGGGTTTCCGATACTCTCGACATACAGGGCACGCGTCTTTTCGGTGATCTGCGCCCGTACCGCATCGATATCAAGCGGGTCGGCGAATCTGACGGTGATACCGTAGTCGGGCAGGATTGATGCGAACATCGTGTATGTTCCACCGTAGAGATTGCTGCTCGATACGATCTCGTCGCCCGCAACGCAGACGTTTATGACAGAATAAAATACGGCGCTGGTCCCCGAAGCGAGCGCGAGCGCTGCTGCACCGCCTTCGAGCTCCGCGATGCGCCGTTCAAGAACATCCTGCGTGGGATTCATGATCCGTGTGTAGATGTACCCGAGCTCTTTGAGCGCGAACAGGTTGGCTGCATGCTCGGTATCGCGAAAATTGTACGCGGTCGTGCGCGAAATAGACACCGCGCGTCCCGGGTCAGAACCCTTTCTGTCCTGCCCTGCGTGCAATGCCCGTGTCTCGAATCGGTAGTCTGCCATAATGTTTCCCCTTATACAGTCGTTTTTATACGGTCGCTGTTTCTTCGAACAGCCATGTGCTCAGATATCTTTCACCGGTGTCACAAATAATGGTGACGATGGTCTTGTCCTGCATCTCGGCTCTGGAGGCGAGTTCGCACGCGGCCCACACGTTTGCTCCCGCCGACACTCCGCTGAAGATCCCCTCCTCCTGCGCAAGACGTCGTGCAGTTCGGGCTGCGTCATCGGTTGTTACCTGTATCACTTCATCAACGACGGTGCGGTCGAGAGTCTCAGGGACGAATCCGGCGCCTATGCCCTGTATGCGATGCGGTCCCGGGCGACCACCGGAGAGCACAGGACTATCCCCGGGCTCTACGGCGACCGAATATAGCGACGGCTTCCACTCGGTCTTGATTCTACCGGCCACGCCGGTAATGGTGCCCCCGGTACCGACCCCTGCGACGAAGACGTCGACCGTTCCGTTTGTGTCCTTCCAGATTTCATCTGCGGTCGTCTGATGATGGGTAAGCGGGTTCGCCGGGTTTGCAAACTGCCTCATGAGCACGGCCCGGGGATTCTCGGCAACGATCTCTTCAGCGCGTGCGACGGCTCCGGTCATGCCTTCCGGACCAGGCGTCAGTTCCAGCTGCGCACCAAAGGCCTGCAACAGGCGCCTTCGCTCGACGCTCATGGTTTCGGGCATGGTCAGAATGACCTTGTATCCGCGCACTGCCCCGACACAGGCGAGTGCGATGCCGGTGTTCCCGCTCGTGGCCTCGACCAGGACCGATCCCGGCCCTATGACACCGGCGCGCTCACCGGCCTGCACCATCCCGAGACCGATCCGGTCCTTCACGCTCGAGGTCGGATTCATGGTCTCAAGTTTTACCAGGACCGTTCCCGGCAGCCCCGCGGAAATGCGGTTCAGCCTGACGAGTGGCGTAGAACCGATAACCGAGGTCATATCGTCGTGTATGGGCATCGCGGCAGCCTCCTGATCGTGTCACTAACTGGATCATTCCAATTTATTTACTTGACATTGACAGGGCGACTATAGCACAGCGCTGTCTGCAGTTCAATCCTGTAGAATCGTGAACTCGACACGACGGTTCCGGCGTCGGCCTTCCTCGCTCGTATTAGGTGCCACAGGTTCGTCTGCACCGACCCCGCGGAATATGAGCTGGTCCCGACTGCGGGCACCCTGCTGCAGGAGATAGTTCCCGACGGCTGCGGCTCGTGCTTCGCTCAGCCTCTGCCGGCCTTCCGGTGTCCCCGCAAGCGCGGTATGACCGGTAATGAGCAGGTCAGTGTCTGGATACTCCGAGAGCAGATCAATAATGCGATCGAGCTTATTCATTTCCGAGGGCAGGAGCTGAGCGGATTCCGGTGGGAACTGAATGTCTTCGAGACTGACAGTGATCCCACGGTCCGATTCGCGCACGTCGGTATCCGGAATGTTCAGCTCCAGGAGACGCTCGCGAAGACGATCGAGCACGTCCGTACGATCAGGGAGATTCGTTTCGACGACGCGGGCTTCCGCAGTACCCTGGTAGCTTACGGTGTCGCCGGTACTCAGGGTGTACATGATCTCGTACTCTTCTTCGTAGGAATGTATGCGTCCTCGCAGTCGGTCCCAGTAATGTCGCTGATTTGAGAAACCCGATATCGCGACAGGGTGCATGCCTTCAAGGGTACGGGGAAAGCGATGGAACATGCTGTAGCGTACCGCGAGGACGTCCATCGTCCTGCCTTCGACTTCCTCAACACCGAGGTACTGGTACACAACAGGGATGCGAAACTCAAAGCGCTCGTCGATCTGGAAGCTCTCCGACAGGTCGTGCACTTCGGTACCACTGTTGCTCCATGCAGTACCAGGAGCAATGGGATACTCCGGAAACACTGGTACATCACGAACCATCGGTCGCACAAAATCGCGCGGAACGTCCATGAACCCAAGCTCATTCTGCCTGTACTCGGTCTCAAAACTGCGAGACAGCTGAAACACATCGGTTGCCTGCGTGTTCTCTTCGGAAACATCGTACGAAACGCGCAGACGGCCGATACCTTCGCCGAGGTCGGAGACTTCTACCGATATGCGGTTCAGAATCTCCGCGCTGTGGGAGAAACGTTCGTTAATGTACACATCCTGATCGACCACACTCAGGATGCGATACTGTTCACCGTCGATAAACAGGAAGCGAAACAGGTGCTCCTCCGAGGCCGACACGCCTTCCGACACGCCGGAGACGAGCAGAAGGACAGCAGCCATGACACGGAGTAGAGCGGACCCGAAGAGGTATTTTTTCATAGTACTACAGAGTCTATCGCGCTTTTCTTGACAAAGGCATGCCGACTAGCTATCGTTTCGACAAATTCCATAAAATTAAGGAACCGGAGTAACGGCGCTTGAGCAGGATACGATAGTGGGGTTGAAACATTCCGATGAGAACTCAGGCAGATCCGCGGATTCCGGCAACAGGCGGAAAAGGCACAGTACGCTCTTACCTCTGGAGCGCTTTGTGCATGCACACGGTCACCGTTCGCGTGACATAGTTATCGAGACCGGTTCGGATACTGGCCATCCGCATTTCCTTCTGATTCCTGCGCTTGCGCGCGTCCGACGGAAGCAGAAAGGTATCCGGGCACTTGTTATTGCGGCTTCGAACGATCGGGTTCGTGCCGCGGGAGACGGACAGTCTCGCTTTGAAGGGCACTTCGGCGACGGCGTTCGCGTTGCAGTTCTTGACTCGGGTGATGCCACCCGCAAGGAAGCTGAGGTTCTCAGCAACAATCCAGGCGTTGTCGTCGCGACGGGATCTCGTATCATCGATCATCTCAGACGGGAGAATATCAGTCTCTCTGAGGTGCAAACCGTCGTCGTGGATGAACCCGAACGGGATGACGCGAGTTCTTTTAACCTGGATCTGCAGTTCATTCTGTCAAAGATAACGAACCATCCGCATATTGCCACCTTTACCCCACATCTCCACGAAGAGATGGACACCGTTTTATCGTTACTCCGGCGTCCTCGTGTCATCGAGCAGGAAACCTGGCAACGATCAGGCCACAGCCGCTCGCATGCACGAAAGGAGCCACACATGAGCAAGAAGGACCGAAACACGAAACTGCCGGCAGAAGCGCAGATTCAGGACCGTATCGAGGAGATACTCAGGCTGATACATGAGGAAGCAGACCCGGACGAGCTGAACTTTCTCAGGAAGATGGTGCGAAAGCACGTTCCGTTCTTCAGTCGTGGATACTTCGCGGCGTATCTTCTGCGGGGCAGCACCGCTAAGGGTGAACGGAAGACCACGACGAAAAAAGAGGGAGACTTTTCGAGCGTCTTCATTGGTGTCGGGAAGAACCGGCGGGTGTTTCCCCGCGACCTGATTCAGCTCTTCGGGAGCGTCGATTCAGTAACTGCCGAGGATATAGGCGAAATCAAGATTCTCGATAACTACAGCTTTGCCGAGATTACCTCGTCCAAGGCAGACGAGGTCATTGCGAAACTCGACGGAACCGAATACCGGGGGCGAAAGCTCAACGTGAATTTCGCAAAACGTCGCGACTGATCGCAGGCGATCCTGACCGCGTTCTCAGACCGAGGCCACGCGAATACCGCGCCCGGCCTCGGCGGACGCAGCCGCCCGTACAAGCTCCACGGTCTCATCCCAGCCTATGCAGGCATCGGTGATGGAGACACCCGATTTCAGGTCGCTGGATAAGGGCTGACTACCGGGTTCCAGATTACTCTCGAGCATACAGCCTCTAACCACCCTGCTTCCGTCGTGTCGCTGACGGAGAAGGCTCCGCAGCACGACGCGCTGCCGGCTGTGGTTTTTGCGGCTGTTCCCGTGACTGCAGTCAACAACCACAGCCTCCGGTAAGGAGGCCGCCCTGAGGACGGCAGCAGCTTCCTCGACGTCTTCTTCGTGGTAGTTCGGTCCGCCTCGCCCACCCCTCAGTATCAGGTGACACGCGGCGTTTCCTGCCGTCCGGAGCACGCAGGTCCGGCCTTCCTGGTCGATTCCTATGAAACTG
Source organism: Spirochaetaceae bacterium (assembly GCA_007694005.1). Classification (GTDB taxonomy): domain Bacteria; phylum Spirochaetota; class Spirochaetia; order DSM-27196; family SKKC01; genus SKKC01. The sequence continues at coordinate 9,647 of RECN01000032.1, forward strand.
TGCGCCTGAGAGCTGGACGCCATGGCATTGACTGCAACATCGAGGCTGCCTTCGGTGCCGTTCTTGAACCCGACCGGCATCGACAGACCGCTTGCCATTTCCCTGTGCGTCTGACTCTCGGTGGTTCTCGCCCCGATGCTCGCCCAGCTTATGAAGTCGGAAAGGTACTGGGGAACGATGGGGTCGAGCACTTCGGTCCCGGCCGGCACCCCCATGTCGCTTATGTCCCGCAGAAGCTCGCGCGCAAGGCGAAGACCCGTGTGTATGTCATAACTACCGTCGAGATGGGGGTCGAGGATGAGACCTCGCCATCCGAGCCGCGTTCTGGGTTTCTCGAAATAGACGCGCATGACAATGAGGATCTCACCGGCAACCTCTTCGCGCAGGCGTGCAAGACGTTCGGCGTACACCCGTGCCGAATCGGGATCGTGAACCGAGCAGGGGCCGACTATCATGAGAAGCCGCGAATCCCTGCCGGAGATCACTGCCTCGATCTCGTTCCGTGCATCAGCAACGACCTGTTCCTGACGTGTGCTCAGCGGGATGTCTGATTTCAGCTGTCGCGGGGGCACGAGCGTCTGCTGCTCTAATATGCGTATATCATCGGTGCGGGACATGGTCACCGATTATACCGGGGTCGCGGTTGGCTGGCTACGCCCGTCGCAGCGGCATGGTCATGCAGCGGGGTCCGCCGCCGCCACGGGCGAGTTCCACGCCCGGCAGTGCGATCGCGACCTTCTGTGATCCCGCCCGGATATGATCATAGACGTCCGCCGGGATCACCTCGTATCCCTGCAGAGACAGTTCTTCGAGCGTATAGCGATTGCAGTCGTAGACAATCACTTTACCGGGAGCAACTGCAAACGAGTTCGTTCCACTGAGCCACTGCTCCCTGACCTGATGGGTTACGTCGTGTCCACCGCAGTACACGGGCTGCAGATCGAGTCCGGCCTCGGCTATGGCGTCGAGCAGGAGACCGGCGTCGCGTACTCGTGTACGTCCGTCGGGTTCGACGTCGAGACGCACGCAGCGGACCGCATCGCGGCCGACGACCAGTGGGGCGTGTACCAGGGCGCGTTCTTCATCAATCTGGGTGAAAATCATATCCAGATGAATGGCCGAACGGTCATCCGGCAGTAAACACGCGATAATCGTAAACGGCTTGCGGTGGTGCACGGCCATTGCCCGCCCCAGCTGATCGAGCGCCTCCGAGGACGTTCTTCGGCTGATACCCGCTGCGATCAGATCTTCCCGCAGCACGATTATGTCACCACCCTCGATACGTCCCGCAAAGCTGTCGCCGTTTAGAATGAGCTCCTGCCCCTCGTGCAGCCACTCGAATATCGTGCGCATGATACACGACTCACGGTGTCTGATACCGTGTGCCATCGAACCGGATATCGCAGAGTCGTGCACCACAAAGCCAGCATCGCGCATGAAATACTGATTCGGCAGCGGGGGCAGATCCCAGCCGCGAGGCTCGAGCCACGAGGCGAGACTGTCGCGGCGAAGCGGCAGACCGATGACGAGGATTTCAGCGAGTTCAGACGGCAGCAGCTCATCAAGCTCACCACGGCGGCCGGCAGCAGGATCGTCGCGGCAGACCGAGTCGAGCAGCTTCGTCCGCGCGGACTCGTTTTCCAGGGCTCGCACGAGCAGGTCTGAGAGCTCGAAGCACTCGCAGATCGATCCCAGGACACCTGAAAGAACCTGGTGCTCGCGTTGCACGACAGACATAGGCACGATGTCGTTGTACAGGAGCTCCTCGGCCCGAGACGGTGTCATACGCTCGATCTCAAGACCGGGGGTATGTACCACCACGGCTTCGAGCGGGGCGATTTCGGATGTTATCTGCATTGTTTCGGGTATGCTCATGACCTGCCTATCATACTTCATTCGCCGATGCCTGGCTATTTTGACCCTCGCACGATGGACGTGCTATATCTGTGCGGGTTATGGATGAATCAAGAGTCAGACACATACTGCAGCAGAGCGCGGGAAGCGCATGTACGATCCGGGGCTGGGTCCGGACTTACCGACAGGCCAAGAACGTCTCGTTTATCGAGTTAAACGACGGGTCCTGCCTGTCGAATCTTCAGATCGTATGCGACGCGAACACGAGCATCGCAGACAGTGACAGGGCGGCGCTGCAGACCGGCGCCAGCGTAGAGGCTGAAGGAACGCTCACCGAAAGCCCCGGAGGCAAGCAGTCGGTCGAACTGCTTGCGGGCTCGCTTCGTGTCATCGGAGGCGCCCCTGCGGATAGCTATCCGCTTCAGAAGAAGCGGCACAGTTTTGAGTTTCTGCGCGAGATTGCCCACCTCAGGCCACGAACCAACACCTTCGGTGCAGTCGCCCGGGTGCGAAACGTACTGTCAGCACAGATACATTCGTTTTTCCAGAAGCATGACTTTCTATGGATACACACTCCCATTATTACCTCGCTCGACGGCGAGGGCGCGGGAAACCTCTTTCAGGTGACCACGCTTGGTCCTGCAGCCGTGCCGAAACGGGAGGATGGAGCGGTCGACTACCGGAAAGACTTTTTCGAGAAGCCGTCCTTCCTCACGGTGACGGGACAACTGAACGTTGAAGCCTTCGCAAGCTCTCACGAGCGGGTGTATACTTTCGGACCGACCTTCCGTGCCGAGAACTCCAACACCAGCCGGCACCTTGCCGAGTTCTGGATGGTGGAACCCGAGCTCGCATTCTGCGACATAGACGGCAACATGGATCTCGCCGAAGACTTCCTGAAGACGACCCTCTCGGGCCTGCTCCGGGAGTCTGAAGAGGATATGGCCTTCTTCGACCTCAGAATCAGGCCGGGGCTGCTCGATATGCTGAAGGGTGTCATCGAGAAGCCCTTTGTGCGAATCACCTACACCGAGGCCATCGCAGAGCTCGAAAAATCGGGGAAGAGCTTCGAGTTCCCGGTTCAGTGGGGCTCAGATCTGCAGAGCGAGCACGAACGCTTCCTGACCGAGGAACTCTACGGGTCGCCAGTAGTCGTAACCGGCTATCCCGCCGAAATCAAGGCCTTTTACATGAAGCAGAACGAACCTGACGATACCGGGCGGAGGACCGTTCGCGCCATGGATGTCCTCGTTCCCGGGCTCGGTGAAATAATCGGCGGCAGCGAACGCGAAGACCGCTACGATACGCTCGCCGCGCGCATGGATGAACTCGGTCTCGACCGGGAGATGTACGGCTGGTATCTCGATCTCAGGAAGTTCGGCACCGTCCCGCACTCGGGCTTCGGTCTCGGATTCGAGCGCATGCTCATGTACGTCACGGGCATGCAGAACATACGCGACGTCATCCCCTTCCCGCGCACGGTCGGGCATCTCAGATACTAGGCCTCCGGGATCAGTTCTTTGATGGCGCTTACTGCGGGATGCTCGGGTGAAAGCCCGCGCGCGGCTTCGATCAGCAGCCGCGCCCGATCCGTCTCGCCGTCGTTGAGGCTCCTCGCGGCTCGCGCGGCGAGATCACGAACCGTCATGTCTAGCTGGCGCTGCTGTACCCGGCCAAGGCCTGCGGCCTCGTAGACGGAGGCCTGGGCTTCGTAGGCGAGGACCAGACGCGGTGTGCGACGGTCATTCCCTTCGGCCGGCTTCAGGATCCAGTCCGGATCATCGGTCGTTTTTTCGGTCACGATGTCACCGGCATTCCGATCCGCCTCACTGATTTCTCCAAGCGCTTCGGCGAAGGACACCTCAGGAATATCGTTCGGGGAGCTGTACAGCAGGTCTTCGTGCATGGCGTGTATCCAGCGCGTGCGAATGCCGGTCAACACCTGCGGATCCGGGGTGCCGTCGCCGTGCCCCATGCGGGACAGTTCCGAGCGGGCAAAGCCTTCGAAATCGACCCCTGCCGGGACGAGAACGGGTTCTCCGGCCTGAAGCCGTCTGAGCAGGCGACGGACGCGCCGGAACCACGCCGACTCGCGTATCATCCCCCGCAATGCCGCCGCGGTCTCCCGGTCTGGTCTGAGTTTTCCCTGCGGCTCCATAATGAAAATGAGCAGCGGAAGCACCTCCGACTCCTGTCGTGAGAGTATCATCCCGAGGAGCTTACGGTAGCGCTCCTGCAGACCCGCATCGGGTTCTCCGGAATCCTCACCTGCCTCGTCGCTTCGGAACAGGCCTCCGGCGATGCGCAGGGCGCGCGCGGGATGTACGGCAAACAGCACCTCAAGAAAGCGGATCATGCGGTCGTCGAGCACGTAATCGCCTTCGACTGATCTCATGATCCACGCCTCCGCGGCGGGCCCGGACTTCTTCAGGGACTCCCAGACCGCATCTTCGTCAGTCAGGATCGCGCGCACGGTCAAATACTCAGCGTCGGCGAGCGAGACCGGTGCGGCGGGCAGCTCACGCGATAGGGCCCGGGCGGCAGGGGTGCCGGGAAGCGGCGACTCGGTGCCGGCTGTCTGCCGCTGTACCATGTAGTCGCGCAGGGCTCCGGACATGGCAATGGGGTTGTCGTCGTCGCGGCCGAGAAGCTGCTCGCGCTGCTTCGCTGCTTCTGCAAGCGCTGCGAGAAGCGGTGCGTGCAGGAGCCCGCAGAATACCGCCGAAACGGACGGATCAAGTAGCGCATCGCGCACGACAGTTACCTCGTCCCGATCCGCGGCCGGTACTTCAGGCCACGCCTCGGTGAGGTCCGCTGCTGCCCGGGCACGGACGACGTCGGAAATGAGCCGTTCGGCGCCCGCACTCACCGGCCGACCGTGTACCCGCGCCGCACGCCAGAAGTCTTCAAATGCCGCGTCCTGACCGAACTCCCCCGCCTGTAACAGCGCATGAAACTCGGCAACGAGCGGCTCGGCCGGGTCGGCGGATATCTCGGCCGCGCGCGTGAGATACCGGGAATACCGGGCGGAGTCGAGCATAAGCTCGAGGCGTTGCCGTTCCTGATTCTGTGCCTGTGTCTGTGAGTCACTCATTGTTGTTGTCCTTGTGCTGATGACCGGGCCAGAAGTCGTGTCAGCTCCCGGTCGAATGTTGCGGCAAACGCTGCGCGCTCGGGCATACCGAACTGGTCGTTCGACGAAAGAACCGCTCCCGACTCCCTGAGCTCTTTCATGTAGTCGCGTACGCTTAAACGCTCGCCTATGTTCTCGCGGGTATACCGTGTGCCTCTGTCATTCATGACACACACCTCGCGCTCCACGATCTTCGCTGCCAGCGGAATATCCCTGGTAACGACTATATCTCCCTGCGACACGGCGGCCAGAATGTGGGCATCAGCGTCGTCGCTGATCACACTCTCACGGTAATTGCCTTTCGGCAGGGGTATGTTCCGGTTTGCGACAAAACGCGCCGTCACCCCCGTGCGCTCCGCTGCCCTGCAGATGATCTCACGCACCGGCTTCGGGCAGCTGTCCGCATCCACCCAGATAATCATGCCGACTCAACCGCACAGCTCGCCACAAGCGCCTGTGCGGGCTGTGTTTCATTGGACGATGCGAGCTTGATGCGCGCATTACCGCCACCGACGAAGGCGCTTTCTCCCTGAGACAGCTTCAGTGCGTCGGTTCCTACCTGTATGCTCCCCCGGGTGCAGAGCACGATTGCGGGACATCCACCGGTAGACAGATCGGTCGGTTGCGCGCGCAGGTCAAGCTGTAGAAGCCTGAAATCGGGAACCGGACAGGGGTACTCCAGAACGTCTGACGCGTGCGCGACAGGGGTGACACGAGCCGGTGGGCCTGAACCGAAGTCAACGATCTCAAGCAGTTCCGCCACGTTCATGAACTTGGGTGTCAGTCCGGCACGGAGTACGTTATCGCAGTTTGCCATGACCTCAAAGCCAAAGCCTCGGAGATACGCGTGCAGGAGCCCTGCGCCCTGATACAAGGCCTCACCGGCGTCGAGCCGTACTACATTCAGGAACAGCGGCGCGAGAATGCCGGGATCGAGTCCGTACTGCCGCTGCAGCTCGTGAACCCAGGCAAACCTGACCGCGTCGGTCACGCCCCCCTGTGCCCGGTACAGATCTTCGGGGTCCTCGTCGGGCAAATCGATTCGGGATACTGCCGCGGCAAGGTCTGTAGCGGTCAGAGCGAGAACCTCGCTGAGTATACCGCGGGTATCACTGGCCCGAATCCCCGTCAGCGCGAGCACGGCCGCACTCTCAGCGGGATCACGGAATCCACTCATGGCCCAGAACGGCCCGGCTGCGAGCATGAGCTCGGGCTTGTGGTTTCTATCCTTGTAGGTGCGCTCGGGAGCATCAAGGGCAATCCCCTGTGCGTTCTCGCGCTCGTATCCGCGTTTCGCCTGCTCGCGGCTCGGGTGCACCTGTATGCTCAGGGCCTTACCGGCCGCGAGCAGCTTGAACAGAAAAGGGAGCTCGGTCGCGCCTGCCGCCGCGGCACGCCCGAGCGTTTCTTCCCGGTGCGATGCGATCAGGTCGAGCAGGCTGGTCCCGGCGTCGCCCCCCGCTGACACCAGACTCGACCCGGCAGGATGAGCCCCCATCCAGAGTTCGGCAATAGGTGATCCGTCGGGTCTTTGACCAAGGAATCGCGCGATGGAGTCGATGTCCCCCCAGTCGTAGGTTTTCAGCTGATTCGTGAGTTTCAGTATCATGGGAAGTCAGGGGAATCCGTACCCGCTGCTATCGGGCAGCTGTCTCGACGACGAGCCAGAAGTCATCTTTGGCTCCCATCATTTCCACAAAGGGCAGATACCACTCCACCCGGCGTCCTTCCCAGGTCGGCTGAAGATGCTCCGGAGCCCCTTCGACGCGGGCGGTGCGAATGCGAGCGGGCATTTCCAGCGCAAAGGAAAACCCGTTATCGGCGAAGAGAAAGCCCATGAACTCGAGCATCTCGTCCATCTCCGGATCCGGTTCTTCGGCGCCGTCGGCCTCGATGCGCCTTCGCAGCAGGAAGCTGCCGTCGCTGCGGCGTTCGAAGGTAAACGAATCTTCGTCACCCGCCAGATTCGGAGCTTCCGCAACGTTGTCGTAGCGAACCCGTATCTCCTGCACCTGGTACAATTCCTCGTCGCCATACATGTTCCGGGTCGGCCTGACAAAGCTGTCCTGGGACAGAACCGTGATACCCTCACCGACGAAATCGTCGAAGAAGTCTGAGGTGATTGACCCGTTCATGCCCCCCATGGCCCCGTCCATTTCCGAGAACTCAAGCGACACTGCCATTGCAACCCGGTGTTCGGCGCTGCCGTCGGCCTGAATAACCAGCTCTTCCTCGTAGTCTATGCAGGCCGCGAGTACCATGATCGCGAGCCCGAAAACCGCCACTAGCTTCTTCATTGCCTGCCCCCTTGTAGCCTCAACATTGTACGGAGCGACCGGTCTAAAAGCTACCCCCGCCCAGACTCAGAGAGAGGTTCACGCTGATGATGGGCCCCGTATCCGGGAAGACCGGGGTCGCCGAGAGCAGACCGTCGCTGGGGATGCGCGTCGCGGGATTCGCGAACTCGCTGCCCGGACGCCCGAAGTTCAGCGCGGTGGTTGTCGAGAGGTTCATGCGGTCGGTAAAGCGGTAGCTGAATCCGGGTGAGACAAATCCCGACCAGTCGGTCATGTTGAGAATGCCGAATACGGTCGCCCCGAAGCGCGACCCCGCGATGTCGGTGAGCCCCATCGTCAGCGCGGCGTAGTGCCGGCCAGCGGTGAGCGGCGCGATGTCGCCGAAGGCGAGGGTCGGGTCATCGGGTGATACGAGGCTTATGAGGTCGTCGGGCTCCGGTACCGTTCCGGCGAGCGCAGCCGCCGCTGCCTGCTGTATCAGCACCGCCGTCGCGATCTGCAGCAGGGTCTCGTCGCGCCCGGGTAGCGTGTTCGTCGCGTAGCCCTCGCCGTTATACAGGTACTGCCCGGCGAAGATCAGATTGCCGAGCCCTTCGATGTCGTCGAGGCGTCGGAACCCGACCGTTGCGCTGGGATAGAGACCGTCGTCCTGCCGGAAGGTGCGGAACGGGGGATCGTCGTCGACGCCCCGTGCCTCGAGGTAGGTCCGTTCCGACCCCCACGCGAGCACCCCCTCTGCGAACACGTCGAACGCGCCGACCCCACGCCGAAGCGTCAGGATGCCGCGGGGAGGCCTCCTGCGCTGGTACCAGCCCGCGACACCGAGCTCGGTTTCGCCGATCTCGAAGAGCAGCTGTGGCGCGATCGCGAGATCGCGCGGCTCGGCATTATCGGGAACAACCAGATACAGGGTCGCGGTGTTTGAGCCGAAGGGTACGCGTGTTCTGAGACTGACCGGGCCTTCGATGTCGCCGTCCGGATTCTGGGGGTCAATGGCGGTCAGATTCAGCACGTCCGCCGGGCTGAAGAGAAA
>RECN01000030.1 GCA_007694005.1 Spirochaetaceae bacterium
CGTCGGCGATCGCGCGTATCTGAAGCGACCCAAGCACCCGGTAGTTGCGGGACGGTCTCGCGTCGAAACGCAGATCGGCGCCCACACTCGGGGTAAGACTCGCTGCGTCGGCTTCGCCTATGCCTTCGCCCCAGGGATCGAGCCAGGTCCACGCCGCTCCCAGCGATCCGAGGAAGCGGCCGCTCCACACCACAGCATCGGAGACCAGCGGATCATCGGCCGGGTCAGCAAAGGGGTCGAAATCCTCGTCGACGTCGTCGAACATGTCGTCGTCCTCGAACAGGGAGGCGAAGGGATCGTCCTCGTCGAAGTCCTGTGCCCCGGCGCCCGTCAGGAGCACAGCAGAAAGCAGGAGCCCGAAACACAGAAGCCTAACGGCTGACGCGTTCAAGGTAATCACGGGTAAATACTCCGTCGGGAATAGCGGCAACACTCGGGTCACGGAGCGTGATCTGCGTGCGCTCGCCTTCGTTTATGCCGTCGACGATCAGGATCTGCGTCGGCACCGCCTGCCCTCCGACATTCGCGTATCGGGGAAACAGCAGGGTGCGCAGCAGCCTGCCTGAGACGCTGTAGTTCTCCTCGCGCAGCACAACCGGTCTGTCGGTTCTGACCCACAGTCTGATGCGGTCATAGTCCACGCCTGTGCCGGTCGCTTCAAGGTCGAGAATATAGGTGTCGAAACTGCCGAGCCGTCCGAGCTCCCAGTCGGTCACGCGATAATCCTGCGAAAGATTTCCCCGGACCAGGTCCCGGTTCTGTGCGTCGGTTCCCTGAATCGAGTCCCGGAGGGTCGTGCGCTCGAAGCGGCGGCTTTCGGGGTCGTAGAAGTACACGGTATCGCCGGTCTGCAGGTAGCCCTGCCCGCGCTGAATCTGCGGCTGCAGAATAATAAGAACAAACTGGTCGCTTCGATCGCGCCTGAACAGACGCGCCTGTGTCACCGAATCGTCCTGCCCCGGTACCTGAGACACGATCGTGTATACGCCGGAGAAGTCTCGATCTCCGAACTGACCAAGCTGGTCAATCTCTCGAAGCATGGCGTCAAAGTCAGGCGTGTCGGCGCCGAGCGCCGAGACCAGAAATAACAGCCCGAGTGCAATGGACGCCCTGCGGGTCGTGCGATGTATAAGCATGAAGTCCTCCCTAGTTGGTACTTCGAAGCGCTTCGACCGGCGGCAGCTCTGAGGCACGCCGTGCGGGGAACCACGCGGCGGACACGGTGAACAGAACCACCAGCGTCATATGCAGCAGGCTCTGCCCGGACCGGACCCTGAAGGTGAAGTACCCGTCTTTCAGCAGCACAAATATCGGCGTATCAAGGCCAATGTAGAGTTGCGACAGGCCAGCCATGAGCGCAGCCGCGGCAAGGAGCCCCGCGAGGATTCCGAGTACCGCAAGCATAAGCGCTTCAGCAAGGAATAGGGCGAGCACCTGAGCCTTCTGCATGCCAAGCGCGCGCATCGTTCCGATTTCACGGATACGTTCGAACATAACCATACGGAAGGTATTGGTGATCCCTATCATGGTTATGCCGAGCAGCACCACGAGCACCACAACGCTGACCTGATTCAGAACCACGACGATCTGTTGCGCATCGGAGACGATCTCGTTGAGCGTGTACAGCCGGTAGCGCACACCTTCCCACTCTTCGGTTCGTGCCTGATCGAAGAGTGCTGAGATCGGATTGGTATCCGCGTCCTCAGGGCTTCGCTCAAAGACATCGAGCGTCGCCGCCATCTCTTCGAAAATGCGATCGGCCGACTCGTCGATCTCGGTCAGGGTCGACAGGAGCAGTCCGAGCTGGCGGTACTCGTGCGCTTCGATCTGCAGGAGCTCGTTTATGTAGCCGCGATCCGCGTAGGCCGTGAGGCCCGCTACGAAGCCGGGATCAAAGGATATCCCCGAGATGCGAAACTCCCCGACGTTCTGCTGACCGGTAATCGTCCGCAGCCGTACGAGGACGGGGTCGCCGACTTCGAGACGGAGCAGGTCGGCGGTTGGACGCCCGACGATGAGACCGTTCCCGCGGCGAACACCGTCGAAACTTCCTTCTTCGAGGATGATGCGCTCGGTAAGCACCGATTCGACGCTCCAGTCCGCCCCGACAATCTGCTGAGATGCGGTGCGGCCGCCAAAGACCAGCGTTCCCCGGACGTCGCTGCGTCGGGTCACGAAGCGCGCGTTCACGCCCGAACGTTCTATCGCCGCGAGCAGTGCATCATCATCCCTGATGATCTGAATCTCTCCGCGTTCTTCGTCCCGCTCTACACCTTCTATGAAAATGTGCCCGGCGAGCAGCTGCCCGAAGTTCTCGGTCACGTTCTCAAGAAAGCTGCCGGCAAAGCCGTTGATGACCGTGACGACCATCACACCGAAGGCGATCGCGCCCGAAAGCAGAACGGTCCGGCGTTTCTGTCGTGAGAGATTTCGCAGTGCCGTCCGCAGCAGGGTACCCATCAGTCTACCTTCATTGCCCTGACCGGCTGTACGCGAAGCGCCACCATGACAGGGTAGATGTGTGCCAGAATGGCAACGGTTGCCACAATACCAACGGACCCGAGAAGCGAGACCCACGATACCACCGGACGCAACTCAGGTCCGGCGAACAGCACCTCGAGAAAGGTGGTCGTAGCGGGTATGCCGATCAGATACAGGACACCCGTAATAAGGCTGCCGAGTCCCATTCCAATAAGCCCGAACACGCCGGTGATCACGAGGCTTTCGGTGAAAAACAGGCGCCACACGAATACCTTCCCCGCTCCCAGGGCGCGCATGGTGCCGATCTCTGCGGTCCGCTCCATGACAGAGATCACCAGGGTGTTCATGATGACTATAGCAGCGACAACGCCGACGATGATTATGGCAACATTAAACACGATGCGGACTATGTCGGCGGTGGTCGCGAAGGGGCCGGCAGCCTGTTCCCAGTCCCAGGCTCGCGCGGCGATGCCTTCGTCTTCGAGGAAGGCGTTGATGCGGGTAACGACGGCAGGCACCGCCGCGGTGCGGTCGAGACGGAGGAGCAGAAAGTTCCACGGTCCGCTGTCCGAGCCTGCTGCTTCTGCGAGCGCGGCCAGGTCTGCCTCAGTGGGTTCGCCCGGTTCCGCATCTGCTTCCCTATCACCGTCAAAAATCGCATCCCAGTCGTCGCTGAACTCGCCTGCATCATCGTCGAACACGAAGTCGTCGAAACCGTCATCAGCGAACAGCAGATCGAAGTCCTCAGCATCGAGCAGGGTCCGCTCCTCTTCGCGAATGACTATCTCGCTGCCTGTTCCCGTACTCAGCCCGGTCAGTGACCGTATCGTTTCTGCATCCACGAAATTGATGAACTCACTTCCTACCGCTTCGCCGCTCGTCGGTTCGTAGATCCCGACAAGTGGTACGAGCCGGATGCGAAAACCGCCGGTTCCAAAACTTGAGATCGCTATGCGGTCTCCGACCCGAACGTCGCTGCGCTCGGGCTCGATTCCGTCTCTCTCCGCGCGGCGTGCTATGGCCTCAACGAGGGCCTCGGCCCGCTGGACGCTCATGAGCATGGCGCGCTCGCCGGGTTCGGGTAGTCGCCCCTCGACGACCCGCGCACTCTGAAACATGTCAAAGTAGGTCTCCGCATCGATCCCGAACAGCAGACCGAAGGTGCGTCCCTCCACGTCATCGAGGCCGAACTGGCCGAATGTCGTGAGCTGCGGCGTAAGCTGTACGACCGGATCAAGACTCAGCGAAAACTCCCGGATCGCGGCGACTGACGGCAGGACAGGGGTTTCCTCCACGCCACCGGGTGACTGCACGCCGAAGAGCGAGATATCGCCCCGGCTCAGGCCGGTGATCATGACGTGTCCGGTGTAGTTGTTAATGAACGCCCGCTCGATACCGAGCCGGGCAGTCTCCATGAAACTGTTCCCGACTATGAGGACAATGACCCCGAGCGAAATGATGCTGCCGACTATGATGGTTTTCGCCCTGTGTTGTGCGAGATTCCGTATCGCCAGGCGTGTTATGGAAAACATGACTGACCAGAAGATACTGATTCAGTCCGGCAATCGGATACAGTGCACGTTGTTGCCACCCGCAACTTCCACCAGCTCGTCGACGAAGGATGGGTGGCAGGTCAGCATGACGATCTGCTGCCTGCCGGAAATCCCACGCATGGCCTCGCAGACACCGCGTCGGCGGGCAGGATCGAGATGAACCAGCGGATCATCGAGGAGAAGGAGCCCTCCTCCGTCAGGATACAGCTCTTCGAGCACCGCCATCCGCCAGGCCAGGGCGAAGGTCTCCTTTGTCCCGTGCGACAGCAGACTCAGTGCGAGCTCGTTCCCGTCCACCCGGGTCGACTGCGGGAGTTCACGGGCCAGGTCGACGTCAGAATATCGCTCCTGCGTCATGATGCCGAGCAGACGCAGAAAGCGGGTCTGCAGCCCGTCGTAGGTCCTGCTGTCGACCTCGGCGATGACCTCGCGTGTTGTCCGCTGCAGGCGCTGCAGCGCTTCTGCTTCTCTCCGGACCCGCTCGAAGATAGCTTCGTGACGCGAAAGATCGCGCTCGAGCTCTTCGGCGGAACGCTCCGGGGCGTCACGCTCAAGCCGGAGCATCGCCTCCCGCGCTTCGGAACAGGAACGCGTCAGACGCTCACGCTCGGACTCGAGGTATCGCAGACGATCGAAGAACGAGGCACTGTCGGGGCAGTCTTCCGGAAGCCTGGCGAGGCCTTCGAGTTTCGTCGTGGCATTCCTGCGCCCCGCCTGTACCTCCACGAGAGCCTCAACGACCTGCTCGTGGTTCCCGAACTCCGCCTCCCACGCGCTCAGCTGTGTCTGAGCCTGCTCCAGCTGCAGTTTCGTCTCTGCGAAGCGCGCCCCGAGGTCGAGCTGTTCCTGCTGTATGCGGTCCGGATCCCGAGGAGCGGCCGCTGTCGTCGCCGACCCGGTCTCATCCTCGGGCGGCCCAAGCGCGTCAAGCTGCTCTTTCAGCGTCGAGAGATCACCGTCTTCGGATGCCTGCGTCAGACGCGCGAGCAGTTCCTTCAGGTTCCGGGATGCAGTCTGTGCGTGCTCGCGCTTCTGTTCTGCTTCTTCCACAGACGCGACCGCCGAAGCCTCATAAAGCGCCTGCAACTGTGTCGTCGCATGGTCCCGGGTGCGCACTGCTTCTTCTATCTCGCCCTCTCCGGACTCGACGATTATGCGCAGATCACCAGTCGCGATCTCCGCACGGCCGCTGACGGTGTGCACCGACGGCTCGCCACCGCGAAGGACGATGTCTTCCCCGCTCACGATGACTGTTCCGTCGACCTGCGAGGTGAGCGTGACGGTCAGTCGCTCAGCATCGATGCGGGCTCCCGCCTGTGCCGCACTCCGCTCGAAGCGCCGCATGCTCTGTATGGTTTCCGCGTCGGGTGCCTGCACCGCAGAAGCGTCCTTGCGCGCCTGCGCGACTCCCGCTTCGAGTTCTTCGAGCCGGTTCACCTTCTTCTCGAGCACCGCCCGATCGCGCTGTCTCAGTGCCGCGGCTCTCTCTTCTTCCAGCGCTATTTTCTGCCGGGCGAGGCGTTCCAGTTCTTCGCCGAGCGACCTTGCCCGTTCTTCGGTCAGAGGCCAGGTCCGGTTTACCTCCTTGAGGCGCTCGTGCTCGCCGGAGAGGCGCGAAAGCTCGTGCTCGAAGCTGAGACGCTCCTGTATGTCCGCCTCGATGGGTTTCAACCGCGCGTAGTCAACGTCGATCGCCGAGAGCCCGGCCTGCATCCGTGCGAGCCTGTCCTGCGCTTCGGCTGCAGCCTGCTCGTAGTCTCGCGACTCCTTCAGCGCCAGCCGGGTTTCTTCGAGCGCATAGTACGCGGCAAGAACCAGTCCAACACTCTGCTTGTAGGGGTTATGTATGCCACGGTTGTTTTTCGGGTACGCAGCCTGTATATCCCAGTTTGCGTAGTACCGGCCAAGCTCTTCGTCGAGTGCCCGGCTGAAGGCGTCCACCGACACTCCGGCCGTCTCCATGAGTGATGATCGCAGCGCCGACGAGAGCGAGTCCCGGACAGAATCAGCCTCGGCGAGCGTCAACCGCTCGAAAAGACGGGATGAACCGTCCTGATCGGCGCTGAGAAGCCAGTCGGTTGTAGCCTTTCCGGCGGGAAACCACGCGTCGATAACATCCTGTACCGCTTCGGTATCGGTAAACTCAGCCTGCTCCGTCACAACCCGTGCCGTTCCTCCGGACCGCTGCCAGGTTTTGCACAGACTGCCGTCAGCGTGTACGAGCGATACCCGGATTACGTCGCCTCCCGATGCGGGCATGAAAGAACCGAGCGCGTCGGTAAAGCGTTTGGGTGTCAGCCGGGCCGGGGTTTGTATGACGTGGCGCAAGGCCTCGAAAACGGTGGACTTACCCGCCTCGTTCGGACCGAGAACCACATTCAAACCGGGTTGAAAGGTCAGATCGCGGTCGACACTGCCCGCAAAGGGATGGAGCTTCAGTGCACGGATGGTCATGAGCCTTTCACCTGCTCGAGAAGACGAAAAGCCTGATCCATCGCTTCGTCGTCACCGTCCTCGGAGAGACGCGTCAACAGCTCCGCAGGGAACGATGCGGACGGGAAATGATCACCGATCGTGTCGGCGGTAATGCGGGTGTGAAGCTCCGATTCATCGACTTCGAGCAGCAGCAGCCGCGCACGAAGCTCGTCGCGGAGCGCGTGATAGCGCGTCCGGGAGTCCGGATCGATGCGACCGTGAACGCGCAGACGGACACAGGTCTTCGCTGCATCCGTGTGGTCGGGAATGTCGGACAGGAAATCCTCAGCCGGCACACCGGTAATCGTGCGTTCATGGTGCTCGAATCGAAACTGTCCTGTTGCGATGAATCGGCTCGTCAACTGCGCCCGCCGGCTCTCGGGTCGGGACTCGTCGCTCGAGTCGACCTCCGGGAGCAGGAGTGTATGCAGGAACACCCCGCCACTGCGGGTATAGTCAAAGCCGTCGGGCTCGGGTGTTCCGGGATTGTATACGCGTATGCCCGGGTCAGGGATCTCCGGCCAGGGTACGTGAGTGTGCCCGAGAAGCCAGATATCGACACCCGTGGCGTCGAGGTCTTCGCGCGTCATGGGATAATACTGCAGTTTAGGATCCGGCGACACGCCGATAAGACTCCCGTGCGCGACTCCGAGCTGGAAACGCCCTGGGTGTCGCGTCGCCGGCAACTCGGTTGGCAGGACGTGCTGCGATGAGGTCTTGGATGTGCAGGGTGCCGCCCAGACATCGCAGGGAAGGCCGTAGTCATCGAGCCGGTACGGACCTGTTTCGGCGAGCAGCAGTACATGCTCACCGGCTTCCCTGCAGAAATCGCTCCAGAGCGCGCTCTCTGGGGAAAAGTAGTCGTGGTTCCCCGGAAGGACCAGAACACAGGCACCGGAGAAGCCCGCGAGACTCTCGCAGACCCGTTCAATGTCTGTTTTCGCTATACGCGTGCGGTCAAACAGATCACCGGCGAGCACCAGAATATCGGCTGAAGCCTGAGAGGCTGCTTCGACAACCCGGTCGACGACCTCGAAACGTGCTGCCGATAAAGGCTGTGACGCCTCGCCGTGCGACAAGAAGCGCAGACCGACGTGCAGATCGGCAGCGTGCAGTACAGTGAGGGAATTCATTGCAGGAAATACTACACAGTTGACCGGCTTGATTCCAGAGTGTAAGTATGGTGCGCCATGGAGACCTGCGGATGATCGTCATGAAATTCGGTGGCAGCTCGATCGCCGACGCGGAAAAAGTTCGACGAGCCGTCGGGCTCGTTGCGGAAGCGCGTGAACGGGCTCCGGTCGTTGTCGTCTCAGCTCACGGAAAAACGACAGACCAACTCCTGGAGTCGGCGCGACGCGCGAGCCTCGGCACCATCGACACCTCGGTCATTACCGGGTATCACCAGAAACTGCTGTCGGATCTCGACCTCGAGCCCACGCTCTGCGACGACCTTTTCGACAGGCTTCAGGGTTTCATCCGCGGGGTAAGCCTGATCCGGGAACTGACGCCCCGCACCATAGACCAGATCCTCGCCTTCGGAGAGCAGTGTTCAACCCGCATCGTTGCAGCCTGTATGCGGTCGCAGGGGCTTCCCGGGGTCGCGGTAAACAGCTTTGAGATCGGGCTGGAGACTGACTCGCGTCACGGGGCCGCAACGCCTCTGCCCGGCATCGACGCGTCGCTTGCATCGCATCTGCGGAAGATCGAGGGTATCGCGGTGGTGACCGGGTTCCTCGGCAAGGATGCATCGGGAAGCATAACGACGCTCGGCCGATCCGGGTCGGACTATACCGCATCGATCGTCGGTGCCGCGTTAGGGGTCGAGGAAATACAGATCTGGACCGATGTATCCGGGGTCATGACCTGCGATCCTTCGGTTGATCCGCGGGCGAGGAGCCTTGCCCGACTCTCCTTCGAGGAAGCGAGCGAACTCGCGTATTACGGAGCAGAGGTCCTGCATCCGGCGACCCTTGTTCCGGCAATCCGGAAAGGAATACCGGTCCGGGTGCTGAACACCATGCATCCCGCGGACTCCGGAAGCATCATTCTTCCCGAAAGCGCGCTTACCGAGTCCGCCGCCAAGTCCATCGTGTACAAAGAGGATGTCTGCCTGATCACCATCGCCTCCGCCCGTCTCATGTCGGCAGTCGAGATCCTGTCACGAGCGTTCGGAATCCTGTCGGATTCGGGTATTGGTGTGCATATGGCGACAACTTCGGAGGCAACCGTATCGCTCGTGACCGACCGCGATTACGATGAGCAGGTCGTGTCCCAGGCCATGAACAGACTCGCGGGACTTGGAACGGCGCAGATCTACCGGGAACAGGCGATCGTATGCGTAATCGGTGAGGAACTCAAAGGCAAGGTTCGCATCCTCGAAGAGATCTTCGCTGCGCTCGGCTCCAACGGAATCAAAGCCCGCATGGTGTCGCAAAGCGCGACGGAAATTAACATCGCGGTCCTCATTCGCAACGCGGAGATCGCGACTGCTGTCACGTCCCTGCACGAGCTGATTCTCGCAGTGCCTCAGAGTCTCCGGGGCGAGCGCCGGTAGATCTGTTCGACAACATAGCCGCCGAGATCGAAAACCTCAGCTTCACAACGATCGATGATGCCGGTATCGCTCGTTGCGATGACCTCGGTTCCGCTGTCGTCCGCCGCCACACAGGCGTCCACAGACCGGTTCGTTTCAAAGGACACCTGAACCGACGAATCGTCGGACTCCCAGTCGCCGCGTTGCTGCCACAGCGCTTCGAGCTCGGACCGCTGGTCACCGCTGTAGGGGATCTGTTCGTCGAGAAGCACACGGACGGCCGGGAGTTCAAGGCTCGCGATCACCTCGCACAGTTCGACAGCGAGGCGGCTGAAGCGCTCGTCGTGCGGCAGCCGGGACGATGTGCCGCCTATGTCGCGTATGAACCCGTCGGTCGCGTGGACGATCGGTCGCCCCGCCCGGCAGTTCCACATGGTAAAGAGCACATTATGACCGTCTACGAGCAGCTCGCCACGACGGCCTGATGCCTGCGCCTGCGTACATCGCTGTGCGCACTGTATGCGGGTCAGCCGCCGTTGCATGCGCCGCTCCGATGCTGATGTGCTGAAAACACCGCGCTGCAGCATACCCCGGTAGTCGCGGGTCAGGCGGTAGCGATCTCCGACGAGCTGCAATACCTGCTTGTCGGGATAGCCACGATCAAGCAGACCGCGGTAGTCCCGGATCGCACGGCGAAGCGTGGCTGCTGCAAACAGGGATGCGCTTGGTCCAGGGTCTGAGGATCTGCTCATAGCGCTGAGAGTGCCGCGGATCGTTCGACACCGGTCGGGAGCATGGCCCCGCCGTTGACGCGACACACAAGCATGCCCTCGGCGTCGGTAAGAAACTCCACGGAATCGGGCTCTTCGGGAATCTCGAGCACACCCTGCACGGTTCGTATGACCGTCCTCCGGTCCGCATCAAGCGACACCGCGGTCGGGATACCCCGCCGACTCACGTCGTTGTCATCGACCGACTCGCGACGGCCTGCCGCAAAATACGTGCAGGTCTCCTCTATGCCGATGCAGCTGTTGCGACCGTCCCACGGCGCCTGATGCCGCCCACCGTTTTCGACCCAGAACACCGTTGCCGGCAGAACCGAAGCGTCCTTCACTGAAAACCAGAGATAGTGCTCATCGCGATTATACGCAGCCGACCACGCGATGCGCTTTTCAGGCTCGTCGGGCGGGGTCCGGTATACTGCGTAGAGGTCGATGAACCCGCGCCTGGCAGGGAAACGGGAACCATCGGCATCCGCTACCCCCTTCCAGCGCGTCGGGATGCTATCGAGCGAGTCGAACGAGACACCCGGCTCCAGCGCGTGGTATTCACCGCCGGCAGCCGGTTCCACGAAGGACGGGTCGGTCGCCCCGTAGTCGAAAGGAGCGGTGTATATGCGCCAGATTGCGCCACCTGAGCCGCCGTGCAGCGTAGCGTGATGCCCCAGTGGATAGCGCCCCGAGAAGCCGCGAATCACGTGCTCGGTTCGAATTACGGCGTGACCTTCGCTGAAGTGAAGGTTCTTGGTGATCGAACCGGCACACGCCTGATAGTCGATCCCGAGCGAGAGCGTCTGTGCATCGTCGTGTGAAGCGCGTTCCAGCAGCCTCCACGTCGCGTACGCCGATTCGCCGTGCGGTTGATGATCCTCGGAACCGACCGCGTTATCCGCCCCAAAGGGAAGGCAGAAAAAATCACCGCGAAGCGGACCAAGAACAGCAGGTTCAACTTCGCGATTCTCGTCGTACCACGGAGCAACATAGTAGGGTTCAACCGTACGGCCGGACGGAAGCCTGAAGGTCACCGGTGCCATCATCCCACCCTGTTCGGTGACCCACGCCTGAATGGTATTCGTTTCCACCATCCAGGATGCCTGACCCATTTTCTGCTCGCTGATACCCATGCTCGAACGCTGCTCCGATATCGAAGTTTCGTCAAGTCTGCGCTACACTGTTGGGCATGGAACAGCTTCCACACGTGCTCATTCTTGCCATCATTTCCCAGATAAGCTGCCAGACCTGGAAGGCCCTAGCCTCGAGTGTACGGAAGCGTCGCTTTGATCTCGCTCCGCTGTTTCGCTTCGGAGGATTCCCGAGCGGACACGCGGCATTCACCGCCTCGGTAACGGTCGGCGCTGGAATCGTCTCCGGCTTCGACTCGGCAGTGTTTGCGGTAAGCCTCGTGTTCACGATCATTATTTTGCACGACGCGGTCCGGGTCCGCGGCACCGTCGAACGGCTGGGAACAGCCTACAACGCAGACCGTGCGGACCGGGGCATGCCGGCACTGCCGCTGCTCTACGGACACAGCGTCAGCGAAATCGTCGCAGGCGTCGCCGTCGGGAGTCTTGTAGCGGTCATTGGGGCGGGACTGCTTCTGTAAGCTGTTCTATTTTGGTGCACGTTGTACAGAACCACGAACAATCAGCTCCGTCGGCAATTCCACGATCGTTGGGTAGTCACTCCAGTCTCCTGAAAGCCGTCGAAACATTATCTCCGCAATATTCACCGCGATCTGATCAAGCGGTTGCCGCAATGCGGTAATACCGGGTTTGGTAAGCTTGAAAACCTCAGTATCGTCAAAGCTGACAATCGAAACCTGTTCACCTACCGATATTCCATTGTCCAGCATAAAGGCGAGGACACCAAAAGCCAATACATAGTTTGCGGTCACGATTGCCGTCGGTTTCGGCGTCCGACCAAAGATGATACGGGCCACCGAATATCCACTCTGTTCACGACGCCAGTCGCCATGCTGAACGGTGCACACTCCGGGATCAAGCCCCAGTCGCGTAACCGCGTCTAAAAAACCTTTCTCACGCTCTAATGCCGTGTTAGAGCCATCGTTTGCACCGACAAACACAACTCTCCGGTGTTCCATCGTCGCAAGATATTCGACGGCCCGAAACACAGAGTTTCGGTCATCAACATGGACGTGATCACACGCCCACGAAGGAACCTCATTATTAAAACTTACGAGAGGGATCTTTGAACCCCGCAATGAACGAACAATCGGTAGATCTGAGGAAAGCGGCGAACATACGATCCCGTCAGTATACCGTTGCCGAAGAAAACGGATCTTTGACTCAAGCGCATCCTCGTCATCTTCATATTCAGCCAGTACCAGGTGGTACTGGTTACGATACATGATCTTCTCAAGAGCGCTGATGATTCCCATGTGAAAACTGTCGAAAAACGGTAGCACCGCCCCGATTGTCAGCGTAGGCGCACCCGTAGGACCCTTCCGTTCATCCGGTTTATACCCGAGCTCTTCGATGACTTGCTGAACGCGTTCGCGTGTCGCCTGTTTTAATGGAGCACCGTTGATATGTCGGGATACAGTTCCTATGGAGACGCCGGCTAATGACGCCACGTCCCTCATAGTCACCTCTTTCTGTCTCATCGTTATGTCCCACTACTTAAGGCTGCATTTTAGCAAGAATACGTTACTCCCGGTCGACGAAAAACCTCCAATCGTACACAAGCTTCCAGAGGATGAGACAACCGAACAATCATCCGTGACCACTTCGATACTTCGCGCGTCAACGTCCTGAGTCAGTTGTATCGTAACTTCTGTCTGTCCGTTTGGAAAGACAAAGCAGTAAACCGTGTCACCTTTCCTCGTATACCGTATCTTTTCACCGGACTCGCCATCGTAACCAAACGACGTGTGCGGACGCGACCCGTAAACGCCAGTTTTTAGTCTTGAAAGCTCGGCACCAAACTCCCGTAAAAGTCGAGACTGAATCTCGGGAATCGTGCCATCAGCTCTCGGTCCGACATTCAGGAGAAGGTTGCCATTCTTACTGATGATATCAATAAACGACTCAAGAAGCTCCGGAAGCGTCAGATACATCTCATCGGGCTCGTACTGATTATATGCGAAAGACCTGCCAATACCCCTTGTACACTCCCATTTGGTTTCGAGGATCCAGTTTAAAGTTGTATACTCAGGGGTAGTAAAATCATGATGTACTGGCTTGAGCGGATTTGTGCCGGTTCCACTTAAGGCCTCGGCTGCTCGCTTATTGATGCTGTTTCGCAAGCCTGGCATCCTGAGCAAGAGTCGCTTCGGTTTCGCCAGCTGTACCCACCGGTCATTAACGACACCGTCCAGCACGGTATTGTAGTAGTCGGCCATGAGTTGTGCCGGATTACTGCCAGGGGGATAACCGATATCACTCCACAGTATGGAAGGCTTGTACTCGTTTATCAGTTCTCGCCAATGATTTTCCTGATACGACACATACTCGCGACTGGTGGGTGTATTGGTCATAAGATCAACAAAATCTCGTATGGGTTTCTTCGTGTACGTCCAGTCGAGCAAGCCTGAGTAGTAGTAGCCCATTCGCATGCCGTGAGCCCGAACCGTATCCGTAAGTTCTGCGACAATATTTCGAGTGGCATGATACGTTGGCATACGTGGATTTCTATGTTTACTTGGCCACAAGGTAAACCCATCGTGATGCTTGGTAACCAGGACCACATAACGTGCACCTGCATCGCGGAACAGTTCACCCCATTCTTCCGGTTTCCAGGAATCTGCGGCTTCGTTGAACGCAGTGGCGAAATCCGCATAATCCGCGTCTTTTCCATATGTCTTCACATGATATGCGGCGGCAGGACTGCCCGGTATTCGTATCGAATTCTGATACCACTCAGCATACGGCTGCAATCGAAATAGCGCCTCCATGTCGCCTGAGGCGAACAGGCCAGCGATGTCCGTTTCGCCAACGGGTGCATATGCCGGAACACTGTACGGACCCCAATGAATGAATATTCCAAATTTAGCGTCGCTGAACCAGTCCGGTATCACATGCCCGCTCAGGGACGATGAATCAGCTGTAAACTCCATGTCTTAACCTCCAAAGTGGCTTTCACGTCTCAGAGTATCGGTGTTTTTGAACAAAAGCAAGTTTGTTTTATGAAAGTTTTCATTGACAGATTCATTTTTCCGGTCGTAATGTAGGGATACACGACGTAAGGAGGTATCGCTATGAAGCAATACAAACGCTTGTTCAGTTTCTTGTTGGGATTGGTTATTTTTACGCTCGGACTTGTTTCCGTGTCGGCGGGAGGCGGACGGGAAACGACCCGTGAGGACGGACCGACAAACCTGCGATGGACCATGTGGGTTTCAACGGAAACCGAGCAGCAGCAGTGGGAAGAGCTTGCTCGCGACTTTGAAGAGACGGCGGACAATGTGACGCTGAGCATTGACAGTACGGGCTGGAATGCGTACTGGACACGGTTACAGACACAGATTGCGTCGAGAACCCAGGCAGATATAATCGCGATGCAAAGCCTTCGGGCTTACGGGTTCTACTCGCTCGGAGGATTTCTCCCTCTTGACGATTTCATCGCTAACGATCCCGAACTTGATCTATCTGATTTCGATGAAGCGATGATAGATGCGTTGACCTACGATGGTCAGATATACGGACTACCGTACGACAGTGGTCCGGCGGTTTTGTACTACAATATGGATCTCTTTGACGACGCCGGTCTACAGTACCCGGATGAATCCTGGACGTGGGATGAGTTCCTTCAAGCGGCCAGAGCACTTTCCGGAAATGGAAACCACGGATATGCCGTCAACGACTCTCTCGACGGACTGGTCTACTTCATCTGGGGTATGGGAGGCGACTACTTTAACTCCGAAACCGGCAACTATGACTTCACTCAGGACGCGACGGCAGACGCTTTTCAGTTTGTTTCCGATCTCTTTCACGTTCATCAAGTCGCGCGTCCGCTTACTGAGTTCGCAAATCCTTTCTTTCAGGTCGAACAGTTTCTCGGTGGTTCAGTGGGGATGTTCATCGAAGGCCCATGGCAGGCGACGACCCTGCGAGCTGCAGAATTCCGTTGGGGTATGGCTCCGGTTCCGGAAGGGCCCGCAGGGCGGTACACACCGGTTGCTGGCAGTGGCTTTTCAATCAGCTCCGAGACAGAAAACCCTGCTGCTGCATGGGAAGCGTTACGGTCAATCACAAGCACTGAGTCCCTCACAAAACTGGCTGAATGGGGACGAGGCCTACCCGCCCGCGCGTCAGCTGTCCAGGGCTTCTTCGACGGCCAGGAGGCTGTGGAAGGTCTCGAGTGGGTAGTCGATTCTGTCGATTTCGGACGCGCATACACAGGTCATAATAACTGGCAGGAAGTACAATCGATCGTGCAGGACGAGGTACAGGCTTTGCTGCTCGATTCCAGCATAACTGGTGAAGATGTAGCTCGCCGCATCACAACGAGAATCCAGTCGATTGCACCAAACGTCGAAACATTCTGAGGGTTGTATGTCAAGTCTTAGTGCCATACAGCGCCGTCGCAATAATGCGGCGGCGCTCGCCTTCATAGCCCCGAATCTGCTCGGTTTCATGGCATTTGTCGCCGCTCCAACGATCGCATCCCTGGTAATCAGCTTCTTCGACTACGCCTTGGTCGGAACCCCGCGCTTTATTGGTTTCGCGAACTACAGTCGCTTACTCTTTGAAGACCCGCTGTTCATGAAAGTTCTTGGCAACACACTGTACTACGTGGCGTCTTATGTAGTCATTAACGTAGTCATTGCAATAGGACTGGCGGTCTGGCTGACCGCGCGCACGGGTTTTGCGAGTTTCTTTCGAGCGGTGTTCTTCGTTCCAGTCATAATACCCACGGTCGCGGTGGCGCTAATCTTCCGTCTGCTCTATCTTCCGGAGATCGGGCTTATAAACGTTGCATTGAGTTCATTAGGTCTGTCCAGCATTCGCTGGTTGAGTGATCCAACGTTTGCGATGCCTGCAATTATCATCATGAGCGTCTGGATGGGTTTCGGGTACAATCTTGTGATCTTCATCGCTGGTCTGAAAGGAATACCCGACTCGCTCACTGAGGCGGCAACGATTGACGGAGCTGGCGCATGGAAGACGTTCTGGCGCATAAAACTTCCTTTACTTTCGCCCTACGTGTTCTTCGCAACGGTTATGACGGTGATCTTTTCGTTTCAGGTCTTTGATCAAACGTACATCATGACAGGAGGCGGCCCGATTAACTCGACAAATACACTTGTCTTATATATGTATCAGCAAGGTTTCGAGTTTTTCCGAATGGGATACGCATCGGCCATAGCGTGGGTGCTGTTCGCCCTCGTTTTCGTCACCACCTTGATTCAATCCCGAATGCAGGGGCGTTGGGTTACATACGATATCTGATGGTTCGGACTATGCACATGAAAAAGAAAACGATCTACACGATAATCAGCTACTCGCTCCTGACCATTATCGCCCTGATATTTCTGGTCCCGATTGTGTGGATGGCTGGAACTTCCCTGAAGCTGCCACAGGAGGTTTTCTCCGTACCTCCAAGCGTTGTAGGCGATACGCTGCAATGGGGAAACTACACACGAGCATGGGCGGCTATGCCATTCAATCGATTCTTGTTCAACTCCATGTTCGTAGGTATCGCGTCGACCTTCGTGACCGTACTCGGTTCGGCGATGGCAGCATACGCGTTTGCGCGGATTCCATTCCGAGGTAGAGAAGCACTTTTTTTACTGTACATTGCCACACTCATGATTCCGGTCCAGGTCACTGTAGTTCCCTTGTTTATCATTATGCGGGACTTTGGCTGGATAGACACATATCAGGCTATGATCCTTCCGGTAAGCTTCACCGCATTTGGTACATTTCTGATTCGGCAGTTCTTTCTCACGATCCCTTTCGACTTTGAGGACTCAGCCCGCATCGATGGTGCGGGACGACTTACCCTGTTTCTCCGTATTATGATGCCGCTCGGTAAATCAGCGCTCGTCACACTGTCCATTTTTCATTTCGTTACCCAGTGGAAGAACTTTCTCTGGCCTTTGATTGTTGTAAACCGGACAAGCATGATGACCATACCGTTAGGTCTGGATCGTTTCCAGGGCCAGTTCGGAACTCAATGGCATTTATTGATGGCAGCAACGACATTAGGGGTCTTACCCGGACTGATACTGTTTCTCTTCCTGCAAAAGCAACTAGCCGATGGCATCGCAATGTCGGGCCTTGGTGGACGATGAAAGCGTACGTGTCAGTGGTCCCGTCCCGCAAATCGCACGGAATTGACCCGTAACCCCGCTTTCGTATAGCGTGCCCGTCAGTGGACAACACCCTGCTGCTGGCCGAAATCGAAGGGGCAGCCTCCCGATATCTCGACCGGTACTTCGGAGAACGCGATCTCGGAGGTACTATTGGACTCATTCACCCCGAAATGACCGGGTTCGGAACTGCCAGGGACGAGATCGGTTTCTCGGGCGCAGCGTCGCAACACTTATACAGGCGGGACATCGAACAGGTCCCCGGCCCCATCAAATGGGATGTTCTGCGAAAACACGTAACGGCAATCGGGAATGACGTCGGCATCGTTGCCCTCGAGCTGAATCTTGACCTCTCGATGCTGAATCAGCGGGTGCGCATGAACGGAACGCGGTTCACGATGGTTTTTGAGCGGACGGCTGATGGCTGGCTGCTTACCCATCAGCACGTGTCCATGCCGACGAGCGTGCACGGAGAGGACGAGGCCTATCCGCTGAAGGAAATCGAAGAGCGAACCCGGGTTCTCGAACGCATGGTCGCGGAAAAGACACGGGAGCTTCAGGAAAAGAACACCGAACTCGCGTACCGGGCGATTACCGATTCCCTGACCGGACTCTTTAATCGCATGAAGACCGAACAGGTGCTGAAGCATGAGATTCAGCGGGTGCGTCGTCACGATGTTCCGCTCTCGGTCATTCTCATGGATATCGACCATTTCAAGCGAATCAACGATACGCTCGGGCACGCTGTCGGCGATTCGGTGCTTGGCGATGTAGCGAACCTGTTGCAGTCGCGTGTGCGCGAGACAGACACGGTCGGACGCTGGGG